>CAYHGV010000103.1:0-9819 GCA_964356135.1 uncultured bacterium
GTGTGACGATTCTCCCGGTTGCATCGTATACCGATAGCCGAACCGAAGTGCGAAACGGTAGGGCAAATCGGATATAAGTGGTTCGGAAAGCGGGATTAGGCGTAAGCGGAGCGAGTGCGAACGCCAGCGTGGGTTCGAAATTTTCGGCAACGGTGGTCACAGCGGTGGTTATTGCTTTCACCAAATCTCTTTTTGTCGTATCGGCAATAGAAATCGAACGGATTAAAAGAATCTTGGTCATTCCAGATGGTACGCCAGTTTGGGGTGCCACTTCAACCCGGATCTCTTTTGCTCCCCCAGTATCTAAGGAATCGGTCTTAAAGGTCCCTGCGATGATGTTGGCGGTGATGTTTGTGCCGTCGGTCTTGGCGTCGTAATACGATACTTGCCAGTCGGTGCTGCCAGAGTCGCCTTTGACAGAGAAGACATCTTTGAAATTTCCGTCGTTTTCGATTTTAATGTAGTAGACTGCCGGCGTGGCAGTAGTTCCATTCTGGCTTTTGGTCTGACCGGTGCCATCAAGATTATACGTTCCATTACCTTCATAATCGAAGCCGTCTGCGAGAAGGGCAATCTGAATATCCGGTTGGGCGTATTTAATTGTGGTCACGGCCTTGACCGCATCTTTTTTGGTCGTATCAACTGTTGACGCAGAGGTTACTAAAATTTCTTTGAGGGTATCGGGGGGTGTGACATTCCCGGCCTTAACTACCAGGCGGATCTCTTTAGTTGTGGTTGCAGTCAGGGGTTTGGTGAACCAGCCGCTGCCAGTGACAGCAGCGGTGATGTTGGTGCCGGCCTGGGTTGAATCGTAGTAACTGACAGTCCAGACGCCGCTCGTGCCTGCACCTTTCACCTGAAACGAATCGGCGGTGCTGCCGTCGTTCTGGATTTTTACATAGTAGACCGCGCTGTCGTTGGGGACGATTTTTTTGCTTTTGGTTTGATTTTTACCGTCGGTGTTCAGGGTGTCGTTACCAATATAGTCGTCGGCCGGGGTAATCGTAGTTGCAATCCAATTGTCGGGCTGGTAGTGCTCGACCCGTTTATTCTTGGAAAACTCGGAAGTATTACCAACACTATCGGTAGCAGTAGCAGTTACGGTGTCACCCACTACGAGCCCGGAGACAGCGATTGCAAACATACCCGAAGAATTGGCTGAACCCGAGTTGATAAAAGTCTTCCCTTCTCCATAGCCCGAAGTATCGGGATCAGCTTTGAATATTTCAACCGTCGAGTATGGGGCTGCGGTGCCGCGAACCGTATCAGGCTCAGCCACAATAACTGGAGGAGGGATTCCATCATTGGGATTGCCAAATTCGATACCCGGTCCATCATCGCCCAAATCGATGCCAAGTTCATCGTTATCGAATATGGAATTTCGGGTGATCTGATTGTGAACGGAATTCTGAAAAACGACCACGCCTTTTTTATTGAAGGCGATGATGTTTTTATCATCGATGCCGCTACCGCCAATCACGTTGGAAGAGCCCACAAAGCAAATTCCATACCCACCATTGCCCTGATCATCCTGTCCGTTCTCTCCCGTGCCGATGTAATTACCTTTAATAACTTGATTTCCATCACCATCGTCAAGGATGCCGCTACCGGAATTGCCGGAGATGATATTGCCGATGATGTTGTTGTTGCTACCATAATAGATGAGAATAGCAATTGCATTGCCAGAGAGAACATTCCTGTAACCGGTGCCTGAGCCACCTATTGTGTTGTTATCCCCTTGAATTTCGATTCCACACAAGCAATTCTGTATATGGAGTCCACGGATGACGCAATTATTGCCTGCCAAGGTCAGTCCACAGCCCTGAATGGTATCACCAGGGCTTGAAGTAAACTGGTTTGAGGCATCGATGATTGCTGGACCAAAGACGGTGGGAAGGTTACTGGTTAGGGTGATTTTACCTTTGTTTGAAAAAATAATTGTATCCTCTCCGGGATTGCTGTTGGCACTGGTTATCGCCTCGCGAAGACTACCGGCTCCTCCATCGGAAAATGAAGTTACCGTAAAGGTTATGCCCCAAGTTAAACTGACGGTTAAAATCAAAACGACCAAACTTCGGCCCATTGTTCCCCCTTTTTTGTTATTGTGATTGAAAATTCAGGATTGTCAAGAACTGGGTGGTTTACCAACTTCCGTGGAAATTCATTAACCCGCCGTCATAGCTAATAGGCTAACCACCCAGTACATCTTCTCAATATCTTTTTGAGGACTCTGGATCAGGACCGATTTTAACCCTGTCTCGCAACAGCTATATAATATTATGCCAATGGTGTGGGTATATCGGTATTTTGCTTCCAAACAACGAAAAACCTGCCATTTCCTGCCAATTACTGCCCGTATAACCGATGAAACGACCCAGCAGTTTGTCCAAAACCGCCTGGATCATAACACCCTCTCCGAGCATCTCGGTGATACGTTCTCGATCTTCCAGGGATAAATGATGGTAGTATTTTCGCATAGGCCCTCAGTATACCGCATTCTTTCACGTTCTCCCAGATGTTGCACTTCATTATTGAACTCACAAGTTGTAAATTGAACCCATCCCCATTTATTTCTCTGCCATTTCTTAAATTCTGTCTATTATTTATCTCCTTTAGGGCTTTTTTGATGGGTAAATTTTCTACCGGTTCTTTCGGTAGGTTTAGTCTTTACGCACTCAATAATGAGTTGACAAATAAAAGATTCGCCAGGAGTTACCAGTATAGGAAATGGGCCATAATTATATATCTCTAAAGTTATTATGCCTGGGCCATAACCGCAATGAATAGTTGGTGCAGTCATGTGAACAACTAACCCCAATCGAGCTAAACTACTCTTACCTTCTACTCGAGCAGCCATTCTTGAAGCGGTAGGCAATCCTATTTTTTCATAGGTTGACGCAAGATAAAATACCCCTGGTTTTATGGTATACTTTCCGGTATCGTCTTTAGTTATTTCTTGCAGGAATTTTGCGGCTAACTGAGTAAAATCAAAGTTATTTATGTCAACCCGTATAGCTACACCTTTCTGTCCCACAAGTTCAGGATTCCAAATATACAACGGCTCACCAATTCTCAAATCAATTGTTGTAGAATCAATCTGCCGTTCCTCGGGGGAGGGGTCTATTATCAGTTTTCTTTGTTTGAGAGCTTTCCTTATGTCTATATCGCTCAGTATCACATGACCATCTTTTCAGGAACCCAGATTTTCCGGGTTGCAAAACTTTCCCCGGGAAGGCAAACAAGGAGTTCTTTGGTTTTCTTGTTTACATCACAAACATCTACCCGTAATGCTTGTTTTTCAATGCTGCTTTCGTCAACGATAGCAGAAATAGTATTGCCGTTAACATTAATAGCAATTATCCGTTCGCCCTTAAACATTTTTTGACCAACCTTGCATTTTAATAATTTCGTTTTCATTTGTTTCATGATGCCTCCTGTTCTTATGAAGTATGCTTTAAAATAAAACTCTGTCAACCCTCTCGGTTAACTCCCTTCAGGCCAGCAATAGGGGGACCGGGTCTTTAATATCCCATTGTCTATCCTGGCCAACCATCGAGATAGGGCCAAGTGAGCAACCCGTCCTCTCAAGTGTAGTGTTTTCTAAATACCTTTACAAATTTCTTGACCAAATTCCATCGGTGTCTATTGGAAGTTTCTTCGCTTCTGCTCAATATTACAAGCTATTTGTTGTAAAGAAATGTTGGAAACACTACACTAGCTTTCCTTAATTTGGTTATGAGCTAAAATAGAAAATTCCGGAAAGGTCAATCGAGAGGGAGCTTGTTTTCCTGGATAAGGGCGGTGATTTTTTCGATAAAGGGTTGGAGTTCCTGGTCGGCTTTGATAAAGGGAACCTCGGTGCGAATGGCGTTAAAAATTTCTTTTAGCCCTTTGGGAATGCGGCCTGCCATTTCTAACGCCTGGGCGGCGCATAAGAGTTCAACCGCTAAAACGGTTCTTGAGTTTTCATAGATTTTTTTTGCCTTGACTGCCGCGGTCATCCCCATATTGACATAGTCTTCCTGATTGGCGGAAGTGGGGATGGTATCGACCGAAGCCGGATGGGCTAAGATCTTGTTTTCGGTAACCAGGGCGGCAGCCAGCACCTGCGTCATCATCAAGCCGGAATTGAGACCGGCATGTTCGGCAAGAAACGGCGGTAGCCCGGAGAGCTTCGGGTCTAACAGCCGGAAGGTTCTCCGTTCGGAAATTGCTGCCAGTTGAGCCAGGGCGATGCCCAGCGTATCTAATCCCAGCGAGACCACTGAGCCGTGGAAGTTGCCGCCCAACAGAATCTCGTCCTCGATTATTAACGGATTATCGGTTACCGAATTTATTTCGGTTTCGAGGATTGTGCGGACGAAGCCCAGTGCCTGCCGGACCGCACCGTGCACCTGGGGAATGCAGCGCAGCGAGTAGGCGTCTTGAATCATCCCTCCCTGCTTTTCGACGTCCTCCAGAAAACGGGCAAGTTTTCGGGCGGACTGCAACTGTCCTTTATGCGGTCGTAACCGGTGTAATCTTTTATCGGTGATTTTTTTATCTCCGCCGAGCGCGGCAATGGACATCGCACCCGAAGCTTCGGCAATTTCTAAAAGCTCTTCCGCATCGACCAGGGTCAGGGTACCGACCGAGGTCATCATCTGGGTGCCGTTGATCAGCGCGACCCCTTCTTTCGGTTCGAGTTCCAAAGGTGCTAAGCCAGCTTTTTTCAATGCCGCGGCACCCGTCAACCTTTCCCCTTTAAAAAATGCTTCGCCTCTGCCGATAACCACCAGGGCGATGAATGCCAGCGGTGCCAGATCGCCGGAGGCGCCAACCGATCCTTTTTCATAGACAACCGGCACCACATCCTGATTGAGCAGCGCAACCAAGAATTCGACCAGCTCCGGTCGAACGCCGGAATAGCCCTGGGCGAGGGTGTTGATGCGCAAGACCAGTGCACCCCGAACCGCATCGAGCGGAAGAAGTTCGCCGGCACCGACCGCGTGGCTCAGGATAAGGTTGCGCTGTAGCTGCTTCAATTCCGATTTGGAAATTTTCTCGCCGGCAAGCGCACCATAGCCGGTATTGACACCGTAGATTGGCTTATCGGCGGCAAGAATTTTTTTAAAACTTTTGTTGGAGCGGGCGATTTTTTTTGCCGCGGTTGGATCGACGCCGATTTTTTCTTTAAACCGGGCGATGCGGGTAAAGTCGGCGACGGTTAAATCGGTCCCCTTGATTTTTACCACGTCGCCGCTATCCCGATTTTGGATGGGCAAATAATGAGATTGAGACGTTCTTGCGCTTTGAAATGGTACATATGCGCCGAGACATAGGCATCGGCAAGGGAGAAGACCGTGACCGACGCGGTCCACCAGAGGAGATTGTTACGGCTGTCCCGGTAGTGGAAGTACTTGAGGGTATCGCCTTTGGCTTGGTAGTCCAGTGCCCGGAAGTGGTCTCGAATCGACAGATACTCGAGCGTCGCTTGAGTCCCTCCGATGAGAATTCCTTTGAGATAGTTCTCAGTATAGAATTGGCCGCCGCCGGGGACGAGGAGGGAAAAAAGCATTGCCAAACCTGGGGACTTTTCTCTGGCAAAGAGGGGACCAGCGAGAAATAAAAAGATTAGGAGAACCTTCTTGGATTTATGCCGATTTAATAAAAAGTCTAACAGACCTAAAGGTCTGTTTCTACAGCGGCGGGGAATAAGGTTACCCATCGGTAGAAACAGGTCTTTAGACCTGTTAAAATTACTGTTCATAGTGTGACGACTTCGAGCGCCTGGGGAACGACCGTTAATTCGATTTTTTTGACAGGTGCGGGCATCACTTCGCCATCGCAGTGAGCGTAGAACGGGCTTTCGGACTCGACCCGCAGGCTTTTGGTCTTCAGCATTACGACCTCGCGTACCGAGGCATGAGTGCCTTTGATCGCCTTCGGGATATTGAACAGGAATTTCGGGACCGGCACTTTTCCGATGATGCAGATGTCCAAGATACCGTCGTCGATCGCCGCATCCGGGGTGAGGCGAAACAGGCTGCCGTGGTACTGGCCGTTGCCAACCGAGACCGAAAACGCGCGACCGGAGAAGGTTTGAGAGTCGGCGGTGAGCTCAAACCGGGGTGGGTGAAAACCCTGCAGTGCGGTTAAGACCGATGCAAAGTAACCGAGCTGGCCATGGAATCTGCTTTTTTTTACGAGAAAAGCGACCAGCGCGTCAAACCCGATCCCGACGATATTGATAAAATACCGGTTACCGATCCGGCCGACGTCGATTTTTTTACGACGGCCGTTGACCAGGGTTTTGATGCCGGTTTCGATCGTTGTAACCCCGATCATCTTGGCAAAATCATTGCCCGAACCGGTGGGAATGATGCCGAGCGCCACCGGTCTGCCGATCATGCAATTAATCACCTCGTTGATAGTTCCATCGCCGCCGACGATGTAGATCCGGTCACAACCCTGCTTCAGGGCATCACGGACTATTGGTTGGACTTGAGCCGGGCGGTCGGTAATTGAATGGTGATAGCGGATGCCCAGCCGCTCGATTGCCGGTTGAATTTCTGCCCAGAGTTTTGGGGTCTCGCCTTTACCCGCCTGGGGATTAATGATGAACTTAATCATCTCGAGATAAACTCGAAATACAAAGCACTAATCCGCCACGAACCATGGCGGACTAAACAAATTCAAAACCGAAAAATTTAAGCACAAATAACCTTTCGGGTTTTGTGTTTGGAATTTTAGATTTGTTTAGAATTTCGAATTTCGAATTTAGAACTTTATGTATCATCAGGGCTGGGCGATTATCTCGATTCGGCGATTTTTCTTCCTGCCCGCTTCGGTCTGGTTGTCGGCAACGGGTCGCGAGGGTCCGAACGAAAGCGCCACCAGTCGCGACGGTTCGATGCCCTGGCTTTCCAAAAATTTCACGACCGCGATCGCGCGCAAAGCCCCCAGTTCCCAGTTGGTCGGATATTTCGAGCGCAGCTTGGGCCCCATTTTCACATTGTCGGTATGGCCGACCACTTCGATCTGACCTTTGCTATTTTTCCATACCTCGGCTAAGTCTTGCAAAGATTTTTTGCCCTGGGCGGTCAACTCAGTCTCATAACCGGAAAAGAGGTCGTCCTGCAAAAAGACGATCGAAGTGGTGCCGGCGGGATTGCGGACGGGGTCGCTCGGGGTTCGGGAGGATTCGGAAACCACCGCCCCCTGCGGTTTTTTCAATTTTTCCAATTCCTCGCGCCACATCTTGTTCTCTTTCCGGAGCTTGGTAACATCGTTTTTTAAGGGTTGGTATTGCGTGCGGTACAATACGAGTCCAGCAGCCACCGCGATAATCAACAGAAACCAGCCAAAGTATTTCATGCTCCCTCCTAACGCAAAGCGGCCAAAACCTGGTTAAGGCGCGTTAACTTTTCTTCAAAGTGATTCTTCTTTGTTTGCTCTTTCTCGATGATGGCTTTCGGCGCCCGGCTTAAAAACTCTTCATTGGCTAATCGGTGTGCAACCTTTTGCAGTTCTCCTGCCAGGGACGACTGCTCCCGTTCCAGGCGTTTCCGTTCTTTGTCAATATCGATGACCCCCTTCAGGGGCACGTATACCTCTAAACGAGGGAACACTCCCACTGACGACGAGGGAGGTCGGTGGGCAGCGGGCGTAACCGAAGACGCATTGGTCATTTTCTGAATCAGCGGGCTTTCGGCTAAGAGAAACGACTCCACGGTTTTATCCGGGGTATTGATCAAACATTCAATCGGAACTTTCGGCGCCACTCCCAGCTCGGCACGAATATTCCGAATCGTGCTGACGACGTTCTTTAAACTCTCCACCAGCGCTATTCCTTCTTCGTTCACGGGCAGGGGTGAAGGCCAGGTGCTCTCCATGATACTCTCCGGCGTAAAACCGAACCGGTGCCAGAGTTCTTCGGTGATGAACGGCATAAAAGGATGGAGCAGGCGTAGGCTGCCGGAGAAGACCGAAGCGAGTACTGCCCGGACCCCGGCAGAATCGATCCGGCTCTTGGCAAACTCGAGATACCAGTCGCAGAACTCGTGCCAGACGAACTTATAGAGCTCGGCAGCGGCAAAGCCAAAATTACAGCGTTCGATGCCGCTCGAAACCGAATCGATGGTTTGATTGTAGCGCGTCACAATCCAGCGGTCGATGGTGGTAAGTTCGGCGGCGATCGCCGTCAGTTGGTCGTTCTCGGTCGCCGGTCGCCGGTCGACCAGCTGGGGGTGGATGAGTCGGGCTGCGTTCCAGATTTTGTTGGCGAAATTGCGGCCGATTTCAACCTTCTGCTCCCAGAATCGATAACTCTGGGATTGGGTTTCCAAATAGGCGACGGTGAACCGCAAAGCGTCGGTGCCGTATTTGTTGATGAGCTCTAACGGGTCGACGCCGACACCTTTCGACCGGCTCATCCGTTCACCGGTTTCACTTAAAATGATCGAATGGAAATAAACTTTTCTAAAAGGGATGTCGTTGCGAAACTCGAGTCCCGAGAAAATCATCCGTGCTACCCAGAGATAGAGAATCTCCGGTGCGGTCGAAAGAAAATCGGTCGGATAGAACCGCCGCAGGTCCGGGGTGTCGTCAGGCCAGCCCAGGGTTGAAAACGGCCAGAGTGCGGAAGAAAACCAGGTGTCGAGGATGTCCTCGTCCTGGTGGATGTTTTTGCTGTGGCAGTGGCTGCACTCCAGCGGGTCTTCGCGGGTGACCATAATCTCGTTGCAGTCATCACAGTAAAAAACCGGAATCCGGTGACCCCACCAGAGCTGCCGGGAAAGGCACCAGTCTTTGATATTATGCATCCAGTCAAGGTAGACCTTGGTCCAGCGTTCGGGCAGGAGTTCGATTGTGCCGCTTTCAACGGCCGTAAGTGCCGGTTGGGTCAACGGTGCCATTTTTAAAAACCACTGCAGCGAAGGGAGCGGTTCAATGATGGTTTCACAACGCTCACAGACTCCGACGCTCAATCCATAGGGTTCAGTTTTTTCCAAGAGTCCCTGTTGAGTTAAGTCTTCGATTGTCAATTTCCGCGCCGCTTCGCGGGTTAAACCCCGGTATCGCGCCGGCACCGCATCGGTCATCCGGCCGTTTTCGTCGATAACTTTAATGAATTCCAAATGCTTGTTCTTGCCGATTTCGAAATCGACCGGGTCATGCGCCGGGGTGACCTTCACCGCGCCGGTGCCGAAGGTGCGGTCAACCAGCTCTTCGGTAATAATCGGAATGTCGCGGTCAGTTAGCGGCAGGTGGGCGGTTTTGCCGTGAAGGTGGCGATAGCGTTCATCAGCGGGATGGACCGCCACGGCGGTATCGCCCAGCATCGTCTCCGGCCGGGTCGTTGCAACGACGATATACTCGTTTGAACCCTGGAGCGGGTACTTAATAAACCAGAGTTGTCCGGCTACTGCACGGTGGCGAACCTCCAGATCGGAGATGGCGGTCTGGCAGCGCGGGCACCAGTTGACCAGGTACTCGCTTCGATAGATTAATCCTTTTTCATAATAGCGGACGAATGCTTCGCGCACCGCCCGGGAGAGCCGCGGGTCCATGGTAAAGCAGAGGCGGGTCCAGTCGCAGGCACAGCCAAGTTTTTTTAATTGCTCGGTAATGGTATTGCCGTACTTCTCTTTCCATGCCCAGGCGAGTTTTAAAAACTCTTCCCGTCCTAAGTCGAAGCGGGTCTTTCCTTCTTGGGCAAGTTTTTTTTCGATCTGGTTGTGGGTGCCGATCGACGCATGGTCGGTGCCCGGCAGCCACAGGGTTTCAAAGCCTTCCAGTTTCTTTTTACGAATCATGATATCCTGGATGGTGTTGTTG
>CAYHGV010000104.1:0-9646 GCA_964356135.1 uncultured bacterium
TTTCGCTCAGTTCTCTAAAGCACCTGAAATCAAAGGTAGTTTCGCAGAGCTCTCAAAGTAAGTCGCTGATTTGCGAAGCGAGCGGTTTTATCCGACGAACACGAACGGAACCAAAAGTCAATTATTCCTACGGCAGGTCGATGGTGGGAATTCTCGGCGGGATTGACGACAGGTCAAATATATTTATACTACCCGATATGCCGGCGAATTTACCACCCCAGTATTTTGAAGCGGAGCGGCGGTATCGCGAAGCCAAAACGACAAAGGAAAAGATAGCTTCGCTCCAGGAGATGATGGCGATTATGCCGAAGCACAAAGGCACGGAAAAACTCCAAGCCGACCTCAAAACCCGCATCTCCAAACTCAAGCGCGAAGCCCTGGAGCAGCACGCCAAAACCGGGCACGGCCGTAGTTTTTATATCGAAAAACAGGGCGCCGGTCAGGTTATTCTCCTGGGGCCGCCCAATACCGGTAAATCTTCGATTCTAAAAAGCCTCACCAAGGCTAATCCCGCGGTTGCACCCTACCCGTTTACGACCAAAGAGCCCGATATTGGGATGATGGAGTATGAAGAAATCAAATTTCAGTTAGTCGATGCACCGCCGGTGGTGAAAGAGCATACCGAGCCCTGGCTTTTAGATATTTTCCGCCGGGCAGACCTGTTGGCGCTGGTGGTTGACCTGTCCGACGATGGGCTTTTGGACGGGATTGAAATGGTGCTCGAGGAACTGCAGAAGGCAAAATTCAAGTTAGGGAAAGAACAACCGAGTGAAATCGACTGGGTTGAGGGTTGGGTGAGTAAGCAGGTTATATTGGTTGCGAACAAAACGGACGCCGAAGGTGCAGGCCAGCGGCTTATGATTCTTAATGAAATATACGAAGAAAAGTTCCCGGTCATTGCCATTTCCGCCCAGGAAGGCAGCGGGTTGAGTGAATTTAAAAACCTGATCTACCGGATATTGGAAATAATTCGGGTCTACACCAAGACACCAGGAAAACCGATCGACCGACACGATCCGATCATTCTCAAAAAGGGTGAAACGCTCCTTGATGCTGCCCGGTCGATCCACAAGGATTTCGGGGAAAAGATGAAATACGCCCGGTTGTGGCGGGGGGAACGGATTCAGGGACTGCGGGTCGAGCATGACCAGGTTCTCGAAGACGGGGATGTCGTTGAATTCCATATTAAGTAAAAGGAAATTGTAACCACAGATGAACACGGATAAAGTATGAAAGTACACCACCGAAGGCACGGAAGACACAGAAAATATATTTGACCACGAATTCGCCTCGTTTCGAGGCGCACCCGAAAAAAGAATTTCGTTTAACTACAGACGAACTAAGGTGAGTTAAACCACGGAAGGGACTAAAGTCACGGAAAGAAGACAAAGGAGTAAGCAGTGGGCAGTAAAGAGTATAGCGGTTATTGACAAAAGAAGAGTTACTTGTATACTGCCAACGTGAATGCCGGGCGTAGATTCTATTCGATAGCTCACGAGTATGTAAATCTCAATGGTCTTAAACACACAAAGTTCTCCAGGGTTAAATTCAACTACAAAAAATATACAGATACGAGGAGGTAGCATGAACTCTAAGGTTATTGCTGTTATTGCAGGAGTATTCGCATCCTTTATTTTTGCCTCAGCCCAGGATGCGGATACCCTCCAGCCCGGTTCTGAAGGGAAAGATGCCAATATACACGAAGGTCTCCCCGACATGAATTTTGGTAATATGGTTGATTTATGTATAGGCATTACCGGGGGAGATTTCAGATACTCTTTTGTAGAATTTGACCTTACTTCTTATGCCGGGAGGCTGCTTGATTCCTGTTTCCTTGACCTGTGGTGCTATAAGCGGGAAAAGACCGCGGGGAGCGACGACACCGCTGGTGTCTGGCGGGTGACACAATCCTGGCAGGAGAATACCGTTACCTGGAATAATCAACCGGGAACAGACCCGGTTCTGTTCAGCAGCTCTACTGACGGGGATAAAGATACCTGGTGGACCTGGAATGTGAAGGATATGGTTCAGGAGTGGCTCGACGGCACTTTTCCCAATAACGGGTTTATTATTCTATTTTATTTTTTGGGTATAAACAGTAACGCTACTTTTTATTCAAGTGATGCCCCTGCTCCTGGACCACGCTTGAGGCTATATTTCAAAACCCAGAAATCGCTTACCATCTCTTCGCCCAACGGCGGAGAAAACTGGCAAGCCGGCTCGGTTCATAACATTACCTGGACATCGACCGGTTCGATCACTAAGGTCAATATCGTCTATACGCCGAAGTGGAGTGCGAGCCAGTGGTATACCATTACTGCTGATTATAATAATACCGGTTCATACTCCTGGACGATCCCCAATACCCCGGGCAATGAAGCGCTGGTGCAAATCGAAGACGCAGCCCAGCCCGGTGTGGGTGCATTCGATGTTTCGGATGGTTATTTTACCATCGCTCCGGCGAGCGTGGAAGAGGCTAAGGCTAACGAAGCAGGCACGGTATCACTTGTAGTTCATCATAACCCGGCGGTCAAGCCGATTATTCAATACCGTCTTCCCAGTCAATGCCGGTCAAGTCTGAAGGTCTATTCGCTTGACGGCAGGGAAGTCCGTGACCTTTCAGCGTTCCTGACCGCAACCAGCGGAACTGTAATCTGGGATGGGTATGACGACTTAGGTAGATTTATACCGGAAGGTGTTTACTTCTGTCGGCTGGAAGCAGCCGGGAAACAGAATACCGCGAGAATTACGATTATTCGTTGAGGATTACTATGAGATCAATAAAAGCAGGACAAGGAGGACAAATGAAATACAGATTATTGTCGGTTATTGTCGGAGTGCTGATTGCTTTTTCCTTTGCTTCGGCCCAGGATGCGGACACGCTGCAGCCCGGTTCTGAAGGGAAAGATGCCTACGTAGACCATGACTCACCAGACCAAAATTATGGCGACGGGGTTGAATTATGGATAGGTTTCTGGGGGCTTCAACCCATGGACTCTTTTCTTGAATTTGATATTTCTGCTTATGCCGGGAGGGATCTCGATTCCTGTTTTCTTGACCTCTGGTGCCATGACCGGGGAAAAACAGTCGGAGTGATCGATACTGGTTTACTCTACGCAGTGGCTGAAGCCTGGCAGGAAAAAACCATAACCTTCAGTAATCGTCCCTCGTTAGTTCCAGGCTGGAATCCTTTACTTTATATCGATGGAAACAAGGACAGCTGGTGGACTTGGGATTTGAAATATTTGGTCAACGATTGGCTTAAAGGGGTCAAACCTAATTATGGGATGTGTATTCAGTTAAAGTATAAGCAGCTTGATAATTACGCTGCTTTTCACTCGAGTGATGGTCCCTATGGACCGTGGAGACCGAGATTGAGACTTTACTTCAAGCCGCAGACATCGCTTACCATAGTCTCGCCCAACGGTGGCGAAAACTTGCAAGCCGGTTCGGTTCATAACATTACCTGGACATCGACCGGCGCTATTCAAAAGGTCAAGATTATTTATACGCCAAAATGGAGTGCGAGCCAGTGGTATACTATTGCCACTGATTATAATAATACCGGTTCGTTCGCCTGGGCGATTCCCAACACCCCGGGCAATGAAGCACTGGTGCAGGTCGAAGATATCACCCAGCCATTTGGTGTTTTCGATGTTTCGGACGGTTTTTTTACGATCTCACCGTTAACCGTGGAAGAGGGCAAGGATAAAACGATAAGCACTTTATCGCTGAGCGTTAATAATAATCCCGCACTCAAGCCGGTTCTTCGCTATACCCTCCCTGAGCTGAGCCAATCGACCTTGAGAATATACTCGCTGGACGGCAGGGAAGTCCGTGACCTTTCAGCGCTGATTTCCGGTTCCAGCGGAACCTTAGTCTGGGATGGGCGTGACGACTTTCGCAAGCCACTTCCCGAGGGCATCTATTTGTGTCGGCTCAGCACGGCAGAGAATCAAGAATCTGTCCGCATTACTCTTTTACGCAGGGGGTTACGATGAAACGTTTCTGCCTTATGATGGGTATGCTGATTTCGGTTTCGACTTTAGCTGCCCAGACGATTATTGGAAAATGGTCGGCACCGGAACTCGGTCTTGAGATGGTGCTCAATCCGGATCTTTCTTATACCTTCGGTATGAGCGCCGGGCGGTATACCATCACTGAAAATAGTATTTACTTCCAGGACCGGACTTCCGGTGGTGCTACGGCGTATATGTTCTTTTTGGATCGTGACATCCTGCGGTTTATTGATATCAACGGCGTGCCGATTAATTTCGTCCGGGTACCCGGGCAAGCAAGTTCAGGCAGGGCTACCGGTTCGGGCGCGGTGCTCGCCAAGCAGGGTGGGTATACGCTCACCGAAGGCGATGTTGCCGCCGGGGTCGGTGTGCTCCAGTTCATAATTAATGGCCGGGTGACCGATGCCGAACGGTCGGCATTGACCGAGCAGTCAAAAAAAGAGTTCGGTATCAATCCCGAGGGGTTCCTCAAGGAACTCCAGTCGCTTGCCGTTTCGCGGGCAATGCTCAGCCAGGTGACCGACCCGATTCAGGTCGGATTGATCCGCCAGGCTCTGGTCGTTGCCTTCTATCAGGCGGCAAAAAATCAACCTTCGGCTCAGCTTCCGCTTTTTGTTCAGGTAATGAATCGGTATGTTCAGGTATTGGCGTACGATGAACCGAATCGACTGGCACTCACCAACAAAGACCTGGATGCTTTTTTCGATTACACTTCGTTTCTCTATGAACTCAATACCGGCAAAAAAGTAACCTGGCCGATATCGGTGCACGATTCGGTCAAGAACGACCTGATTACCCGGTTTCCCACTCTTCCTTTACAAGAAAAACAGTTTTACTGCGGAATGGGAGTTATCTGGAATTATTTTCAATACGCCTGGAAATCGGCAGCCGAAGCGCAACGGGCAAAAATCGTCCAGGGGATGTTCGCCGGAAACGCGGCACCGACTCCGGCACAGGGAATCAATTATGGTTCAATCCAGCCTCAGGCCGGTACATCAGTTCCTTCCGGTCAAGAGATGGATGACGGTACTTTTAATACGTTGAAGAATGTGATGCTTATCGACCATGTCGGAACGATGAATGCCTGGAGCGCGATTGGTGATTCGCCCTATTACTATGAAATCGTCGACTACTGATGGTTACCTCACGCCCGATCGCTCCTTCGAAGTAATGTGTCTTCCGTCAATATCGAAAAGGAGGCTTTAGTGGTTTTTATTAAAAAAGCGTCGGGTTTTCTCATCGGACTATTACTTGCCGTTGCCGGGTGTCAAAAATCGGATACGGCCTCGCCGACCGTTCTGTCTACCACTCCGCCCAACAGCGCCACGAGCGTAGCGGTCACCGCTGACATCACGGTTATTTTTTCCGAACCGATGGATACGGTTTCGGTTCAATCGGCTTTCAGCACCGAACCGGCGACTACCGGCAGTTTCTCCTGGGAGAACGAGAGCACCGTCGTCTATAATCCGGCTGCCATTCTGGTTGGTGATACGACCTATACCGTGACAATCGATACCACCGCCCAAGACCGGGCAGGCAACGGTATTGCCGCGATTTACAAATTTAGCTTCAGCACCGGCCCGGTTCCGACCGAAGCGGTTGAACTGCCGGCAGTGATGGATGCCGGCATCGATGGCGATTTACCGGATTGGACCGGCAAGGATGATATCATCTCAGTCTACGCATATTCGTCGGCGACACGCGAACCATTGTATGGTCTCATCCGATTCGACCTCGCTGCCTATGAAGGCTGTTATATTGACTCCGCGGTGTTAAAACTCTATGTGGTTGCTCCCTATATTTATCCGGGGATAGTAACGATCTCTCGCATTGACGAAGCCTGGGTCGAAACGACTGTCACCTGGCGAACGAAACCCGCATTGGATACATCGATCATCGTGACCGCACAAATACCCAGTCAGGGTGATGAGTGGCTTGAGGTCGATGTCACACCGCTTGCGCAGTCGTGGGTTGGCGTATCATTCCCGAACCATGGAATGTACATCATCGTTCCTCAGCAGAACAAGCAGGTTGGATTTACCTTTGCTGCACGAGATTACGATGAATCAGCAAAACAGCCAAAACTGCATCTCGACTATTTTAGACCGGCAGCATCGCGGAACTCAACGGTCCATCATGATCGAGAGGCGAATCGCTGAAGACGAGAATAGAAATGAAAAAAATCGGCAAAGGTAAGATCAACGAATGAAAAAAAGCACATTACATACAAGGAGGTAGCAATGTTGAAAAAAGTCGGAGTAGTAGCGGTGTTGTGCGTGCTTGCCCTGGGAGGCTGCACGCAGAAACAATCGGCAATCGGCACGTTTTATATGCTCGGCCGGTCGGTGCTCGAAGGCTGGTTCGTCCACTGGGGCTGGGATTGGGACGATACTCACCCGGTGGTGCGCGACAGCTTTACCATCTACCATCGCTATAATGCCGGACCGGACGAAGGGATGGTTGATACGACGCGAAGTATCGTTGGCCATATCCCTTCCACTCCGAAACCGGTCATTTTCTTCAAACTCTGTTTCGTCGATTTTACGGGCGGGACTCAAGCTGACGCTGATGCCAATTTATCGCGCAACAAAGCGATTGTCGACAGCGTCTACAAAATCGTCGTTACCGACCGTGGCTACCAGCTTATCATCGGCAACGCCCTGCCCGTACCATCGGGCTCGATTGACCAATACATCGTCTGGAGCCAAACTCAGTACAACAGTTATCTATCGACTCTTCATACCCAGCATCCGAACCAGGTGTTCGTCTTCGATTTCTACAGCGTCTTAGCCGGCACAAACGGAGCAATTAAAAATGAGTACACCGACGGCGAACCGGACGATGCCCATCTTAATGAGGCGGGCTACAATGCGATCGATACGCCGTTTTTTAATTTTTTAGAGACCAATTTTTAACTACCGATACACATAGATAGACGCAGATTTTTTGAAGAAGAACACGGATAGTCTCTAACACCCCCCCCCTTTTCCCTCCCCGGTGTGGGGAGGGATTGCGGGTGGGGAAAGGAGGTTCATTGATGTCAACACGTTCTACTATCGCGCTGGTGGTAGGTGTTATCCTCACTGCTTTTTTTGTCGGGGCGTGGGGGGCAACGTTTAATGTCAATACCGTATCGGGATTTCAAAATGCACTGAACACCGCTGCAGCTAATGGTGCAAACGATACGATCAATGTTGCGGCCGGCACCTACAATATTTCGACCACGTTATCCTTTTCGTCATGGGAGAATAATTCGCTAGCTATTATCGGTGCCGGTACCGGTTCTACCATCCTCGACGGCGGAACAACCGCCCAAGTGCTATCGCTTTTGACGACCGAAGCCTCTGCTGTCCTCAGCATCAAAAAAGTGACCTTCCGAAACGGCAGGAGTGGCGATAACGGCGGTGCACTCGATATCCAGACCACCGCCGCTGCCGTTATGCTCGAAAACTCCGAATTCAATGATAACTCGGCTACGATCTTAGGCGGCGGGGTTAATGTCGTATCCAACTCCGGAACCGTCTCGATTTCAAACTGTTCTTTTAAGCGCAATTCCGCACTTGAGGATGCCGGTGGATTAAACGTCGGTATTACCGATGGGAGTATAGTACTCACCAACAGTACTTTTGACGACAACACCGTTCCCGGTGTCCATCCCGGCGTTCCGGCTAAAGACGGAGGGGGTGCTATTCTTTACGTTGACGGGAGCGGTCAGGTAACCATGACCGGTAACACCTTCAACCGGAACGCAGCCGCGGATGGAGGCGGAGGGTGCATGACCTATCTTTTAGGTGCAGGCGTATCGCTGACGATTACTAACAATTCTTTCACCAACAACCGCGCCCAGTTAGACGGCGGTGGTTGTTTCACGAGGATTAACGACAGCGGAACGATAACCTACAATAATAACACCTTTACCGGAAATTCTACCATTACCGCGGGCGGTGCCGGGACGATGATCCATCTCAATGCCGGCACTTTAAATTTTGCCGGTAACACCTATACGAATAATACTGCGGCCGAAGACGGTGGTGGCGCCTGGATCTGGAATGGAACTGGAACCTTGACTGTTAGCAGCAATACCTTTAGCGGCAATGACGCAGCCAACAATGGAGGCGGCGCTTTTTTCTCAACCGACCAGGGGACGATGACCGTCAGTAAAAATGTCTTCAACACCAACACTGCCGGCAATGTCGGCGGCGGGCTGTCGTACGCCACCGCAAATGCGACCTTAAACTTATCCCACAACACCTTCTACGGCAATCAATCCTCGGACGGCGGCGGGAGCTATCTCTATTTCGACCAGTCCGGCGCCCACACTACTTTCTACAATAATATCCTCTGGCACGATACACCTAATGGAATTGCCCAGTCCGGTGCTGCCAGTGCCGCCGCGACCTATTCCGATATTGAGCACGGGACCGCCGAATCGTGGTTTGGGATCGGCTGCATCGATAAAGACCCGTTATTTAAGAATCCGGCCGATGGTGATTTCCATCTCACCTGGGCGCATTTCCCAACGTCCGACAATACCAAATCGCCCGCGATCGATGCCGGCGACCCGGCATCGGCTCAAGACCCGGATAATACCCGTGCCGACATGGGAGCTTTCTATTTCAACCAATCGACCGGGGTTACGGATGATTCAAATCCGGCGAAGCGGTTTTCTCTCACGGCAAACCCTATCATTTCGACTGCATCAATTTTTTATAGCATTCGCACACCATCATTCGTTACGATCAAAATCTACAATAGCCAGGGCGAGTTAGTCAAAGTTCTGGTTAATGAATATAAGACCGCGGGTGATTATAGCGCACTCTGGGATGTCCAGGAGGTCAGTCCTGGTATCTATTTCTGTCGGTTGGAAACCGGTAATTATCAAGGAACCCAAAAATTTATTGTTGTTCGGTGAACTAAAAGGAGGAACAATGAAATCTACAGTTACTCGAAACCCCTGGTTTTGGGGATTTGCCATTCTGCTGTTCGCTGGTTCGTTAGGAGCGGCACACATCCACTTTATGCACCAGTCGACCGGGGAAAATTGGCTTGCTCCATGGTCAAGTGACCCGGATTGGGGCGGCGGAAATCTTCGAGCCGATCTGGAAGCAGCCGGCAATACCGTAACCGATGAATGGGTTTCAAATAGCAATGCACCGTATATAGAAGGGGACCCGGAGAACGACGGTCTCTGCCACTTCTTTTTAAATAATGGAGCTTTGCTTTCGGATGATGGACGCACTGCCGATATTCTCGTAATCAAATCCTGTTTCTATCCCACCAATGACTTAGAAAATGACGGGGTGCTCAACAACTGGAAGAGCCATTCTATTTCCGAGATCGTCCAGAGCTATTATAATAATCGTCCCGAGAAAAAGCTGATCTATTGTTCGACGATGCCTCATCACCGGCTTTCGGGCGACCTTCCTTCCCCGGACCGTCGGGCACGGGCACGAGACTGGGGCGAGTGGCTGGTAAATCAAACGAGTGGACTGCGCAGCTATGCCACCCATAATAATGTCCGGGGTTTTGATGCTTTTAGTCTTACCGGCCGTCCGGAAAGCGATCCCGATCCGAATAGCCTGAAGCCACAATACGAAATCAGTTCGGTCGACGACCATATGAACCGG
>CAYHGV010000105.1:0-9335 GCA_964356135.1 uncultured bacterium
ACTCGCAATCGGCATGGATACCGACAGTATGAGCGGTTCTACCTGGGGAAAGGTTCCGATCTCCAATGGTCATAACTATGTCGCCAACGTTCTTAATCACTACAGCTTCCGATCTGCTGCCAGTCCGGATGGAAATCAGAGCAACGGCTGGGTCTACCATTGGATAGTCGCCGAGATTAAAGCTGACCGGCCGTGCCACTGGGCGGTGTTTCACTATTTCCCCGATGCTCCTTCCGTAGGGCATTCTCTCTGCGCAGTCGGATATGAAGTCGATTCTGCCGGCGATTCACTCGTCGTCGTCCATAACACCTGGGATACGGGCGAGCACAAATGGGCGCTGTGGGTGTTGGTGCAGGGAACCCCATCGACCGATTTTGTGGTGCGGGTGATCCCTGATGGTGATAATCCCAACAATATCTCTCTGACATTTCCACAATCATCGGACATCGTCTGCATCGCCGGTTTACAATACCCGATAACCTGGCAAACTACCGGCAGCGATATTGACCGGGTCAGCCTCTGGTATCATAAGAGCGCGAAGAAAAACGAGTGGCAGTCAATCACCCAGTCTCTTCCTAACAGCGGCTCCTATGCCTGGACGGTCCCCGCCGAGTCGGCGCAAGCCCGGATTGCGATTACCGGTTATGACGAAAGTATCGAACTCGCCGATGACGGGAGTGTCCCGAAATTCACCATCCGTACCCTCACCCACAGCAACACCCTCGAGTTGCTCGGGCATGCGAGCACCGTCGCCTTCAGCACTGCCGCTTCGCCACCCTACCTCTATCTCAACCAGGGAGCGGCCGGGATTGGAGTAGTCGATATCTCCAACCCTGCTCTGCCAAAAATTGCCGGCAGTTTTCAACTCCCCGGTTATGTCCAAAATCTATTTATTAACAAGCCCTACCTTTATGTTGCCTGTCAGGCTGAGGGTTTAAGAATAATTGATCTTGCGAACCCGCACGTTTTATCCGAAGTCGGCAACTTCAAAATTGCCGACAAGATTATGGGGGTATCGGTTAAAGATAGCTTCGCCTTTCTCGCGGCAGATAAATCCGGCCTTATCATTCTCAACATCAAAGACCCAAAAAATCCAAAAAAGATCGGCAGCCTTACCTTTGCCGGTTCGGCTTACGATCTAATAGTCGACGGTTCTACCTGCTATATCGCCGGCCTGAGTGAAGGCGTCCTGGTAGTGGATGTGACCGACCCTGCCCATCCGGTCATGCTCAATCAACTTGAAACCACCGGACCGGCGGTCGCGCTCGCGGTTCGTGGCGGCTATCTTTACGCAGCAATGGGAGCCGCCGGGCTTGAGATTATCGAGCTTGCTCATCCGACCAACCGGACCGTTTTTGAAACCCAGGGTCAGGCACGGAGCTTAGCCCTCGGTGAGCCGTTTCTTTACGTGGCTCGAGGTTACAGCGGCACCCTCGCTCTCGACATTACTAATCCGGCTTCACCCAAAGAAGCCGGCTCGGTCGGCACGCTCTATAATACCTACGGAGTTTCCAGCTATGGCCAGTATCTTTATGTCAGCGACGGCAATACCGGTGCTTATATAATAAAAAATCCCGAGGCAGCCATTGCCGAAGCCACCCCTCGTCATCAACTGCCCGTTCTCACGACCCCATCGCCCAATCCGTTCTCCCGGAGAACCGTACTAAAATTCTCGTTGCCGCAAAGAAGCGATGTCTCGTTCTCGGTCTTTGACCCGGCCGGCCGTTTGGTCCGAGATTTAGCCGCCGGTAAAATGGATGCCGGCATCCACGCCGTCGTCTGGGAAGGCACGGATAAAAACGGCAAAAATGTAGCACCCGGAGTCTATTTTTACAGGTTCCAGACCGGTAACTTCACCCGAACCGGTAAATTTATCCTTATACGATAACCGCATTTTCCCCTGTCCCCTCCCTTTAAGGGAGGGGACAACGGGGAGGGTGATACTTCTTACTGTAGTGCGACCCTTTCAGGGTCGCCGGGTATGTTTCAAAAAAAACTTCCTCCTGGTTTAACCCGAGGGTCCCAAACCGATTGCACGGTTATCAGACACATTCCGCCAATAAAAAAAAGGGACCCGGCTCAACCAGGGGCAATAAATAAACACCACCGTAGAAACAGGTCTTAAGACCTGTTATTTCATCCTACCGCACGAGCACGACCTTTTTCGTCTGCGAGAACTCGTTCGCATTTAATTTTACGAAGTAAGAGCCGGTGCCCAGCTTTTCCCCGCGGTCATCAGAACCATCCCAGAGGATAGAATATCTTCCCGCATCAGCTATTCTATTTTCTAAGTTTGCAACCAATCGGCCAGAGATGTCATAGATTCCGATGAAGACCTTCGCCCTTTCCGGCAACACATAATTAATTTCCGTGTAAGAGCGGAAATTGGTTGGTCTCACCGTGAAATCGAATCTGAACGGTCTCTTATGAATCATATCAGCTACAGCCTTTGACCCCTTCTCACTAATTGTTCTATACCAACCGGTTGAGACAAGGACAAAATCCCGAACTGAACCTTCCGGACAACTGTCTCGGGGTGGTTCAAAAAATAGTCGAAAAACCCAGTATGGGGGCATCTCAGCATAAGCTGAATCCACTGTTAAGAGTGATCGTAAAATATCACTCGAAGTCGTATCACCGGCCTGCTGTTTACGAGCTACGGCAAGGGAGCATTCCTGAATCATTAGAGAATCTGCTAAGTTAGTTAGCCGGATTTGGTCAAAGCCACCAGAAGCCTCAAGCGAGACTTTGATTAGGAGC
Organism: uncultured bacterium; assembly: GCA_964356135.1. GTDB lineage: Bacteria > Hydrothermota > Tepidihabitantia > CAYHGV01 > CAYHGV01 > CAYHGV01. The sequence continues at coordinate 2,761 of CAYHGV010000105.1, forward strand.
GTCTCGGGAATTACTACTGGTAAATGGGGAGATACATCAACCAGAGAGTGGGAAGAGAGACGCCTACCGTAGATGTCGTCAATCGGGGTCCAGCCTCTACCTCTACCAAAAACGAACAATTGAATCCCGCCAATATATTTGCCGGTAGTAATGTCAGTAGCACAGACATCAGCCGCACCACCATCACCCCAACGGGGTATGTCTCCAACACCAATGAAGCCGAGAGTTAGACAATCACCGGAATCCCCTTCCCAAGATTCACCATCCTCGTATAGTATCTTAGAGAGTTGGTTGTTATTATCGTTATCAACGCAATAGTCTGGTGATTTAGTAAGAGACCATGAGAGTATATCTTGGTCGGAAGTGGTGCCGATATCCACGGATTGAGGGTGGTCCACTGCTAAAAGTCTTATCTGGTCAAAGCGGTCCACTTTAATGGATTCGGGCTCGAAGATAAGAAGGTTGAAATGACCATTGTACAAACTCAGCGGGTTTTTCAATAAATAGTAATCCGTAACATCTGAACCATTACTCTGCTCTGATTCTGAAAGTAGAGAGTTCTCTTCTTGCCAGCTCCCGTCAGCAAAGCCTGTTAACATTGGACAGCCACCGCTACTGCCACAGAGATCCCATTTACCATCACACCAATTATGTACTCGAGTCCAATCATAGCAGTCACAGGCGCAGGCTTTACCCCCTTTTGTACAATAACAATATTCGGCACAGGGCGGCAGTCCCATTTCACAATCGCACAATTCCACCACACCTGGGCACCAAAACCAGCACTTACTGCAGTCCTCCACTCCATATACTACCGATGTCACGATCCATAAGATTCCCAGAAATAGAATCATCTTATTGTTTTGTTTTTGTTCCTTTTTCTTCTTTCGCATTATACCATCCTTCGTTGATTTTTTCTGCTTCTTCCCCTCGTCTTTTCTCTTCTTTCTCACCTCCTTTCTACTTTTGGTTCAAAAATTTATACTTATGAATTATAATCCCATTAATCTTCTTTTCCCGCACCGGGGAAACTGAATATTCATAGATGTATCCCTTACTATTTATAGAGTAGAATGCACCTCCAGAAGGGTTCGACCTTTTCAGGAGTATTTTACGGCAGATATCCCCCTCGTCATTTAATTCATACGCAACTTCTTCACAGGTAAATAAAAGAACTTTTCCATCAGGAAGAGGCTGTATACTATTGAGAACAAGAAATAATCTCATACTTTGCGGTTTCCTTCTATTAATTCCTTGTCTAATTGCTTCCCGATGGACACTATCTGCACTCGCCACAGGCTTTTTAGTCTCGGCAGTGAGGTATTTACGCTCCCATAGAAGTCGGTGCTGAGAATCGTATTTACGAACAATCGGCTGAAAAAGAAAGGATACCCATAGGTTGTCTTCTTTGTCAATCGCAGGCCACATATAGTTAAAATGGGATATTTCATTCCAATTCCAGTCCGTTTTAATAAGGGGCAAACCCATCGTTCCCAGTTTGTTTCCTACCGAATCTATTATTAGAATGGATGCGGAATCTGGATAAAGTGGCGTTCCTACACCCTTTCTGGCAGTATAGATATGTTTTTTAGAATCTACGGCAGTATTCAGGGTAAAAATATCTGGATCTAGCTCATAAGTATGGATGGTTTTATCTTTCCTCATTACAACCAGTTCTTTTTTCCAATTCTTTGATAGTAGGTCTTCCTTACGAACAAATGTGTATAAGTTTTCATCTTGGTCAAAACAGAAATCTTCAATGCTCACAGGAGCTAGGTCACACCCTATTTCACCACCATCTATTTTGGGGGATTCCTTTGAAATTACGGTGCTTTCCGGATAGAATATAATCTGGTCTTGATATTTGCCCTCAGAGTTATATTTCAATAACCTGTGCGCTCCCAAGTCAGAAATCCATAAATTCCCTTCTGGGTCTACTCGAAAATTAAGCGAAAGGTAATGCGTGCGATAATTGGGGTCAGATGGGTCACCCTTCATTATATTGACCCCTTCAAGAGTAATCGTGGGAATATTAACGATGTCTCTTTTTAGGCATCCCTCTTCAGTTATCACCATAAAAAGCCCTACTATTATTATCATAGTGTGCTTCTTCATTATAATCCCCTTAAAGAATTTGTTAGCGCTGATAATAATTCATCCCTTTCCTTATCAGCGGGAATGGTTTGTATAATCTTGCCAGTTCTGTTCAAAACCACAGTTAAGGGGTAGGTTATCGAATCAAAGGTAGTCTGGCTTAAATTTAGACAAGAATAGGCTGAGAATTTTAAGTGAAACTTCTGCCGCAGATTGGTTAGCTGTTCAGGCATTGCGGGGTAATCAATAATTGCTATAGTTTTGGCATTCAGACTATCTGCTATTCTGTTCAGAACATCCAATCGCCTTGAGGCCGGGCAACTGCCGCACCTTAAAACACCGGGAGATATAAGGGTAATAACCAGTTGAGAACCGTAAAAGTTTGATAATGTCATCAGTTTTCCATCTTCGCCTACGATTTTTATATCGGACATATTCTTACCCGGAGTAAACGGGTCATCACTGCTTTTGGTCAATTCCTGACCGATGTTCTTCTCAATAATTTCCCGAATTTTTGAGGTTGAAAAGCTCTCGGCGTCAGCGTAACAGATTACTCCTTTACTATCTTGCAAAAAAACTCCACCGTAACCAGCAGCAATACCGTATTGGCGGTGGAGGGCGAAATCGAAGTCTGTAATAAAGGGTAAGTTAAACCCGTATTTTTCCTTGAAAACCCTAGTTGCCAGTGAGTCGTTATTTGCGATGCCGATACAGACCAGGCCGTTGTTTTTAAACCTCTTCTGGAGGGCTTCAGCATAGAACAATTGATAGGCATACAGCTCTTCGTCTCTTTTAGGATTAAAAAATAGAATAAGGGCTATTTTGGCTTTCTCTCTATCTACAATTTCGGTAATTATTGATTCTTTTGCAGTATCGCCGACGGCTAATGGCTGAACAAACATTGGTGGAGGTGGAGGGATAGTTTTATGGTTAGATGGTTGAATGGTTAAATAGTTCAAGGGTTGAATAATTAAATGGTTAATAGTCGGACGAACTGAAAAAATAGGACTTTGAAGACCTACAACAAAGAGTAGGGTAGAAATTAAATCCACTGCCATTTTATCTCCTCAAATTTAAATTAAGACTTAAGCCGGTTTTGTCAAGAAACTGCTTTTTTTTTGAGCTACAGAAAAACGCATATTTACGCTGATTCACCTCGACTCGACACGGATTAACGCAGATGGGGATAACCCGCACCGTGCATGGTAGTTCCGCGTCCATCCGTGTCAATATCCGTGTTTTCTTTCCCGATACTGTCGCATATAATCACGCTTATAGACTCGGTACTGCTGGCGGTGTTTATCCCGCCATTCTTTGAAATAATCGGAATGGCTTGCCTGCCAGCGTTTGAAATAACCGGGGTGCCTCTCTTTCCACTCCCTCCAGTAGACGGGATGATCTTTCCACCACTGTTTAATCTGCTCCCGCATCAGGTCCCCATAATTCTTGCGATAATCCCTTAAATACCAGTTCCGCTTTTCATCCATGGCTTCTGGATGATAGCAGAGCGGGATTGAAAATCAAGAGTAATCACTTGTTGGACATCCTGAATTCATCCCGAGTGCCAAGATGAGATTCCTCGCTGGCGACTCGAAACGAGTCGCACTCGGAATGACAGGAAAAGAGTTCGCAATCCCTGCCCTCTTGACATCGGGTTTTTCCCGTGTTTAATAAGCACTATGGCGGGAAAGAAAATAATTATAATGGGAGCGGCAGGAAGAGACTTCCACAATTTTAATGTCGTTTTCCGGGATAACCCCGAATACGAGGTTGTCGCCTTCACCGCTGCCCAGATTCCCAATATTGACGGTAGAAAGTATCCGAAAGAGATTGCCGGCAACCTCTACCCCAAAGGTATTCCGATTTACCCGGAGAATAAATTAGAAGAGCTGATAAAAAGCGAACAGGTCGAGACGGTCGTGTTTTCCTATTCCGATGTCTCGTTCGATTACGTGATGGAACGCGCAACCCGGGCAATGGCGGCAGGCGCCGACTACCTCCTGCTCGGGCCAAACAGAACCTGTCTGAAATCACAAAAGCCGGTCATTGCGATCTGCGCGATCCGGACCGGTGCCGGCAAGAGCCCGGCTTCACGACGGGTCTGCGATATTCTCAAGAATAAAAGGATAAAATTCTGCGTCATCCGCCATCCGATGCCCTACGGCAATCTCGTCAAGCAGGTATCGCAGCGGTTTTCGAAATTAGAGGATTTGGACCGTTACAACTGCACAATCGAAGAACGGGAAGAATACGAACCCCACATCATGCGCGGTACAACCGTCTTCGCGGGCGTCGACTACGGCTTGATTTTGAAAGAAGCCGAACAGGATTTCGACCTGATCGTCTGGGAAGGTGGGAATAATGACTTCCCGTTCTACAAATCCGACCTTTTGATTGTCATCGCCGACCCCTTGCGAGCCGGCCAGGAGCTGATATTCTATCCGGGCGCGTCGATCTTCCGGATGGCTCAAACGATCGTCATTAACAAAATCGATTCCGCGACCAAAGATATGGTCGATAAGATTAAAACCAATGCCCAGAAGTTCGCCCCTCAAGCCCAGCTCGTTTTAGCCAACTCGACGATATTTTTGTCCAATCCGGCTTTAGTCAAAGATAAAACCGTCCTGGTGGTTGAAGATGGACCAACCCTCACCCACGGCGAGATGACCTTTGGTGCTGGTATCGTTGCCGCCCAGCGATTCGGGGCAAAGGCGATCGTTGACCCCCGCCCGTTTGCGGTCGGTTCGATAAAAAAGATCTATGAAACCTACCCCCGGATGGGAACAATCTTACCCGCGTTGGGCTACAGCAAAGAGCAGCGTCAGGAGCTGGAAGCGACCATCAATCGTGTCCGGTGCGATGCGGTCATCATAGCCACCCCGGTCGATTTGAACAAAATTATCGAAATCAACAAACCGACCGTCCGGGTCCGCTATGAATTAGAAGAAACCTCCCGACCCGATCTGGCAGAAATTATCGATCGGTTTTTGCCTTAAAACCGACGAATTGTTCGAATGCGAGCGATAACGACGCATAGTAACGCAAATTTTTTTTTATTTGCCCCTCTTCGGGATAACCCAGGATTGCTGCCGGTGTGAAGACTATTCTCTTCTTGTGGGCGGCTTTCATTACCGAACCTGAGGATACCTGCTCACCTTATCTCATGAATATGTATTATGCAACCCCTCCCTCCGGCTGGACCGTATTCTATGATTCGGTCAATGCCGGATTCTTAACCCTCCAGGGCAGCCTCGATGATGAATACTGGTTCCAGGTTTATCAGGGGAAATTCGACCTCGCCCTCTACAAAAACTTTCGGCTGCGCTACCGCTACCTCCGACTCCAGGATTATGGAATCAATAAAGAAATCCACCGCATTGAACCAACCCTTCGCCTGACCAGAAATCTTTACTGCCATTTTCTCTACATCCCGACCTTTTCTAAAAAACTCGATGAAATCGGCCTCGGCCTATCTCTTTTTTATAATAATCTCAATTACGTCGAAGGATTTTTCGGTATCCGGGACTTTGAAAATAATCTATCCCAGCGCGCGGTCCCACCAGACCGCTCCCGCGACCTGTATCAAAAACAACCGTTGGGACTTTCATTGGAGGCTCGCCGGAATTTTAAATCTGGTTTTGTTAAAATCTATGGCGAGTATGTTACCCCGTCAACCAAGAAATTTGAGACATCGGGCGCCGATTCCCTCATCTACTACTCCTCTTTTTTTACCACCTCCCGGTTTGAACTACGACCGTTCAGTTTTTTCGGACTGGGTGGAACAGTCTCCTATAACCACTTCGGGAAACTGACCGAGTATCCCCAGCTATCCCCCCTGACCGATTCCCTATCGGACTTGACCATTGAACCCTATACGTTCTTCCCTCTCAGTCCGAAACTCAGATTTAACCTTCGCTTTCGCTATAACCACAAACTCCATAACGATTATGAACGGCATTGGTTCGCACCCGGCTTGCTCTTCGAATACCAGCCCAACCCCAAAACCGTTTATAGTTTCGGCTACCAGCATTCCTGGCGCAATCGCTGGTCGGCGGATACTGCCCTCGTGACCAATTACGACACCAACAACCGACTCGACCTCTTTTTTGAATATATTTTCAATCACCGGGGCTCGATTGTAATTAAAGAAGGAATCGACCTCGACAACCTTTTTTACCATAATCTGGGCTATTTTCTCCATGACCCCCACGACATGTGGTATTGGGGATTAGTACTCGGTTTCTAAAAAGCCCAAAAACAATCGATTTGTCGTAACGCAATTAAGCATTCTTTTTTCCTACTTGACAAAAAGCTTACTTTCATTAATATTAATCATTATGGGAATATTAGTAACCTATGAATCGCCTTCCACTACTTTACATCATTATTATTATAACTCATCAGACAACAAGGATTGAAAAACTAATGTACTGTTTCATAAATCTCTTGACATTTAATGTCATTCTGAACGAAGTGAAGAA
>CAYHGV010000106.1:0-9240 GCA_964356135.1 uncultured bacterium
CGGCGTGCTTTCTGGCGGGAGCCTATGTGTAAAACAATTATTGCTCCGAGTAATATGTCTGGTTTCGGAATGAAATTAAAGAAGCTTAAATCTTACTATATTATTCGCCCCGAAAAAGGCGAGGAGATTGGCAGCGCTCTAAGAAAATTTGCCAAGAAAAATAAAATTAAAGATGTCTTCTTCTTTGGGTTGAGCGTTGCTAATAATTTGACTCTTGGCTATTTTGATGCCCAAAAAAAGTCTTACTTAAATTTAAAATTGACAAAATGAAGTGAAAATAGTATTATTTTTTAAATGGGGGTCATATAAAGTATATGGCAATCTTTAAAACAATAACCAATAGGGTCTTTTCGGTGATTAATAAAAGAGGTCAAGTATCGCCCTGAAAGCGGTTTTTTTCGATTTCTGGAAAACGGTCGTCGATTTCGGCGGCGATGAAGAACTGGACAAACTTGCAGATATCAGGTCAAACCTGGTCGTCGATATTCTGAAAACCCAGGGTATCGAATTAACCCCCGAAGCGGTAAAACAGACGATTCGCGAGGTTGACCGGGAAGCGGACAAAATCCGGTTCGGCCGCAATCTGGAAGTGACGTCGGAAACGGTCGTCCGGCAGGTCCTGAAAAAATTGGGGGTCGAGATTAAGCCCGCGTTGTTCATTCAGGTCTGGAATACATACACCGACAGCCTCCTTGCGATCGACATCAAGCTGAAACCGGGCGCCGACCTGGTGATCCGCCAGCTGAAGATGAAAGGTTACCTGGTCGGGCTCGTCTCCAACACCGCCTACGGCGAAAAACTGCGGACGATATTGCAAAATTACGGAATCCGTTCGTATTTTGATGCCATGCTCTTTTCCGACGAGTTCGGCATCAGAAAACCCCGGCCCGAGATCTTTCTCGCCGCGCTTGAAAAGCTCGGGGCGCAGCCGACCCAGGCGGTTCATGTCGGCGACCGGGTCGACCTCGACGTTTTGGGTGCGAAAAATGCGGGGATGTTTTCGATTTATCTCGATGAGGACCACCAACCGTATCCCGAGGGGTTTCCCAAACCGGACATCACCGTGCATGGGCTGAATGAAGTGGTGGAAGCGGTGGAAGAGTTAAACGGGAAACGGGAGACGTGAAAAGTGAAAGGTGAAAATGAAAAAATAATCAGGAGAAACATGGATAAATACGACAAATACATCAAAAAAATCCTCGAATCGGGAGCGGATGAGGCAAAAATCATCGACCCGAAAATCGTGGTTACGGCCAACTGGGTTCGGTTGAAATGCCAGTTCGGCTGCGACTGTTACGGTGGCAGGCTGAGTTGTCCGCCGTTTTCGCCTACCCCTGAGTATACCCAGCAGATGCTTGCCGAGTACCGCCGGGCATTGATTTTCACCTATCGCTCACAAACCGAAGACGGGGAAAAGAAGAAACGGCGGAGTATGCGCAAGGTCCTGGTCGAAGTCGAGCGGGAATTGTTTTTAGACGGCTATTACAAAGCGTTGGGATTGGGGGCAGGTCCGTGCAACTGCTGCACCCATTGTGATGTAACCAAACCCTGCAAATATCCGGATGAAGCACGGCCGTCAATGGAGGCATGTGGCATCGATGTTTACCAGACGGCGCGCAATGTCGGGATACAAATCGAAGTCGTCCGGACCCTCAAAGACCTCTGCACATTTGTTTCTTTGATTTTGATTGAGTAAAAAAAGTCCGACCGAGCACTGAGAAAATAAAACACTTGACAGGGTTTTTTTTGGTGTATAATACCCAATGGGCGGGCGAACCTTACCACGGAAAACAACTCTACGAAAATCGGTTTTGACTCTGATTGTTACCGGCGTGATTTTTTCAGGAGGGATGTACGGGGCTGAGGATGTGACCGCCCAAACCAAACCGGTGAGTGTATCCGGAGCCATATCCGCAAATACGTTCGGGTATAGGGTCTCAGGGATTGAGCCACGACGACCGTCATTTTCCTGGCTCGTTTCAGGAAATTTTACCCTCTTGGTCTATAAATTCATTCTGCCCTTTGCTTTTTCATTCAGTGAACAAGAGAGGAACTTTCGGCAGCCGTTCAACCAGTTGGGACTGAGTCCTTCCTGGCGGTGGATAACGGTCCATGCCGGCTATCGAAGTCTCACCTTTTCTCCCTATACTTTAGCCGGGTATACCTTTGTGGGCGGAGGTCTCGAACTGAACCCGGGAATTCTCCGCACCGGTTTTATCTATGGAAGATTCCAGCGTGCGGTGGAGGAGGATACGACCAACCCTGAGAAGGACACCCCGTCTTTCTCCCGTTACGGTTACAGTGCAAAACTCGGACTGGGAAAACAAAACCAGTATGTCGATTTGATTTTTTTACGTGCCTGGGACGATACTAATTCCCTCCGGTCGGATCCGGTTAACGAAGGGGTCTTTCCCGCGGAAAACGTTTGTGTTGGGCTCTCAGCCAAATACTCCCTTTTTGGGGTCCTCGCTTTTGACTTTGACCTGGGGGTGAGTGATTATACCCGGGATTTGAGAGCGGAAAAACTCCCGGAATCAGGCAACTCCTTGGTTGAGGCATTCCGACCTGTGCTCGATCCGAGGATTTCCACCCAGATCTATTTGGCAGGTCAGGCGGGTGTGAACTTGCAATTGCGAAATTTTTTTCTTCAAGTCCAATACAAACGGATTGACCCGGATTATAAGTCAATGGGTGCATATTTTTCAGAGAATGATATTAATGGATTTTCAATTTCCTCATCCTGGCAGCTATTCAAGCAGAAACTGCGTCTTACGGGCAGCGGTGGAATTCAACAAGACAACCTCACCAGGAGAAAGTTAGCCACTACCCGTCGCGGGCGTGCGTCATTTGTTGTATCAGTGAACCCAGAGCCCTGGTTCGGTCTTGATGCTCTGTATTCTAATTTCGATACCCGTCAGCAACCGGGTTTAGCTCCGTTGAACGATTCACTCAAGCTTGACCAGGTAAACCACCAGGTGGGCGTGACACCCAGAGTGAGCTGGACTACGGGCGGGATGAGCCATTCGGTGATGGTGATGGCTACCTTCCAGGCGCTCAACGACCATAACCCCGAGACCCGAAGCCGCAATGCCACAAATTCACAAAACATTAATCTGAGTTACCAATTGAGCGTGACTCCACTGGCGCTGACTTTCTCGCCGGCTCTCACCTATACCCAACTCAACGCCTTCGGGAGTGTGTCACGAGTCAGGGGATTTTCACTGGGCGTAAATCAACTGTTTTTTAATAATAACCTTTCTATTAATCTTTCGTCTTCGTATGCCGGGAATGAGACCGACGGTTCGCTGACGAGCACCACCCTCAGTTCCTGGGTGATGTTGACCTACCGGTTGCAGACCAGACACTCATTCAACGGCCAGCTCACCTACACGGGAAATTTCGCCCGAGCAGTTTCGGCTCAGTCCTTTTCCGAAGTGCAAGGAGGTATCGGCTATGCGTTTACTTTTTAAATTTAACCATTTAACCAATTACAATTTAACTGATTCCTCAAGGGGGTTGCTATGCTGAGACACTTGACAAAATCAGGGGTGCTTGTGCCCTTAATAGTAGGTGCCGTATGGTCTATTTCGGGAGTTAATCCGACCTTTGCCCAATCGCAGGTCACCGTGACGATGCAAATCTTCCCACCCTATTCACCGTATTTGTCGGATTGGACCAGTCAGCCGAACAAAATACTGATCACCCTCCAATCAGGGTCTGATAGCCCTACCTATTATGTGCGCCTGACAGCTACAATCCATGGAGATTACGGTATTGAAATTGCCTCTGACCCCGCATACAAACCTCCACAGTCAATTATCGTTCAGCCCGGTATTCCCTTGATAGTTTCGGTCATTGACCTCAAGAGCCTCTTCGATGTCAACCATCTGAAGTTTACTAACATTAGCTTAGAAGAAATTGCCTATGGTAATGGTTTACCTGAAGGGACCTACTATGTCTGCGTGCGCGCTTATGACTACAATACCGGTACGCCCCTTTCCGCCGAGGAGCCGGCGGGTTGTGGCACGCCCTTTACCGTGGTCGATGTCGAGCCGCCAATCATTCTTCAGCCGGTCTGCAATGACACCGTTACCCCTGCGACGCCACAAAGCTTCGTGTTCAGTTGGACCCATCCGGCGGAAGCACCGGGTGATATTGTCTATACCATCAAGATCGTAGAAGTCGAACCTCCGAACCGGGATCCGAACGATGCGATGAATTCTGCGACGACGCCAACTTTTTTCGAAGGTCCCGTATCGAGCACATCGTTCCTCTACGGTCCGGCTCAACCGCTATTCGTTTCGGGCAAGCGTTATGCAGTTCGGGTGACGGCATCCGACCCAATGAAACGGGTGGTTTTTAAAAACGACGGTCGGAGTTCGGTCTGTTCTTTTAGCTATGGAAAAGGCGGTCCTCTGTCGCTGATCGCGATCAAGCCAGCCGAGATACCCCCTGTAAAAAAACCTTCAGAGAAAGTGAAGTCGAAACCGGTGAAAACTTCGCTGAATACAATTATCCAGGGAAGGATGGTTTTAGATATTCCCGGGAGTTTTGCCTACCCGCTCCCGCCTTTGCCCAATGCCTATGTCCAGCTCGTGGTGAAGTGCAAACTCGTGAGACTCCTGACCGTGAATCTTGAAGGCGGTGCGGTGTATGATACGGTCATCTCGGATTTATCGCCGTATGCTTCAACCTTTCCCGAACTCGGGATCGGCTCAGTCCTTGATAATGTGATAACCGATGATAACGGCGGATTTACTTTTTCGTTCAGTTCTGCCGACAGCATGGGTCTGTTAAAGAGCAAGCCGATTTCTATTTCGGGTGGCCCGGGAACGATCGAAGGTATACCTTATCGGTATGCAGTCGTAGTCGTCGGCAGCTCCTATCTTAAGAGCCCCACAAACGAAATCGTTGTTCAGCCCGGACAGGTAAAGAATGTTGGTGACCTCATTGCCCGGGATATGAGGACGACGGTCACGGGCAATCTGAACTACGAATTCGCCGACCCCAATGAATATATCGTCTGGCCGCTTGCGAATACGGTAGTGAAGCTCGTCATTAAATATGTCCTTGACGACAAAGGTAAAAACAAAAAAGCAGTAATTCCCTGGAATGCACCGGATGACAACCAGGTCTTGGATGTCACCACATCCGACAACAACGGTGCATTCAAGTTTTCGTTTATTTATACAGGCGAGATGGGTCTGGTGGCAAAGAATCAGACGGTCAAAATAGGGGCAGTTGAATTCCCGACGGTCTACACCGGCGATGTTTATCGGGTTGCCCGTATCGTCCTGGATAACGCACCCTACTATTTGAATCCGAGCCAAGACATAATCATTCCTAAGGGCCAGCAGCTTAATAACCTCGGACAGTTTATCGCTCATGTGCGAAGCTATGGACTGACGGTGACGGCAAAGGCGAGTTTGTATCCGAAAGACCAAGTTTCTACTCCGGGTGGGCCATTGCCCGGAATGCTCGTCTATTTGTTGCGCAAGTCCCCGCCACCGCTCGGTGTCCCTGACAATGAAGGTCTTCCCCGGCCCGAGTCCCCTGAAACCTGGTCAACCGCAATCGGCACAATGGTGGTTATCGCAAAAGGAACTACCGATAGTGATGGAAAAGTTTTCTTCAAGCGTCTGGTTAAGAGTATCGCACCGGGCGAGAAGTATTATCTCTGGGCGAAATCGCGACCGGATGATAAAATCCGTAATTACGAGACACCGATATTCTCAGTTTTTGGTGATAGTAATGCCCAAATCGGGGCAGTGTATGGTGATGAATACAGTTACCAGACCAGGGCGACGACGATTGAACTTCATCCGCGCACACCGCGGATTACAGGGCGGGTAGTCCGGCTTGGTGCTCAAAATGTGCCGGTGGCAGGTGCCCAGGTGCGGCTGCGAGGTTATGAGCTGGTCGGTCAGGAAAAAGTTTATAACGAATATGGTGTAATAGAAACCGATAATAATGGCAGGTTTTTATTTGACAACCTTTCGGTGAAGTATGCCGGAGATAAGGTTGTCGGTCCGGTATATTGGCTGTGGGTGAGAAAGATTCCTGAGTACCGGGATACGGTATTGTCAACATCTCTGCTCCACGGGGATTTACCGTTGAAGCCGGGCGAACAGATTGTTTTAGATCCGTTTGAACTGACCCCGGCGGCAAGGGTCAAAGGTAAGGTTGCTGATGAGAACGGTAATGGTGTGACCTGCGTAGTAACGGTCGGGGATGGCGCGAAGGTCGATGTGAAGCCAGTCTTTGAGAAATTGATAGACCCGGTGACCAAAAAATTGGTTCTTAAAGCCCGGCCCGGTTCATTTGAGACCTGGGCAACCGGAGGAAAGAATAAGATTTTAATTGATGCCGGGGTAAACTATCTTATTACTGATACGACGGTTTCTGTTAATCCTCAAATTTGGGGCGAACTCCCTAAGGACCTGGGGACATTCAAAGTTTATCAGGCAAAGCACCGACTTCGGGTTTTCGTCCATAGAGCCACACCGGTTAATATTCCGGGTGAAAGTCCCTGGATACCGATAGAAAATGCCCGGGTGCGCATCGAAGAGTTGGATAAAGAATTTACGACTACTGGCGGCGGCATCGTCGAATATTCTTTTGCGAACGCCGACTCGAATTTTACGATCACGGTATGGGGACCGACGGGCAAGGATTATGAGCCTACGACCGTCAAGGTAAAAATTCCCAACTCAAAGAACTGGACTTTGGTTGATGTTCCGCTTAGAAATGCGACTCATATCTGGGGGAATGTCTATGTTGGGACTGAAAATAAACCAGTGCCGAATGCGCGTGTCTACCTCGACCAGTCATCAACCGGACCAGTGATTGAGACCTGGACCGATGCCAATGGCTACTATATTTTACACAATGTCCCGATTCGAAAGCCGAAGTATTCGATTATCGAGTCAAAGGTGAAGCCGCTGGTGGTGAGGGCGGTAAAGTCGCAGTCGAACTACATCGGTGATGAGAAACGATTATTCAGCGTGCCCGACTCCGGACGCCAGGTAGATTTTTCGCTCAAGGTATATGAGGATATGGATATCACCCATCTGATGGGCTTCCCGATTGAGGTAAAATCCCTGGATGCGACCGGTGGTAAAGTCAAGATTACCGGCAGTTTCGTAACCCTCGACCTGCTTACGAACAGTCAATTTACTGCCCAGCAACCGACCCTACCCTTTAACAGTCTCGCAATCATCCCCAGTCAATCGGAGTCAACGCTTTTATTCGGTAAAAAAGTGCCGGTAGCACAACCGGAAGTACTCCCGTTGCTCACCGAGGCGAATGAGATGAAACTCAAGGTCTACGGGACATTTATGAGTCGGCTTAAAGATAAAAAGATCGGGATTGAATTAGATGACGACGGGAGCGGCCGGGGTGTGATCAAAGGCAAGGTCGCGGTCGGTCAAAGTAATTTCCAGCTCAACGGCATTGGCTTCAGCGGAGGTGGGTTTTGGCTGGCGCGACCAGATGTGTCAGATCCGGTCAAGAAGTTGCGAATTCCGGCGATCACCGCGTCGAAAAAAGACCCGGTGAATGCACCCCAGGGATTTTTGGTCGTGGATTCTGCCGGCAACGCGGTCCAATACAACCTCTACTGGTTTTTTGCTGACGCCAGCTCAGAGGAGTCATTCCTGTTCGGTGATAGTGTCCGATTAAAGACAACGCTCCATACCGAGCTTTCAAATGTCCAGCCCCAAGACCTGAAACTCGATATTGGAAATGTCGTTTTGCATACGACGAAACTGGGGCCGATTGCGGGTACAAATCTCACTGCGGTTGACCTGGGAGGAGGCTGGTCTATTAAGGGCGATACCTGGGCGCTTGCCAACGGATGGTTTTACATCACCAAAGGGAAGTTGAAAACCGGTGTGGTGGATGTACCCTTTACCAACCTTCAACTGACCAAAACTCAGTTGGTTTCGACCGCCAATACCTTCCAGTTGACATCCATCACCCTTATCGACATTGTGCCGCTGACCGTAACCGGCGAACCGGGCTTCGGCTATGACCAGGGCATGGGAGCCTGGAAGCTTTGGGTTTCGATAAAGCCACCTAGTCCGACCTGCGCCTATATCAAGGCATTACCCGGGATGGCAGGCAACGATACTATTTTTGTCAATTCTTTCTACCTTTCGAGTAAGGGTGATAAGAATTTCAGTCTACTTCCCAACCATATTACTATTCACAAAGTCGGAGATTATCAACTCAGTGTGCTCCAGACCATGAACAATTATATCGAGTTCAAGGGTAGTATGGATTTCTCAATCCCGGACATGGGAAAGCAGACCGTTCTTCTCATGTACAAAAACCAGGGGGGGAAACTCAAGTTCGAGGTTGAGCCGTTCTGGTTTAAGTTTGCGACGAAAGGGGTGGTGCTCGAGTTCCCATCCGATACACTCGACGCACAAGGATTCCGAGCTCACGGCACGATTTCTGAGAGTAATAAATTCAAGTTCAATGTGACTCTTAACCGGACCGTAGACTCGACCGCGGTCTGGGTTGACACCGAGCCGGTCAAGCAATTCCTCTGGATTTCAGAGCCAGTAACAAGCCTGCAAAATATCACCGGCAGTATGCGGGTCGAGAACGGTGCTTGGCAGAACTTCTGGTTTGCGGGCGACCTCACCGGCACGACCGGAGCGAGCGGCCGACTGAAATTCACCGTGATGGGCGATGTCGTTGCCGACAATCAGCAAGTCGGGGTGACGAATATTCCCACTCCATTCGGCAATATTGGTTTGGTCTATGATTTCGATAACCACCGGTTGTGCGGTACGTTGGATTTCAGCCAGGGCAAAGAATTGATGGGCGGTGCAAAAGTCTTCGGCCAGGCGAATATGCTCGTCGACGGCGATGGCTGGTATTTTTTAGGGGGCGGCTCGTTGGACATGCTCGGCTTCGGCGGCACGGTCGGCATTCTGTTCGGCAGCTATCCTTTGACATCCGATATCGTCACGACCTTTGCTCCGTATTCGGTCTATTATCAGAAAAAAGGGAAATTCCCGCCTTCATTCCCCAGCCCAGTCAAAGGTTTTTACTTCGAAGGCGCACTCCAGGTGCCGGTGATTCCGGATATTGATGCCGATTTTGTCGTTGTTAAAGGCTATGCCTATGTTCATCTCGGCGGAGACATTCATCTGGGAATGAACTTTGCGGATGCGAATACCTATGGTGCGTGGTTCTATTTTTACGGCGAGTCCGGTTCAGGGATAGGAG
>CAYHGV010000107.1:0-9094 GCA_964356135.1 uncultured bacterium
CAGAAGCTCCACCGTTGAGCTACCTCCGCAGATACAGCAAGGACGAGGGTTTAGTGCCGGGTGCGATGTGTTAGTAAAAGAACTATCAACCTAACACTATCATCTAATCCCTGTTTTGTATTGGGCAGGGAAGGATTTGAACCTCCGAAGGCATACGCCAGCAGATTTACAGTCTGCCCCCTTTGGCCGCTTGGGTACCTGCCCGGGTCGTTTCACTCCATTGCAAAGTGAAAAATGCAAAGTGCAAAAGTCAAAATGAATATATGTAATGCATTTTCCATTTCGCATTTTTCATAGAGCATTAGCTCCAGAGATAGGAGAGAGAACCGAACCTTTCCGCACCCTTGAGAGCCGGCGGCCAGATTCGAACTGGCGACCTGCTGTTTACAAAACAGCTACTCTACCTCTGAGTTACGCCGGCATGATTCAGGGTACGGGACTCAGCCCCTGAGCTCCACCAGCACCCTCATAGAGAAGGTAGCATAGAAATTCGGTTTGTCAAGAAAGCGTAGAGGGTAGAGCGTACGGCGTAAGGAGTAGGGAGTTAGGAAGTACGGCATAGAAAGAAATTAACCACAGAAAACACAGAGGGAAAAAAGAAATAGTTAAATGGTTGATTAAAAAAAGATTAAAATACCAAGTATAAATCGATACAGATTACATGCCGAGGAGTGTTCTGAATAATCTTACACCGAGCTGTCATTGCTTCCCGCACTTTACTATCCAGTGCAGGGGAACCATCGCTCCTTATGCCGCTTTTTTATTCCGGATTCGATTCACCACAAAGGTAACAGCTCCGGCGATAAGACCGCAGGCGACTGCTCCGTATGCCGACAGATGGCTCCAATCAACCAAAACGCTTCTCTTCTCACCGGAAAAACTGAGCACCGCCGAGGTTATGAAAATGATAACGGTCGTATAAAAAAATATCTCGCCCGCCCGCAGCGCATCGGTCCGAAGCCGTGCCCGTTGTGCGCACCGGCTGCAATAGATTGATTCCCGGTATTCATGCTCGCAGTCAGGACAGAGGAGAACCTGGCAGCGGGCACACTTGCTGACCGCGGTTGCTGCCGGATGGTTCCGGCAGTTACCACTGAGAGGTTCGTTCTCTCCCATTGTACCTCCTTATTGAATTCACATCTTATTTCAAAACAATAAACTTTTCAATCAGCACGGCACTCTCGTCTTCGTGCAAACCGGAGGAAATGCTTTCGGTACGAGCTGAGAGCTTATAAAAATAGACGCCGTTCGCTAAGGCAGAGCCGTCTTCGTCCTTCCCCTGCCAGTGAATTTGATTGTAACCGGCACGGCACGGCACTTCGTGAATCATTGTAATTAATCGGCCGGTTAACGTATATATTTTAAGGCTGACAAACGCATCTTTGGTCAAATAGAATGTGAAGTAGGCATCGGACCGGGTCGGGTTGGGATAGACCAGGGGTTTTTCAATCGCCAGACGTTCAAGCGCAGTGGTTTGGACGTCGACGCTTAATACGGTCCGGTTGGAGAGGTTGTCATAGACGTTAACGACAATCGTATCCTCGGCTGAAGGCAGAGTTACCGGATAGCTGAAACGACCTCTGGTCCAGGAACCCGGGTCATAGCTGAATTGTTCGGAGAGATAAATCCATCCCCGGTTAATATAAAAACCGAACGGTTCCTGGCCGGCCACTTCCAGTAAACGAATACCGGAGGTATCCGAGATTTCACCGACCAAAGAAAAACTGCGCGGCAGATTGCGGTCGTAGACGGTATCTTTACCGGCCGATTTTTCGACAAATTTTTCACCGTTGGCGTAAAGGACGATTGCCGGACCGATCCGGTCCGTGCCCGGGGTGTAGGTCGTGTCGATGCCGATCAAATCCTTACGCAGCAAAAAGGCATGGTCCGGGGTCCAGAGATAAAAACCGACCCGGCCGCTGTTCATAACCGGGGTATAGGTTCCATCCGAAACTGAAACGGTGGTCCGGGGCAGTTCGAGCGGCACAAAACATTGGGTGGTGATACTATCCGAGAGTTTCTCCCCGACCCCTCGAAAGAACTCCTGCCCGGGGAGGTCATAGGATAATTTATGGATGCCGGATCCGTCCGCCCATGAATATTCCCGGGTGAACGATAGTCCAGTACCGACCAGTGAGTATTCCGCGGCGCCAATCGGCGCTGCCGACTGAATCTGGATAGGACCGCCTAAGGGAAAACGGTCGGGTGAGATAGTAACGGTGCCGGCGGGCTCGGGGACGAGGAGCCTGGTTGCCGGGTCGCCGAATAACTGATAGGTATAATTGCTGGCGGCAAGCATTGCCGCAACATAGGCGTCGCCCGAAGTCTCACCGTCAAAAAGTGCGGAGTAGAGCGCCAGGGCGGCGAGCAAGTTTTCTGAACTGAAGCTCCCTTTGGTTGCGGCAAACGACCCAATACCCCCGGCCGGCGACCGGACAAGCTCCTCGGCAATGCATTCAAAATTGGTATCTTCAAATCTGCCGACGCCGCAGCTACCAAAAAAATAGAACGGTAACCGTTTGCCGTTTTGAACCTGCGGGACATCGCCAATAACAAACGCCTGTTCATGTGCCAGCTGGTGACCATTACCATGACCGAAGAAACAGAAACCAACCCCTCCCCGATTCATTTCTTTAATCAGATCGGCTTTGGCTTGAGGTTTGACACTTCCCTCATAGGGGTATTCGGTGAGATAGACCTTCACCAGATCGAACCGATCGTTTGCCAATTCGCCAATCTCTTCGCAATTTGCTATATGGTCGAATTCCGCGGTCGAGGTTCCTTTGACATCATCGGCCGCAAGAATAAACCGGCGTGCCCAGGGACCGTAGGAACTCTGCTCATAGGCGATAACCTTATCGACAAACTGCCGTAACTCCTTCGGGCTGCGGACGGTAACGCGGCTGAGAGCCATATCGGGCGTAGAACCGGTGCCGGTGAAGTCTGCGTACCAGCTGTCGAAACCGGCAACCCGGGCGTCATAAACGCTCGGCTCAAGCCCGTAGCCAAGCTCGTAGGGCGGGATCAGTGGCGGGACGTCCCGATTTAAATTGTTTTTATAATCGTAGCTTCCATCCGCGGTAAAAAGTCCATAGCGGGGTTTTTTATCTTTGAAAAATTCTTTGATCGCACCGGGTTCTGCCATTCCAAAACCGTAGTCGTCATAGATTTCTGAAATCTTCACGGTCTTAACCGTACCAACATTACCCTGACGGTAGCGTTCCAAGAAGAGGGCTGCATCATAGAACTCATCCGGGGTGACGATATAGTAGTCGGCGGCGGCTGCATTTCTGAGCCTGCCGGGCGTGCGTCGTTCGATTTTTGAAGGTTCTAAGATCTTGGTCAAATCGGTGATATAGTAGAGACCGCCGATCGTCAAAAACCGTAACGAGTCACCGGTCACCGAACTCCCGACGATGAGCTCGGGCTGGAACGGGTTCTGGATGTCAAAAACGAGCGAAGAATTCCGGGCATCACCCGCGCTGATCCGATAGCCCCGGCTCTGCGTATCTAAGAAGATTTTCAAGCTGTGCTTCTGTAATGACAGCCGTTCCAGGTAGTCGGCATCGAAGTAGTCGAAGAAGGTGGTTGCGGTATCCTTGCCGACAATCTCAAAGGTTACGGTGTTCTCCTCTTTCGTTAATCGCCGGTCAACCGGTATTGATACCGTTTCCGGCACCGCGCCATACGGGTCATGGACCGTGTGGGAAAAAGTGATGGTAGTAATTAGCTCTTGATTGAGATAGAGATTAAGTTTATTCACGGTGGTGCGGGGATAGAAGAAACCGGTCAGTTTAATCAGGCTGTCTCCATTGGGAACGGTCAGGTTGATGTCACCGCGGGGAACGAGCTGGCCATCGAGCCCAAGCCAGTTCCACAACAGTCCACCCCAGGCGGTATTGACCGAATCCCGTTCGAAGTGCACCGTCACTCGAACTCGATTGGTGGGCAGAGGATTGGAGAGTCCGGTTGGACCGTTTTTTTGTACCATCCGTGCACCGCTGCCTGCACCCCAGGTGAACCAGAAGTAATTATAATCGGTGTAGGGGTTTAAAAAAAATGTCGAATCAGCAAAATCCCAGAACGAAGTTGAGCGTGCATAGAAGAGTAGGTAGTCATCGTTATCGAATCGGCCATCGTCCTCTCCGTAGGCATAGACAGGAATTTCGGTGAGGGTCGATTCCGGATAGTATTCATTTGGGGTATAGGCGCCGATCGTAAACAGCCGGAATGTCCTCGGGTCAATCGTTGCCGGCTCGTATCCCAGTCGTGCCAATGCCGCCGGGGTGATTTTATACACCCCTTCGTCCCGGGTTTGAATCTTGAGCCAGGTGGTGGAAATCGCAAACGGGTCAGGCAGTGCCGGGGCTTGGGCGATTCGCCAGTCTTTACAGACCGGATAGTTTAGTACCGTTTGAGAGTAAATCCTGCCGAACGAGTCATCGGTCGAGCGCACGATTGTCGGCGGACGGGAGAACTGTAAGCGCACCGCTACGTTTGAATAGACCCGGAGTAACTTTTCTTTGGGATTGTACTGGGCAGGAGTAACTCTAATCTTTGCCACCCGCAGACCGCGCAGCTCGCCGATTTCTACTACCGTTGCCAGCGCCGGTGGATAGAATTCATTCTTTTCATAGATGGAGGGGTCGTTTTCATAGCGGTCCGAACTTTCAAATGACCGCCAGGGAACGGGTGCTACTTCGATATCGGCAAACCGCTCGTAGTCGCCAGCGCTTACCGACAGCGTCACGGCTCCGGTCTGGGGTATGCCCACCCAGAACTCTTTGAATTGAAGGTCGGGTTCTCCGGGCTTGCGCGACGAACTGCCACCGGAAAAAGTGACCGTGGAGCCGGCACCACCCTTAATTAATTCTGGTTTTTGAGAAAAACGAACTTCACACCCTGACTGGTCAGACCGGCTCAGCGAGAGCTGAGCCAGCAGTGCAAAAAGAAAAAGGGTCAAATCTTTTCTGCTTCGTCAATCAGCATAACCGGGATGTCGTCTTCGACCCGATACGCCAATCGACATTTCCAGCAGATAAATCGCTCCGGATCCTTGGGTTTGTATTCCAGCTCACCTTTGCATGCCGGACAGACTAAAACCTCAAGAAGCTTCTTGTGGACCATACGCCGGCTTCGATACAAACAATCTGTCTTCCAAAACCTGATAAATCGACACAAATGAAATGTAGCCAAATCCCATGGTATAGAGAACCAGGAAAGGCAAAATCGCAAGTTGCAGCGTCACGATCGCATAGACCGTCGTCCCCGCCAGATAAAACGTCATCAGGAGTTCAAAAAACGTCGAAACTGAGAGGCGCTGCTTATATTTCTTATGGCGGATACGATCGGTTCGCTTCTCTAAACTGAATTTGGGGGTCCGGGAAAATTCCGACGGCCGGTTTAAAAAACCCTCCACTACCGCCCAGGTGTTGAGAACCGACAATGCCATACAACCGCCGATGATAAAGGGAATATAGAGAAGCCGCCGTTTCCAATCAGGATAGAGCGCCCATTGGGAGAGACTGTAGAGAATCGGATAGGAAAAGATAGCGATCGTAAAAATGGAGGCGATGAAAAAATAAGCCTGGTAGCGGACCATGTGGGTCTTGATTAAAAGCAGGGGCAGCAACAAGAGCGAAAGACCCAACAGCAGCGGATAGACCAGATGGTTGGTCAGGTGGATAATCGCCTCGTATTTCGCCGCTGGCCGTAGTTTCGACCGAAGCACTTTACCTAACAGCCGCCGACAGGTTTGAATTGTTCCTTTTGCCCACCGGTACTGCTGGGCTTTGAAGCCATTGATATCAGCCGGAACCTCGCACGGGCAGACCAGGTCGGAAAGGAACTCAATCCGCCACCCTTTGAGCTGAGCCCGATACGAAAGATCCAGGTCCTCAGTCAGACTGTCTTCGAACCAGCCCCCGGCATCGGCGATCGCCCGTTTGCGCCAGATACCGCCGGTTCCATTAAAGGTGATAAAAATGCCGTTACGGTTACGCATCTGCTGTTCGATGAAGAAGTGGCCGTCGAGGGCAATGCCCTGGCCTTTGGTTAGAGCCGAATAGGTATCATTGAGATGGCCCCAGCGGGTCTGAACCGCAGCCACCCCTTTTTTGAAATGGGGCAGGGTTTTCATTAAAAATTCCTCGGGGATGACAAAATCGGCATCGAAAACGGCGACATATTCTCCCTTCGCCTTTTCTAAACCGTCTTTGAGCGCGCCGGCTTTAAAACCCCGGCGGTTGGTTCGATGGAGCAGTTTGATATCATATCCCTGGTCGCGGTAAAACGCCACCAAACGCTCAAGGATACGGGTTGTTTCGTCGGTCGAATCGTCGAGCACCTGAATTTCCAGCCGGTCTTTGGGATAGTCTAATCGGACCGCGCTCTTCAAGAGCCGTTCGACCACATATTGTTCGTTAAAAAGTGGCAGTTGGACGGTTACCATCGGATACCGGCGGATCTTCAGGATTTTTTGGGGAACGGTCTTTCCCCACGCCTTGAGATAGTAATAGAGCATCAGGTAGGCGTGAAAGGTATAGAACATAAGTATGGTTATCAAAACAAGGTACAGAATTAAAATGGCTTTCTCCATAACTATTCCCCTTTCTTGATCTCGACTATTTTACCTGGCTGGGGTAAGACCCCGGAATTAATCAGTGCCTCAATCATACGTGCATCGTTATAGTTTTGCAGTTCTAATAGGGAAATAATAGCCGAAGTGGGAATTTTGTCAATATAGTTAATCGCCCATATCGTTCGGTCGATGATGATACCGTAATGGTTGCCAATATTGTTCCTGGCAAATGCTAAGAACTTTTTCTCGCCGGCAGGATTGAGGATCATTTCCACTACCGGCCGGCCCAAAGGATCGTAGCTCACCCGTGCGCCCGAGAAGTCAAGATTTGAAAGCACCGGGCTCTCGACTGCGACCGGCCGACCATCAAAGGTCGTTTCGGTCGTTTCAGCGCTCGGCTGGGATTCTAACCAGCGCACCCGGGCAATCTGGAGCTCACCCCGGGCTAAGAGACGCTGCAACTGCTCCTCTTTTATATTCTCCGCCAGGGTAAGTTCAACATTGGGACCTTGTAGAGAAACCTTCGCCTCTAAACCAAAGGTTAAAAACCGCTGCTTTATCCGTTCGACCGTTTCTCGAGAACCGCCGGTCGCCACCAAAACCCGCATCTGCTTGACAAACGGCAGGTTCACCCGTTCGGGTTGATTGTAATCTTTGAAATCGACCTGCCAGAAAACGGTCCGGTTTTCATCCCAGGCGGCGATACGTTTGGGCAGGTAGTTTTTATTTACCACCAACCGACCGAGTATTTTTTTGGAGAAGGTTGGGTCTAAAAATGGCACATTCGGTTTGAACTCGAACTCCCAATCCGGCTTGTCGCTGGTCGGTTTAAATTTCCCCAGCGCCTGGGCACGTTCAACTTGCACTAACAGGTCGGTTTCTTCGCCCCGGCTGTTCGCCTCCCAACCCTGGTCGGTCTTTTCGTATTCTTTATCGCCCATGCCGATCAGATGGAAGGAGAGTGAAGAACCGTCGCCGTAGGTCCAGCGCCCCTGGACTTCTTCCTGGTCAGGCAGGATATAGATACCGGAGGCGCTCTGGCTGACCGCGATCGGTTCTTTCTGTTCCAGCCGATACTCAAAAGCAAATGACCGCTGGCGTTTTAAATTCTTGAATGCGAAGCCGGGAATCTCTTCCGGTTTCAGGGTCGGCTTGACCAGTCGCGGTACGCAGCTCATGACTGCCCAAACCACGGTCAGGAACAAGAGAATCGCCGGTCGTTTCATGTTTCCCTCCATCAGAAATCCGTCCCCAATCCGAATGTAAATTTGATCGCTTGGTCTTCGGTTTGAGACAGCGGTTTAGCCCAATCGAACTTCAAAAGGAAATACGAGACCTGGATGCGAAATCCAGCACCGACTCCGACTTTCAGGTCCCGCAGGAACGGAGTCGCCTGCGAATTCCAGAGCTGCAAACTATCGGTCCAGGCGGCACCGGCATCGACAAACATTACCCCACCGATATTGGAAAACTCGATCGGCAAAGGAAAAGCGAGTTTGAGCCGATCGATGAATGGAAAACGGAGTTCGAATTTTGCAACGCCGATTTTTGAACCGAACAATTCATAGTAGCCATAGCCTCGAACCAGGTCACCTAAATAATAGACCTCAGCCCCGAGCCCGCTCGAGTCAAATCCAAAACTCCCCAAGCCCAACAGCATCGAGGCAAAGGTATAGCGGGGCGCAATGAGAAAATAGTCGCGGAAGTCGAGATAGCCGGTGGCGAACCGGGTGTCGGAAATCCAGGGCAGGGTGGAATAGGCTTCAAGCCGTGCCCGCAGGCCGCGCACCGGCGCAGTAGCTCCCCAGAGCGCATTATCCATAATAAAGGCGCCGTCGAGCAGAAACTGTTTTTCAAAGTCATGGAAAACGCGCACGGTTCCGGTCGGAGAATCCTGATAGACGCTGTTCTCAATGCTCATTCCCTGGCCGCCCCATTCGAACCGCAAAAATTTATTGAAGGGATAGGCAAAGGAGAGACCCAGGCCGCGATAACCCTGTTCGACAAACTGGAGCTGGTCATCGTAAACCTGCAAATAGCGATTAAAATATTGAAAACCGGAAAATCCGAAATAGACCCGGCGCGCGAGATACCAGTAGTAAAGATAAATATCCGAGTAGCGAAGATCGGAGAGTAAATCGGAAATAAGCCAGATCCGGTGGTTACCCAATAAGTCGGAAATGGCAATATTGACATTACCCCCAACGCCGGAGGCAGTAGAATACCCGACCCCACCCACGGCATAGTCGGGCGAAAAACTGAGGCGATACGGTTTGACCTGGCTTGGCTCGACTTCTTCCTCCGTATAGTGACCTGCCGGTTCGTAGATTGCAACGGTTTCCGCCGTCACCGGCAGATTCTCTTTCGGTTCAGTGATAACCCCGATGTCGAAGCCCAGGTTGTTATAATAAACAAAGGTCAACCGATGCTCTTTTTGGTCCAAACTCGGAAAATAGACATTGCCCAGAAAATCGGTGCGCTGTTCGATCCTGCCGTCGGCTATAGAATATCGGC
>CAYHGV010000108.1:0-8683 GCA_964356135.1 uncultured bacterium
TAAGAAAGGATACGCCACTTTTTTCAAATTTCCACACCTTTTTATATTATCTCCTGGCGTGGTGGTAAACTCTACGATGTCGCCTTTGAAAACTGGTGGGCGGCAAAGACACAAGGGTGGATTAACCCAATAACCGCCCGGATGTCGCAAATGTTTCCGGAGATATTCTTTAAGGGGTGGTGGAAACAGCCCCATGAAATAATTCGTGAAGCGATGGGACTTTTAAGAATATCAAGGTGGGGGCGAAGTGCCTGGGGACAACAAGTCCTTAAAGCGTTTGGAAAGGCAAAGATTGAAATTGGTTGGTTGCCACCAGGAGTTTATGGGAGGACAGACCCTGCTACAGGTACTGTATCTCTTTCACACTGGCTGTTTACGGAAGAGCCGCAAATAGAAATTATCGCTACCCTGCTGACACACGAAGGAGGACATGTTGCCAAGCTTATTGAGGAGCGTTCTGAAATTGAGGTAAGAGAAGCCGGTCATGAAACATCAGTATATTTTTGGGGCGATATAAGAGGATTTTCTGATGTTTATGTTCTTTCTGGTAATTTCAGCTTCGAGGTTTTCGATGTTTATAACCTCCTTGAGGATGTATGGCAGGCTCGGCGACATTTGCCATTTGAGGAATATTTAAAATATATTGATATACTTGAAGGTGTCATCCCACCGTGATAAAGCCTATTTTGCTTCTATATAATATTTTGTTAGCCAACAATCTATATTACCCACTGTTTTATTTTGAGACTGTTGCCTTAGAACACAGACTTGGAAAGCCTATGTATATAAAGGTTCGTGAATATTTAAATTCTTCTCTTTTAAAGAAACATTATATTATTATCTGGGAGGATTTAGGAAAAATTACACGAGAATCGCTACGGTTATCAGATCGAGGACTCACTAAAGCTGAAGAAGATAGTGTGATTTTGTTTCAGAGAGAAGAAGGTGTAGAGGTACGGCAAATTGCTGCTGAAGAACGCGTAGCTGGAATTGGGTATGATACCACCACATATCTCTTAGAAGGAAAGGTTATTAAAGAAGAGTTCAATAGGATGGTCGAAAAAGAGAGCCTTTCTATTGTTAGTTATGATAAAGCCATTGAATTAGCAAAACTTTATATTAGATGTGCTATGAGAGGAGAAAAATCGGCTCGGTGGGGTTTTCTTGAAGAGTTAGATGACTTTGAAAGTTTTTTAAAACGGTATAAAGATGCGTATATCTGGTATTTTAGAGAATATCCGTTCATTAAATCTTTAAAAATTCCTGCCAGGTTATTTAACATTGACTCCCTCCATTATTACGATCTCCACCCAGAACTTAAAAAACAACATGCCCGTAGCGAAGAAGAAATCGAAAAATTGATTAGAGAGGATGCAAAAATTTCCTTTAGAGAAATGAATCGCCTGTTTCATAAATACAAACCTCCATCGAAAATCTGGCTCGAGGGTTCGGGCTATGTTGTCCAAATATATACATATGATTGGTTGAAAAGAATACTGCGGTGGCAAATTAAGCTCTTCAACGATGGAACGATAATAAAGGCTTCGACAAAAGAAAGATTAAGCATATGCTTAATTGGTTGTTGGTTTTAGAATGATTTCTCTTGAGTGGCCTTGCCTAAACCTTTCACTTTGTTTTACCACTGCGATGCTCAAGACTCACCCCGAAAGATGACCGATAGAAACGGTAATATAGCTTGGTCTCAGTGGTATTTTCCCCTTTGGTGAGCCCTTGGCTAATAGCCAACAGCTAAAAGCTAATCGCAATTCATTAGACCCGCAGGGTAGTGCCAGCACAAGCCCCTATGCCTATTGCATGAACAATCCCTTAAAACTAATTGACCCTACTGGCCAACAGGGAATTCCGCTTACCCCCGAGGAAATAATGCCCGGCTGGATTGGCGGCAAATACCGGGATGTCGCCTTTGAGAACTCGTGAGCGGCAAAGACCCAGGGGTGGATTAACCCTATAACCGCTCGAATGTCGTAAATGTTTCCGGAGATATTTTATAAAGGCTTAGACCGGCTATCGGGGAATTTTCTAATAAGCTATACTCAGTCATTAAGTTTTGTTATAAGGAAACCTTTTTTAAATCATTGATTTATTCTTTGATAAAAGCTTCAAATCGAACGAGGAAGAATCACACCCCATAGGATAGTTTGCGTCTATCCCGCAACACCATCGCCCTTGACACTACCCGGGATTTCTCTAAGATAACCCAAAAGGAGCAGAATGCCGAAACGGACATTTCAGCCATCACGAATTAAGAGGAAAAGGACCCACGGATTCCGTGCCCGGATTGCGACTAAGGGCGGCCGACGGGTTCTTAAGCGGCGTCGGGCAAAAGGCCGCAAACGCCTGGCATTATGAATGGACCAGACATTAAAAAAATCGGAACTGATTGGCAGGGCGAAGGAACTGCGCAGACTGTTAGTAGCCCCCACTCGGGTTCTGGGCGAAACGGTGACGATCAGGTATGCTAAAGCCGATACCCGGAGGGTTGCCTTTATCACACGAGGGATAAAGCAGGCAGTGGAGAGGAATCGGGTCAAGCGGCAACTGAAGGAAATCTACCGAACCAACAAAAGTTCATTTCCGCCATGCTACGAATATCTATTCATTGCCCAACCCCAGGCTCTGCACAAAGACTTTTCCGCTTTACAGACCGAGGTCTTCGACCTGGCGCAGAGGTTAGCCCATGCGTAAGGTTTTTATTGCCGTTATTAAAATCTACCAGCTCACCTTCTCCCATCTCTTTCCCCCCAGCTGCCGGTATGTGCCGACCTGCTCCGAATATATGATTGGAGCCGTTTCCCGCTACGGATTAAAAGGGCTTTTCATGGGAATCTGGCGAATACTACGCTGCAACCCCTTTGCCGGCAGCGGTTACGACCCGGTGCCATAAATGGACCGAAGAACCATCTTTGTCCTGCTGTTGATGCTCATTATTCTCTTCGTCTTCCAGATGTTTTTCAATCGCGGTCGCTCAAAGCAGCCTGCAGCGACTCCCCAACCACCGGCTGAAACCACCCAGGTTGAAAAACCCGCTTCCCCGACCGAGCTCAAGCCTGCGGTAATAAAACCGGCGGCGGAAACGACCAAAGTTGATACCGTCGTCCTGGAGAACGATAACCTGCGGCTTGCGTTCACCAACCAGGGTGGAGCGCTCATCTCGGCTGCGCTCAAACGCTATCCCGGCGCCGAGCTCGTTCCCCAGGGCACAAGGGTCCTCACAACAAAACTCAGAATCGGCGACAGCCTCGTCGATTTGAGCGACCACCCCTTCGAGCTTGCCCAAACCGCCAACGAACTCACCTTCTCGACCGTGCTCGGCGAGAGTCTTTCGTTTACCAAGAATTTCCGTCTTGACGACAAATACCTTCTCGGGCTCAAGCTCAACATCCTCGGCAGAAATAGAGGATACGAACTCGCCTGGTCACCCGGTCTCGGAATCACCGAAAAAGACAGTGCCGAAGAGCTCAGCCATTTCAAGATCTTTAACCGGCTTGACGACAAGGTTACCGGTATCGGCAGCCGGGACCTGCAAAAAAAGCTTCCTCGAACCGGGAAATTCCAGTGGGTCGGTCTCCGGTCGAAATACTTTTTTGCCGCACTCCGGCCGGCGGAAGCAGAACCTGATTCTCTCGATGCTTGGGCAAGAACCGATACGATCGGCAAGAAGCGGGTCGATACCCGGCGCATCGGTTTTGTGATGGTGAGTCGCTTGAAGCGCAGCGCCGACCGCTATGAGGTTTTTTTAGGACCACTGGAACATGCTCTCCTCCGTGCCTATGGCAACGGCTATGACCGGGTGGTTGACCTGGGCTATTCCTGGGTTCGACCGATCAGCATCCCGTTGCTCTGGTTTTTAAAACTCCTCTACAAAATTTTCCACAACTACGGCATTGCCATCATCATCTTCGCTTTATTAATGAAAGCCGCCTTCTTCCCGCTGACCCGGCGGATGACGCTCCAGATGAAACGGATGCAGCAACTCCAGCCGAAACTCGGGGAACTGAAAAAAAGATACAAAGACGACCCGAAGACTTTAAACCAGGAAACGATGCAGCTCTACCGCCTCCACAAGGTCAATCCCCTGGGCGGTTGCCTGCCGCTGATAATCCAGATGCCGATCTTCTTCGCCCTGTATGCGGTCCTGCGGGTAACCATCGACCTGCGCCAGGCGGACTTTTTATGGATCAAAGACTTAGCGGTAAAAGACCCCTATTATATCCTGCCGATTCTCATGGGGGTATTCTCCTTAATTCAGAGCCTCTTAACAAGCACGGATAAACGGCAGAGGCTCTTACAAATCGGTATGCCGATCTTTCTTACTGTAATCTTCCTTAACTTTCCTTCAGGATTACAGTTATACTGGCTGATGTATAATATCCTCTCAATCATAGAACTCTTCATAACCAAGAAGGGAGGAAAATAATGTCTACTGAAAACCGACCCACCCCCAATAACGAACCGGGGCGGAACGAAACGACACCCAATGACGACCATGAACTTCATCCTGAAGGACTCCAGTCCGAAGGATTGAACGCTCCGCCATCAATCGAAGCGGAGATCGCCGATATTTTAGGGAAAATCACCGACTACGCCGGCTTCCGGGTAAAACTCGAACTGAAAGCGACCGACGATGGCTACTATGTCAATATCCGGACCCGCTCCTCGGACGGTATTATTATCGGCAAGCGGGGCGAGACGCTCCGGTCCCTCCAGTATCTCCTCAAGGCAATCCTCAAGCGCCGCTACCCCGATTTTCAGCGCATCACCCTCGATGTCGGCGGCTATCGGCTGCGCCGGGAAAATTTCCTGCGCAAAAAAGCTGTGGCGATTGCTAAAATAGTCATGGAGACGAGGCGGGAAATGGCATTAGACCCATTGACCGATAAAGAGCGGACAGTTGTCGAGGAGGTGCTTCGACCTTTGACCGGAATTCGAACCTACACCATCGGTTCCGGAATAAGGAAGAATGTGATTGTTGCTCCGACATAATGGTACTTGGCACCGCCCGTCGGCTCAGAACGAACCCGAATCATTCGCAATTTTCTTATTAGCATCGTGGAGACTCCGTTCGATACAATTGCTGCGATTGCTACCCCTGCCGGCACAGGTGGAATTGCCGTGGTCAGAATCTCGGGCCCGAAAAGCCTCGGGATTGCCGATCTGGTTTTTCAGGGCACCGAACGACCGTCTCAGGTTCCAAGTCATACGGTCCATTACGGAAAAATCGTTGACCCGCAAACCGGCGAACTGCTGGATGAAGTGCTGCTGACCGTATTCCGCGCACCCCGCAGCTATACCGCCGAGGATATGGTAGAAATTTCCTGCCACGGTTCGAATATCATTGCCGACCGTCTGCTCCAGGTCAGTCTTCTGCACGGCGCCCGCCTGGCTGTAGCCGGCGAGTTCACCCGCCGGGCAGTCAAGAACAAGAGGATCGATTTAATCCAGGCCGAGGCAGTTTCAGACCTGGTTTCGGCAAAAACCGATACCGCACTCAAAGCCGCACTCAACCAGCTGAGTGGAAACCTTTCCCGTAATCTCAATCGCCTCTCGGAATCACTCAAGGACTGTCTCAGCCGCTGTGAGGCGATGCTCGAATTTCCGGAAGAGGAAATCGTCGAATCCGAACATGCCCTGACCGAGCGGATTCGAGACCTCGCCACCGAGTTCGAATCGCTCCTCGCCCAGGGCGAAGCCGGCAGATTCCTGCGTGAAGGCGCCTCGGTGGTCATCGTCGGCAAACCCAATGTCGGCAAGTCTTCGATCTTCAATCGGCTGGTCACCGAAGAGCGCTCGATCGTCACTGAGATTCCCGGCACCACCCGGGACAGTATCGAAGCCTCGGTCAATCTGGGAGGAGTGCCGTTAACGCTCTACGATACCTGCGGTCTTGGTAAAACCACGGACCAGATCGAAGTTCTGGGCGCAGAGAAAACCAAGTTCTACCTCGGGCACGCCGACCTGGTAATAGCGCTGTTCGATTCTTCGGTGCCCGTAACGAACGAGGATTTCGAGGTTTTAGCAGCCACCCGGCAGATGCCCCGGCTCCTGGTCTTGAATAAAATTGACCTTCCGTTCCACTTTGATACCGGAATTTTCAACGGGCAAAAGCCGATTTTCGTTTCGGCAAAATACGGCACCGGCATCGAAGACTTAAACCAGAAACTGCAGGTGGCATTCGCGGTCGATGATACCCCGGTCGTAACCAACCGACGCCACCTGGATGCAATCGGCCGCGCCCATACCGCACTCAAGCAGGCACTCGCCAATCCCTATCTGGAAATTCGGGCGCTGGAAGTAAAAACGGCACTGGCGGCGGTCGGTGAAATCACCGGCGCTACTGCCCCGGAAGAGATTTTAGACCGAATTTTTGCCACGTTTTGTATCGGCAAATGATCCAACGGATTTTTTTGTATGTTGATGGTTCACCCGCCGCCCGGCGCGCAGCCCAGTGGGTAATTTGCCGGGCGAAAGAATGGCAGAGCCGGCTCTATGTCCTGTATGTGGTTGATAAATCGGCAGTGGTCGCTGCCGCCCGGCGCACCGGCCGCCCGCGGCGTAAGATTGAAGATAAATTAGAAGAAGAGGGTTGGCGTAACCTCTACGCAATTGAAGACGACGCGTTTGAAGCCGAGGTCAAGGTTTCATTGATTATGGAAAATGGCTTGCCGGCGGAACGGATTCCTGAACTCGCCAAAAGCTATGAGGCCGACCTCGTCGTCATTGGCTATAACCCTAAATTAGATCATTCGAAACTGATTAAACAGAGTTCCTGTACTATCGTGATCATAAAATGAAGGAGGTTCAATGGAGCGCATTTCCGACCTTTTGACTCAGGGCAACATTTTACTTGAACTGAAGGCAAAAGAAAAAATCGAAGTCATCCGCGAACTGGCTCAACTGCTGATCGATAAAGAGCTGATCGACAATGTCGAAGATTTCTTCCATGCGATTCTCAAGCGGGAGAATTTAGAGTCGACCGGCATCGGCCATGGCGTTGCCATCCCCCATGCCCGCACCAAAGCGGTAAAAAACCTGATTTTGGCATTTGGCCGTTCCGAAGTCGGAGTTGACTTCTCCAGCCTCGACGGCAAACCCTCCCATCTGGTTTTTTTAATTGCCGCACCCGAAGACCAAAAATCGGAGTATATCCTGACCCTCGCCCGTCTCTCAAAACTTTTGCGGCGGGACGATTTACGCAATCGGCTCTTAACTGCCCACGCGCCTTCCGAAATCGTCACGACCATTGCCCAGGCCGAGGAATAGCCGGTATGAAAATCGGTGATACTGTTATTGAATTGAAATTGGGTGACATCACCGACAGCGACACCCAGGCGATCGTCAATGCTGCCAACAACCGGCTCTGGATGGGCGGCGGCGTTGCCGGGGCGATCAAACGCAAAGGCGGTTCAATCATCGAATCGGAAGCGGTCAACCAGGGACCGATCCCGGTCGGCGCTGCGGTCGTAACCACCGGCGGCAGGCTCAAAAGCCGCTATGTCATTCATGCGGCAGTCATGGGTCCCGACCTCGAGACCGATGAAGAAAAAATTCGCACCGCGACCGAGGCGAGTTTAACCCAGGCAAACAACCTCAAGCTCGAAACAATCGCCTTTCCTGCCCTGGGCACCGGCGTCGGCCGTTTTCCCAGAGAAGCAGCCGCCCAGGCGATGCTCGGAGCAATAAAAAACTCTGCCCTAAGAATTGCCGGTCTGAAATCGATCGTGTTTGTGCTTTTTGACCAGGAAACATTCGACAGTTTTCAAAAAGTCCTCCAGCAGTTAACCTGAAATAGCCCTACTCTCTTCCTTATTATATAATACAATTTGATGACTATGGGGACAGAGACCATATTCCCCCTTGACGTTGCGAAATATTGCACAACCATCAAGGCATGCCGCGAATTGCGCGAGCCACGGTGCCAGGCACACCCCACCATATTACGCAGCGAGGAAACAATCGCGAAATAATCTTTTTTGATGATAAGGATCGACGCCGATACCTTAAATGGCTAAAGGAATACACTAATCGCCACAGGTTGGAAGTGTGGGCGTATTGTCTGATGAACAACCATATCCATCTGATTGTTGTGCCCGAGCGAGAGGAGAGTTTGGGCAATGCTTTACGGGATACTCACATGCGGTATGCCCAGTATATAAACCGACGATACAGACGGAGTGGTCATCTCTGGCAAGGACGTTTCTTCTCCTGTGCATTGGATAGCGCACATTTGTTAGCAGCGGTACGCTATGTAGAACGAAACCCGGTGCGTGCAGGGTTTGTGATGCGATCCGAGGAATGGCCGTGATCGAGTGCAGGAGCTCACCTAACTGGTCAACCTAATGTGCTGTTATCCGGGAATAGTCTGCTGGATGGCTTAGTAAAGAATTGGAAAGAATTTCTTTGCGAATCTGATGATACAGCTATAATGGATCGCCTGCGACGTAACACGAAGACTGGGCGACCATTAGGAAGCGATGAATTTTTATCACAAATAGAAAATCTTATTTCCCGGACACTCCACCTTCAAAAACCAGGACCCCACAAAAAGAAGGGCATAGAACAATAAATAAGGGCTCTGGAGCTTGTCTAAAAACTCTTGGTAATTTTTGATTTTCCGTAGTAAAGTCTCGATTTTTTCACTTGACATATTGCTCAAAATCATTAT
>CAYHGV010000109.1:0-8650 GCA_964356135.1 uncultured bacterium
CAAGAAAGGAAGACGCCGCTTGAAACGAATTTACACACCTCTTGACATGATCTCCTGCCTGGGCGTAAAATACTGACCAGCACCGCTTTTTGTGTCTTCGGCGTTTTTCTGCAAAAGTCCTTCATAAATTTCACCTTTTATATCAATATCAAGTCCAACCCAGGTCTCGTCGTTGATTAACATTATCAATCGTTTGAGCTTCGCCGGGTCCTGAATCTTATTCTGAGCCTTTCTGAATATTATCCCAAGCATACCTTTTTCCTTAGCCAGAGATTCAAGGATATGGCGATATTGAACTTCTAAGGCATCACCGTCTTTTTCCAGAAGGCTTTGCCAATTGAGACCTTTAGGAATGGTTGAAGGTTTATTATAAGGTGGTTTTGTTTGCTCGTCAGCCATTTTCAAAAATAGCAGATAAGTCAACTGCTCGACATAATCACCGTAGCTTACGCCATCATCCCGCAAGACATTACAATAATTCCATAATCTTTGAACAATTGTAGAAGATTCATTTGCCATAATTATTTCCTCCTCTTACGCTTATCAATGCGAGCGGAGCGAAGCAACTTTTTGCCTTTCTTTTTATTTGATTCTTCCGTATTTGCTTTTTCCGACTTAATTCTTTCCAGCAGTTTTTCCGCAGGTTCATCATTTGGGTCCTGAGCCACCAGCTGTCCTTCAAATGCCCTTTTCAGAATGCTGTGGCGCAGCTGTTCGGTTTGTTTTAGACTCTGGTCAACGACTTTTTCAATCGCGTCCGCCTGCGATAACCGCCGTTCGATTTCGGAGACGATTTGGTGCTGTTCAACAAGAGACGGTATGGGGACGGGTATTTTCTTAAGATCTTTGACGGATGATATATTGAGCATTGCTGACCCGCGTGTATTTTCTCTAGTTATTACATTAATCTTGAATCTAAAAAGATTCATAAAGTAGTACGTGTCAACAACGCAGTTATCTGGCGTAATCTTTAACAACGCTTGGTTAATGATACCGGCCTTAGCATTTTTCGGCACAATTGCAAGTGCCCCAATGGTTCCTGAACAGCTCATCAATATATCGCCAGATTGAACTGCAAAATTTCTTAACTCATTATACTTGGACTCATTTATATAATAATCTCCCACATCAAAGTTATTATAAATAACATTCTGTTGCTCATAGACTTTGTAACCAACCGGCACAAAAAACGCTTTCTTTATTGAACTGCCGAAAGGCCCCCGCATAATCGAGTGTTTCTTTTTTGCAACTATCTCGTTTAATGTGAGATATTGCCAACCTTCCGGTAATTCAGGCAGGTTTGTCATTGCGAGATCGCCCTTGGCCGCCGTGGCAATCTCATCCTTTAATTTTCGTTTTTGTTTTACGTTCATCTTCAGTCCTTCAGCGTTTATTTTTTCCAGAAACACTGATGCTGGTTCTAATTCGGGTTTATGCGCTTCTCGCCATTCTTCAGTGAGTTTTCCTTCAAACGCATATTTCAAAACCGCCTGCCGGTAGCGTTTTAATTGTGCCTTAATCTTTTTTAATGCCTCAACCCCCGCATCGAGTTTCGTGAATAACTCCTCAATCTTCGCAACAATTCGTCCCTGTTCGGGAAGGGGAGGAAGAGGAAAATTTGAATTTCTTACAAAGAATGAATTTATACCGCCTTGGGCTGTTCCTTGAAAATTGTCTTTGACGCATTTCTGGCCATAAGATGATTGCATCCAAAAAAGCAAATATTTTGGCTCTGTGATTTCTTTTAGAGTCCTCAAAATATAAACGTGTTCGTTTACTGCGGCGTCTTTAAAAGAAAAGGAATCCGAGACAAAAGCAGTTTTACCAGTGGTGGCTCCATCTTTTACTACAAGAACATCGTCCTTTTGAATCTTACCCTTATTCATTTTTTCGTAGAATTCTTTGGGGACATATTTTATTTCAGAAAAATCAAAGCCACCGTCATATAATAGATGTTCTCCGCCGATACTTGGGATGCCCTCTTTTATATGTTTAACTCCGCCCTTTGGTCTCCCTCCGGATTCCAATGATAACAATATATCTTCAATTGTCGTCCAGATCCAATATTGAGGCAGGTCTTTAGCGAATAAATCTATATTACTCATTTCCAATAAATTAGAGTAAAACGAATATATCCTAATGTCTCAAGGGGTTTTCTCCGGATATCGATATTATATACTTTTCTCAAGGTCATTAATAAGATCTAAAATAGTCTGAAATTGTGAATTATCAATTTCTTTCTTCGTAGCGATATGATATAGAGAATGTGTCATATCATTAGCAGGATCTTTGAAAGCCACGGCCAGGTTGCATATTCTTTCGACTAATTTCTTTTCAGCAACGAACTCATTGCTGGACTTTCGTAAGTTTTTTATTACTATGCCAAAATTTAAGAATCTACTTTTTTTAAAATCAAAATATTTTTCTCTATGTTCTTTCTTTATTTCTGGAAACTTTTTTCTTAATATGTGATGAATAAGCAAATTCTCAAGGACTTTTCTACATATTACGAAAGTAGCTGTATAGCAACCGCATGTGTATGCCTTATTAATTTCTGTTAGATGCGCTTTTAGTAATTTATCATTTGTGTCGTATTTGGCCATTTCAATAATTTTAAGCTTAGTAGGCTGCTGTTGTGGCCGAATTACGATTTTTTCGAGAGTGACCCGGCTTAACGATTCTCTATCTTTTTCATCCAGATACTTAGAGATACTAAAATTGTGGTTTTTAGCATATACCTCTGCTGCAGCATTTAATGTAAGAAAAGGATATTTTGCTCTGATTCTCGACAATGCAGTCCTTATCGCTGTTGGAGATTTCCTTGGTTTTACCTTTATTTTTATCATATTCAAAATTCTTGGTGAAAGTTCCGGTTTCCTCATCGAAATTTCTCCCGTACAGTTATGTTATCATAAGAAACTGGGTCTATTTCTTTTTGATGTACAAAAAGGGCGCAATTTCCGATGGCTTCTTTTTACCGAAGAACTTGGCAATTTCTGTGGGAGAATAACCAGCGCGATGTAGAAGGGGAGCCACGCCAGATATTTTAATTTTGCCGTTTTTGTCACCAAATTCTTGTTTAATTAGGATTGAAACGATAACGTCAAGGCGCATTTTCATAGCATCAATTGCATCAGTTATCTTTTTCATATTTTTGTCTTTGTTGTTGTTGCTCATTTTTCTCCTCCTTTAATATTGGCTTTTTTTAATTTTTTCTTAGAAAACATTCTCCGGATTTCACCAGAACCAATTTTTACAGCTTTATTGATCTCTTCGGACGGTATATCAGCAGCATATAAAGAAAGGATTAAAAGCTTTTTGACAGAAATAACCTCTTTCCTTATGGTGGACAATTCTTTCAGCATGGGGTCTTTTTGTTTTTCCTTCGCCATATTTATCCTCCTGTTAGGCTATTTTTAAAAGTTATTAAATTCTTCATGCAACCAAAACCATCAACGATTTTAAAAAAGAAGCGGGCGTCATAGAAGTTGAGCAAGCAGCAAAGCCTGCAGTTGCTTTGCCCAATCATATACTTTTTTTGCTAACGGTTTATTAATGGTAACAGTTCCGATATAATCGGCTTTTATTCTTTCTCTACGGATCACGTCCATTTTTAAACCTATTGCGCGATACCGTCGATCAAGGTGATTCGTCAAATGATAAATCAATTCTGCATGGACATGTCGGCGGGAAAATGGTTCCGTTCGTTTAACTTCTACCATCTTTCTTACCGCTCCAAAGATGCCGTAATACGACCGGCTAATAGAACTTCTCAAATAAGATTCTTCATCGAATTTTAACAATTCCTCAGAAACCGTTAAAAATTCAAACCAATTAAAACTCATCCATCCCTTCCACGGTAATATTGAGTAAACCACCGGTTTGTGGCACCACGTCAACAAACCATTCATTGACCAATGTATCCAAGAGCTGCATCGCGATTTTGCTTTTGAGCTTGGGTCGTATGACAATGAAAAGTTCGATTTCTCCATCTTCGTCTTCAGGGTCAATTAATTCTTCAAGCACGAGAGTGGTGCCGGCGCCAAAGTACGCGAGCGCTTGGTCCGGCGCTTCTTTGAGAACCGACACGAGAAACCAATTTTTATAGATAAAATGAATAATTTCGATCTGCTCAAGCTCATCTTTGAATGTGTATTTCTGCAGCAATGATTCTATATCATGATATTTGGTTAAAGGCGCACTTAAATCCATTTTCGCTGAAGAATAAATGGCGACCGCGTCTTTGGCGAAGCTGTCTTCAGGGTTAAATCGGTTCGTAAACTCAGCCATAATCACCTATCCGCTGCGGCGAGAACGAGAAAGAGCAGGAATAGTGCCCCGCCGACCGCAAGCCAGGTAAGCGCAGTCTCCTGTTCCTTCGCTAATTTCATATCTTCCAATTTCCGAGTGATCAGAGAGATTGTATGGGCGGAATTGCCACGGTCGATATAGACCACATGGGGTTTCCAACTTTCATGAATCTTCACATTTCCATTAGCGAGGAAAACTATGTTCTTCTTCGACAGGGCAAGTGCCGCATCCAATTCCCGATTCAGCCAGTCATAATGAACGCCGTGCTCAGAGGCGATTACAAGGACGGCATCAGCATCTTTTAGGCTCGTCCTTATGCGTTCGGGTAAATCTTCGGTGGCATTCCATCTTCTATCGGGAATGAAACAAGAAATTCCCCTCTTAGCTGCTTCTTCCGAGACCGCATATAATGCAGCAAATTCTTTCGGTGATAAACTATAGCTGATAAAGACTTTAAAACTCATAATTCATCATCATTTCATTATTATTATCTGAATTCCGGCAAAACGCAAGGGAAAAGTTCCTTTTTCATGCTGTCAAAACCTCGTTTAATTCCAGTAAAATATTATCCAATTCCTTGCCGAAGAGCTGATAAGCCTTCACCGGCCCGCCTTTTTCATAAAAGGGAACGGATTCGAAATCCGCCATTTCAATCGCCAGGCTGGTGGCAATGTGGTCTTTTATCATGGTCAGCCATTCGAGTTGCTCAGTGGCAAATTTTCTTCCCCCAACCTGCTGCTGGGTTAACCATTCCTTATACTTCCGTTCCACCGTCTCCGTATAAGGCTCCAGCACATCTATTGTGCCAATTGCAAACCGGACAAGGGAGATTATATCGGTTAAGAGTTTCTGGGGTCCGGCATGCTGGACTTTTGCTTTTTCGAGGTGCTCGTATGCCTGCCAGAGGAGTTCGGGCGTAAGGTTATACGGCGGTTTTTTTATCGATTCGGCAAGCTGTTTTATCTGCTCATAGGTAATGTGCCGTTTGCCATAGGGTTTGCTGTAGATGATCTGCAGGGCGGTTAGTTCGTTTTTATTTTCTTCAATAAATTTTTTGAAGGTATCGACATATCTGCGTGCGGTTTCTTTTGCCTTGTCATCGAATCCAGCCAAAATTATCTTGTCTTTGCTGATCTTATCTATGATTTGCTCGTTACGGGTCTTTATATCAATGATTGTATTCCGTAGCTTCGGTTTATCGAACGGTATGCAGGCGGTTTTGACTAACTCTTCAGTTGCCATTTCGACCTGCTTTTCAGTGGGATTATCGCTTTTATAAATTTCTTTTGCCTTTTGCAGCTGCTTGTCCGGATCGACGGCATCCAGCAGTTGATTGATAATTTCTTTTAGCTGCTTTCCATCAGCTGCCGACGCTATCTCTTTCCGGTCTTTTTCGTCAATTTCGTTGTTCAGTCGGGAAAGTCTGCCTGCCAGCGTGGTAAGGGTATCTTCATCCCGGACCCCGGTTGCGATTGCCAGTATAAGCTTATGAAATGGCACATTTCTTTTCCGCTCCAGGGGTCGGGAATCGGTTTTATCGTTTTCACATACCCCGACTACATCAACGACGACAAAATGCGTTTTATGAAAGGCATCGGGGGTGACGGCAGTAAGGTCGGTAGGCTCGATGGTTCTTGTGCCCCGTCCTTTCATCTGCTCAAAGTATACCCTCGATTTGACATCTCTCATAAAAATAAGGCATTCCAGGGGTTGAATATCGGTGCCGGTGGAGATCATATCAACCGTGACGGCTATTCGCGGATTGTAAGAATTGCGGAAGCTGGCGATTAAATCATCGGTTTTTTCACCGGTCGTCCGGTAGGTTATTTTTTTGCAAAAATCATTACCTTTACCGAATTCTTCGCGGGCAATCTGAACGATGTCTTCGGCATGGGAATCGTCTTTTGCAAAGATGAGGGTTTTAGGTGTTTCGGTTCTTTTTGGAAATATCTCGGTAAAAAGCTTTTCTTTGAAGGTTTTGATAATAGTGCGTATCTGGTCAGGAGCGACGACATCGCGGTCTAACTGGTCAGCTGGATAGACTAACTCATCTTCAAGTATTTCCCAGCGAGTTTTTCGCGTAAGCTTATCCCGTTTGTCTATGTAGTAACCGGCGTCAACTTTACTCCCCTTTTCGGTGATTTCTGTTTTTATACGGTAAACTTCATAACCGACATTCACGCCATCGGCAACCGCCCGTTCATGGGAATATTCAGTAACGAGGTTCTGGTTGAAAAATCCGAGAGTCTGTTTGGATGGGGTGGCGGTAAGGCCGATAATGAAGGCATCGAAGTATTCGAGCACCTGACGCCAGAGGTGGTAAATTGAGCGGTGGCATTCATCGGTTATGATGAAATCGAAGGTTTCAATCGGTATTTTAGGGTTATAAGTAACTTCTTTCGGGTTTTCGTCTATCGCATAATCGAGAATTGAATGTTCCTCAAGCTCGGCATCGAAATCCGGCTCCCCTTTGAGCATAGAATAGAGTCTTTGAATCGTGGTTATACAGACCCGGCTCACCGTATCAAGGGTGTTCGAGGTAAGGTGCTGGACGTTATAAAGCTTGGTGAATTTTCTGTCATCATCGGGCGTTACATACTCCTGGAATTTTTGTGAAGTCTGCTTACCAAGGGTTCTTCTATCGACCAGGAATAAAATTCTTTTGGCGTCGGCAAATTTTATGAGCCGATAAATAAAACTGATAGCGGTAAAGGTTTTTCCGGAGCCAGATGCCATCTGGATCAGCGCCCTGGGTTTTGCATCGGCAAAGGATTTATCGAGATTTTGTATGGCTTCGATCTGACAATCTCTTAAACCTTCGGTAATTAAAATTGGTAGTTTTCTCAGCTTAGTCCGGAGGGTCTCTGCTTGAGTCAGCCAATCTCTAAGAGTTTCAGGTTTATGAAAAGCAAACACTAACCGAGAACGATATTCAGGGTCTCTTATATCCCTGAAGTATGTTTCTATGCCGGTGCTTTCATATGCAAAGGGAAGAGGTTCCTGAACATGGGGAATGTTTGAAGGCAAATCCATTGAATAGTTTTCCGATTGAATTGCCACGCCGCTTAGGGTTGTGCCTTCCGGTTTTGCCTCTACAACGCCCACCGCTTTTCTGTCGACGAAAAGCAGATAATCGGCAAATCCGGCGATAAGAGGGAAATCACGGACTGCAACACCGAGGGAAGCGCCGAGATTTAATTCTCGATAATCCTGAATCTCCCAGCCTGCTGCTTTCAGCAATTTGTCTATATTTTGTCTTGCTTTTTCTTCTGGCTTCATAGAATGATTTTACCTTATTGGCAAAGGTTTAGAAACTTCGCAATCGTCGGGTCGGGAGGGCACAATAGCAATCAATAGTCTACAGTCCATAGTCAAAGGTTGAGGTCGTAGTGGGCAGTAGCTTATAGTCAAGAGTCGATGGCTCATTGTTTGTTCACCTGATTAAGAATATACTGTCATTTTTCTCAAGGTCAATACCGGCGCGGGTGAAACGGCTGAAGGGTTACAAATTGCCACCACCTCAAGCCCCGTCATATTTCAATCTTCCGCGATGAGGTATCGTTCAAATTTTGGTAAATTTTTACTGATAAAATCTTTGACGATTTGCCAGGGTAGCGGTTTTAACAGTTGAACCGCCGGTTTGTCTTCGGCAGTTTCATACGAAGCAAGATTTTCGGCAATCTTTTGATAGTTCGGGTCGGTGTGGGCGTAGCGCCGGCGGAGCATTGCGACGCCGGCAGCGATGTCGAGGTTTCGCAAGGTAAAACAGGCATAGAGGTCGTAGAAATCCTTCTGGCTGCCGTGATGCTCGGCAAAGGTTTGCAAAATGTCGGCGAGGATTTCCCGCCAGTCGGCGACCATAACGCTTTGGTATTCGAGCAGAGGATGGCGGAGGTGTGCTGGATTGTGCTGGAACGATAGTTTGACTTTGCGCAGGGTGCATTGGAGGAAGCCCGGGCGGGAAAGCGTTTCTTTATAGCGCGTCTTGGTTTTGAGGTAGCGGGACAGGACTTCGGGTTCAAATGCCTGGGAGGTAAAGAATTCGAGCGTTTCCGAAACCCGATGTCCCAGCTGAAGGGTAAGACCGCTGTCGCCGGCAAGATAGAGTCTCTGTTTTCGCAGTTCGTGGTCGAAATCGGCAAGGAGGGTGCGGGCGGCTTCGGTTAAGGCGGCGTCAAACATTGCTTGGGTTTTCGAGTTTAAGGGTGGAGTAACGGTTCATGGATACGGCAGTTCTATCCATCAGAGCCATCATACCGAGATTGCAAAAGCTGTCAAGTGGAAACAGGTGAGACCTCTGAAAAAGTCGGAGGTTTTAACACCTTTCGTAATTCCCACC
>CAYHGV010000110.1:0-8491 GCA_964356135.1 uncultured bacterium
ATTGACGAACACCGCCAGGGTCGTTATCACCTGGACTACGCTGCCCGCTTTCGCCCAGAACGATGCCGGCACGACCACGACATCACCGGGCATCAAAAAAAAGACATCGCCTCTACCCATCGCCTTTTTCAAATTGATTTTTATCGCTTTGCTTTCCACTCCCCGGATCACCTTCACCCTGGTCAAATCCGCGCTCGATGTCGGTCCGCCCGCGGTTGAAATGAGCTCGATGATGTCCGGGCTGCTGATCAGGTTATAGACCCCGGGTTGTTTCACCTCGCCCCAGACATAAACCTTGGTCGCCGCTTCGTCGCCAATCGTCGACCCCTGCATCTGGCTGAAGATAATGAGCATCGACACTAAAAACATATTCCTCCTTTAGCTGACCGAAAAATTCCTATCCGCCGATGGTTATATTAAAGAGTAAAATGATAAGTGCCACCAACCAGATCGCGGTCGCTCCAATCGGCATAAGATAGCAATAGACAACTTTTCCACCATCCCACAGTTTAGCAAAACTTTCTTCTTTGGCAAGTCTCTGATAGATGGAACGCAATACGCACCATCCGCTCGTCCCTAAATAAATCCACAGTCCTCCCAGACCGAGACCGACGAAAAGAATAAATAACGAGAGTACCGAGCGCCATTGAGCGCCGGTGAATGACAGTAACAAGAGACTGTTGACGACGAGCAAGCCGAGTGTCCGGTAAGCCAAAAGTCTATTCTCGCCGTTCCAGAGCTTAACCAGGAGCTCACTGTTTTCCATTTTTTCACTTCCCATATCTCCTCCTTGTTTTATCTTTTGCATTTTCCATTTTGCACTTTTCATTTTGCATTATTCATTGTCTCTTTTTTCGCCTTACGCTCTACTCCCTACGCCTTACGCTTTTCTCTTTATGCCTACTGCTTACTCCTTACTGCCTACTCTTTTTCGCCCTACTCTTAATAATACGCCAGCGTCCCATCCGCCTTCGCCTTCCGCAATGCCAGCTTAAAAATCAAAACGCTCAGTGGGACTAAGACAATCGCGAAAAGCGCCAGCACTCCGATATCGCCTGCCACGTCTGCCAGCCGGGCGGAATGCAAAAGGCACTTCCTCATTCCCCGTAACGCATAGGTCAGGGGGAAAAACCAGGAAATCTTCTGTA
Organism: uncultured bacterium; assembly: GCA_964356135.1. Taxonomy (GTDB): domain Bacteria; phylum Hydrothermota; class Tepidihabitantia; order CAYHGV01; family CAYHGV01; genus CAYHGV01. The sequence continues at coordinate 1,149 of CAYHGV010000110.1, forward strand.
ACCAGCCGGGCAGAATGCTGACCGGATACAACACTCCTCCCAGCAGTCCGGAAATACCTGAATAGACCCAGCTCACCGGGTCGCCCCGTTTAAACACCATCACAAAGCTGGCGGAAATAATACCCAAACTGGCAAACGACACGATGGTCAAAATCATGATGATGAGACCGCCGAAGACATTTGCACCGGCAAAATTCACCCCCAGGATAATTCCGAGCACAAAATAGCACGCCACCCGGACTGTGGTAAAAATAAACGGATAAACCGAAGAAGCGAACAACAGCGCCGGTAAACTGGTTTTCGTTACGAGCAGCGGCTCGAGCGTCCCGGTCGATTGGCCTTCCCGAATCGTTGACGAAAAGGCGCTGAGTGCGGTCATTAGGTAATCGGAGAATGCAACCCCGATTAAGACAAACGGAAAGTATTTACCGCCGTAGGATTCAAGACCCGTAACCTGATTGCCGGTAAAGAGCCGCGAAAGAAAATAAAAGGAGGCAATCGAAAATAAAATGCCAAACAGGGTGAAGAGGTAATTAAGTTTGTAACTCGCCGCATTCCGAAAATCCCGGCGCAGAAATGCAAAAACCGCTCTCATGACTCAACCATTAGTAAATGGCGATTGCTCCAGCCCCTTCGCCCAATAGCAGCAAGAAGCGGTATTTTCCCGATTTTACATTTTTCATTTTATTTTTATATTTCCCCTCGCTTTTCGCCCTACTCCATACGCCCTACGCCTTACTCCCCACTCCCTTAACCGCTTTTTCAAAGACCTCCAACAGCGAGTGCCTGCCATTATCGGTCACTTCTCCAATCGACCCGCCCGCCTTTATCCGTCCCCGGTCAATAATCACCAGCCGGTCGGCTAATGATGCCGCTTCGTCTAAATTATGGGTTGCGAGCACAATCGTCTTCCCTTCTTTAACCAACCCTTTCAAGAAACCCCGGATCCGCTCGGCGGTTAAAGGGTCTAAACTTTTCGTCGGTTCATCAAAGAAGATAATCGACGGCGAACCGAGCAGAGCCCGGGCGATAACCAGCATCTGCCGTTCACCGGTCGAATAGGTGCCGACCGGCCGGTCTGCCAACGATAAAAGTCCGGTCACCTCCAAAACCCGCACCACCCCTTCTCTGCCCACATCGTTCAATGCTGCGAAAAACTCCAGATTCTGCCGACCGGTCAGCCGATAGTAAAAACTCCACTCCGAGCCCAAAGCGAAACCGATCGAATCTTTTGCCCGGTTAGGAGAACCAACAACACTCCAGCCATTCACCCACGCCTCGCCTTCGGTCGGCAGCACCAGGGTAGTGAGAATCTTGATCAAGGTCGTCTTACCTGCACCATTCGGTCCTAACAGACAGAAGAGTTCACCGTGGTTGACGAAAAGGTCAACTCCATCCAGCGCCGCAATCGTTTTGCGCCTGAAAAACTGGGTAAAAACATCCTTGTAGCTTTTCACTACCGGATACCGTTTTTTCAGTCCGCGGACTTCAATTGCGTATCCCATGAACCACCTTCTTGACAGTTTTCAATAGCCGGTACGAACTACCGGCAGCTAACCCATAGCGCTGGGCGATATCGGTCGAATAGGTAGTTCCCAGCCGCCCAACAATCCTCACCGTATCCAGGAGCGAATCGTTGGTGAGCATTCGCATCCAATCAAAAAAAATTTTCACCGAGTTGTGGTGCCGACCATAAATAATTGTCTTCCGGTTGATGAAACGTTCGACCAGCCAGGTGCGCATTCGTACCGGACGAAGCTCCTTCATTACCGATGCCGGAACCGGCGCTCGTAACAGGAGAGCGGCAAAGCGGAGGGCGAAGTAGAGACCGGTCCGCTGTCCGGCAGCGTCCGCCTGCTTGATGATATGGTGCCAATCAACATCCGGGAAGCGGACGATGGTTTCGGTCAGGTCAGCATAGAGTTTGAGCGAACGATAGCCGTGCAGCCGCTGCTGAATTGCCAAATAAAAAACGAGGTCTGCCGGCGCAAGGGTGTAAATCTCGCACCCATTGAACCGCCTCCGAATCGCCCGCTGCCAGACCGGCATCATATCGAGTTTCCGTGGCTGGGCAAGATAAAAATTCCAATGGACTTCCAGGAAATAACCGACACCGGCACCTTCTCGAACATACGGTCGGTGACGACCATGCTGACCGAAATCTTCGGAATACCCTTTGTCCAGCGGCCGATAGCCGCATTCCCCGAGCAACTCAGTCACCCTCCCTAAGTCCTCTTCCTTAACCAAGAGGTCAATATCGGTCGTCGGGCGCAATCCGATATCCCCTTGCACCAGTTCTGCGAAATGGACTCCTTTCAGCGGTATCACCGGCACCCCGGCATGATTGAACCGGTTGATGACCTCATTAGACCGGTGAGCGAGTCGAAGGTTCAAACTCGTCGTCGCAAGGTAGGCATTACGCAGCCGCTCCGAGATCGCCGACGGGACCATCGGACCAAAGGTCTTCAGCTTTTGGTAGACACGGGGAATGAGCTGGTGCACGTAAGCGAGCTTCATAAAGCCGTTCCAGTCGAAGGTTTCGGTGCAAAACAGAGCCTTCGCTTCACCCGGGTAATTTCCCCCAATCCACAACAGCAGCTGTTCTTCGTTCATCGAATTATCTAATGACTTAATGACCCAATCATCAGAAGTTTTTAAAGACCTTGTCTCGTATTTAAAACCGCCAAATTTTTAATAGGTTTACAACAAAACAGCCATCCATCATACGGTTGGGTGGATTTCGTGCTTTCGCTCTTTCGTGTTTTCGTGATCATTTTTTCAGTCTCGGAACCCTTTTCGGTTTGATCGTCTTCTTCTTCTTCCCAAGCATCTCTGTCCGGGCATGGGCAACCGCGCAAAAATAGTCGACCGGCAGGTCGAGCTCGCCCGTCTCAAGATGGGCATGTGCCGGACACCACATACAGAGGTTCACTAACCCGCACCCCTGACAACGCTCGACGAACTCTCTCCGTGTAGATCGCATAGCGAGAACCAGGGGAACGAACCGTCGCCAGGCATCGGTCAGACTGCCACCGCGCAAATCGTACACGCAATCCCTCTGCCAGAGCGAAGAACAGAGCCGAAACAAACCGTTATAACTGACGCAGAAGCTGAATCGACCGGCACTGCAGTAAAAAATATGGTCGCAGTCGGTCGATTGTCCTTCTGGTAGTATCAGACTATCACACCCTTTTTCCAGAGCCTGAAACCGTTCCCGGTCAGACCGTTCCAGCGTAACAATCTCATCTGCCGTCAGTCTCTCCGCTTGAATTTCCTTATTTCTTTTCTCATTACCATCAAATCTCAGGTGTAAAAACGGGTCGAACCGAAAATAGTCTCTGGTTCGCTGCCGGCAAAAACGGGCGATCGCCGGTAGTTCGGGGAGATTGGAGCGCAGCGCCATCGCTTTGAGCCGAACCTTGATGCCGTTTTTCAAAAGCAGGTCCAACCCCCGCCTGAAAGCGGCGAAGGAACCTCGCCTGCGCGTCACCCGCTCGTAGGTCGCTTGGGTTACTCCATAGACCGAAACTTCTATGTTGCGCGGCGGATAGGTTTTAAAAAGTTCGATCTGCTTTCGGGTCACCATCGTCGCATTGGTGAAAACCGAAACCAACAGTCCGAGTTGTTTGAGCGAAAGGTAAATATCATCAAAATCGGGTCTGAGTAGAGGCTCGCCGCCGGTGAGCGTGCAGTGCAAAGCGCCGAGCGCCACCGCTTCCTCTGCTATCGTCCGTATCTCTTCGACCGAAAGTTCCTCTCGTTTGGCATTCTTATCCTTCGCCGGCAGATTACCGTAACAGTGGAGGCAGTCAAGATTGCACCGGGCAGTGACCTCAAGGTCAAACTGAATCGGAATTCTTCTCTTATCCGCATCCTGATAAATACGAAAATTCGCGAGCGAGAGTTTCGAAACCCGGGAATGTTTCATTGCCTTAGCTGCCGGCGAGTATTTTGACCAACCGCCCCAGCGGACCAAAAAGCCCAATCAACCCCAGGCGCGAGAAAAAAGCGATGACCACCCGTTCCGGTCCTAAACCGACTGCGATTTTTCTATGGTTTCGTTCCACTGATTTGACGCGACCGATGATATCTTCTTTCCGGGCACGACAGTCGATGGGCGCAGTCCTATCGCCTTTTATCAAATAGCAACCATTTCTTCGCCCGACCACTCGATGAATGATAAGTTTCTTTTTTTCAGGATGAATGCAGGCAACCACATCCCCCAGTCGGGGGAATGAACGACGAAACGGCGAAATCGTGACCCAATCGCTCCCTTTGATAAACGGCGACATACTCGAACCACTGGCTTGAAATTTCAACTCCCCGCCGCGGCTGAGCACCGCCTGCAGTAATTGAGAAAGTTCAAAGCCGGAAATTTTGAGCATCGGTTATCAAAAAAACAAGAGCTACCGTTTTGACGCTTCGGTCAGCATCTTTCTCTTAAGCAGCTCCCGGACTAAACCGACCACATCCTTTTTGACCACTTCGGTCGGCGTTCGATACCGGGTCGACAACTCGTTGACTATCTCCCCCAAACGCCTTTTTCCGTCAAGCTTCCGCCAGATAACTTTGGCAGTCTCATTAAGCGTAAAAAGCTCTTCCTCGGCAGTTCCAATCCCCGCCACCAGCGGGACAATAATAATCTCTCCATCAATCTCCCGCGAAACGATATCCTCGGAGTGGACGAATACGGCATTAAGAATCGTTACCTTACCTTTCTTTTTCTTCACATGCTCCTCCTTTCCAGTATCTGCGCGTCGTTCACCGGTTCATTGATTCTTTCTCAGAATCGCTCCGCCTCTGCTGCCCGTGCCTGGAATTTCCAAATGCATCACCTGAAAACCACCCGCTTCAAATTCTGACCAAAGTTCCTGCTTGGATGAAAATTCGTGGCTGAACTCACGATTAAGAAAGAGTATATCGCCTTTTTCGAACGATAGATACCCTGCCGTCAACAGCGCGACCGCCCGGTGAAGCCGACCGAACCGCTGGCTCCTGTTGCCGACCGCACCCCAGGCAAATTGGCAGACGAAATAACCGTCCGGTTTGAGCGCCTTTGCGATTTTATTAAGCATCGCTAAGCGCCTTCTTCTGGTCGGAATCGAAGAATACATTGCCGCCGATAACCAGACCACCGAAAAGGAACCTGCCGGCACATCAAGTTTTGATATTTCCTGCACCAGCCCCCCGATTTTCAATCCTCGTCGTTCTCCGTTCTGTTGTGCCCGTCTGACCAGCTCGGGGATAAAATCAACCCCTATGACTTCAAAACCCATCCGGGCGAGTGGAATCGCCTCCCTCCCTCCTCCTACTCCTAAAACAAGTAACCGACCGTTTTTATGAGGCAGTTTTTCTACCAACGCTTGCTCTTCTTCATATAACCCTGGGTCAACAAGCTCGCTTCGGCTCCAATCGTCCACGTCCTCGGGTCGGGCATAGGTCTGGCGGGTAAACTCGACCATGTCATCCGGTCTCATGACCATAATCGCGGATGATTGGATAAACGACCCCAACCGAATCAAAATCCGCCCTAATCCAATTCTCAATCCCATTGTAATTTTTGGTTGCCTATGAGTCGAAAATCAACGACTTCTAACGATCTCCTTTGTCAATCGATTATTCTAAAACCAGTATTTTCGTTCGTAAAGCTATAGTGATTTTTAAAGATGTTTTAGGGAGCTAAGGTTTTTTAAGCAGTATAATTATAGTTTTCTATGACAGCCTTACCATTTACGAACCACCGCCTCCTAAAGACTGACAGGCTTGACACGAACCTTCCTTGGTCGCTTGACATCCATGACCAATAGTGTTCTGAGTGTCTCCGACTCCAAGTGGAGCCGCATTGTACTTGCACATCCTAAGGACATTCTCCTCCGGTCTGCTTCTAACCAATACCACTAACTCAGGTCGTTTCCAAACCATCGGTCTTTTCAATTTACCTCCTGCTTTTATTATCTTTTGTTATATTAATTTTAAAGATATTTTCTTTCTTGTCAAGGGTTGAAAACCTCGTGTCTGGTAAGGTCATTGCGAGTCCGCGGTTTCTCTTGGCGGACGAAGCAATCTCTTTCATAGTAAAAAAGGCAATATCGCCCCGCGGCGAAAAGCCTGTTCGCTATCACTTTCCGCATATCTGCTGATATTTGAAAGAATATCAATCATTTCGTCACGAATCGATCCCGCCGTTCCTGCCAGTTTCTCACTTCCCAGGCAAACTCCCCTTCGGCAATCAATCCAAAAGAGCGCGCCTGGGCATGGGCAATTTCACACCGGTATTCCACCGGCGTATCAAGGGTCCCGTGCTCGATCCACGACCGGGCAGGGCACTGCTCGCACAGCCCTTTCAAAAAACAGACCGCGCAGCGCCCCAGATACTCCCTGTTTGTTGCCCGGGTTTGCCTGACCCTGGGAAAGAAATCAAGGAGAGCTTCTTTCAGAGAACCCTGCTTCAAATCGTAGACCGTTGCCGGGTGTCGGAGCAGCGTGCACAGCTGAAAAAAACCATAGGCATCAACACAGCCGCTCCCCTTCCCTGCTCCACAACTAAAAAGCCGGTCACCTTGTGGAGACATAAATTTCGCTCCGAACCGCTTATACTCCTGTAGCTGCTCATCCTTTCTATGCTCTAACATCTTAACCGCTTCTTCCGGCGAAGGTCTGAGCTTCTTGATACGCCGGTTCTTTCCGTCGTCGTCCCGCCGGCAGCGCAAGTCGAAAAACATCGCAAATGAAGGTCGTTTTTTTATACGGGCGGTGGTTGCGGCCCAGGTTTCAATCTCATCTATTTCCTCTCGGTTGGATGGAACGATGGCAGACTTCACCACGAACGGAATCCGATTTTCAATAAGCTGGTTTATTCCCCCAAAAACCGCATCGAACGAACCCCGTCTTCGCGTGATCCCTTGGTATGACTTCTCTTTCATTCCATAGAGAGAAACTTCAATCGGTTCGAGAGGAGGAATCCGGCTAAAAAGCGCTGCCCGTTTTGGAGTAATATGCGCTGCATTGGTAAAGATGATAATTTTCAAACCCAGCTTCCGGGCATCAATATATAACTCATCAAAATCTTCCCGTAACAGGGGTTCGCCGCCGCTGAATTTTACGGTCAGGCAGCCAAGCGAAGCAGCTTGGTTGAGAATATTTTTTATCTCCGAAGTGGTAAGTTCACGTTTCCGGGCCTTCGGATCCCCTGCCGGCAGATTGATACAGCAGTGAATACAATTAAAGTTGCACCGTTCGGTCAATTCCAGGTCAAGATGATGCAGGAGCGAGCGCCGTTTTGGGGACTGAGAAATCCGGTCGGAACGAAGCTTTACGCTATATGGTTTTTGCCCCATGGGATT
>CAYHGV010000111.1:0-8361 GCA_964356135.1 uncultured bacterium
ATTCTTTGAAGATGAAAATGAAGATTAAAAAAATAGTTGCGATGGCAATGAGGGCTGCCAGCTGAAGCATCCGTCCAAGGATGAAATCGGCGACCCTCGTGCGTAGTTTCATGTTACTTTACAGGGAAGTAGCCGACTTCGCTGACGATCTTCTGGCCTTCGGAGGAGAGGACCCAGTCGATGAAGTATTTGGTTTCTCCGGTCGGATTCTGCTTCAGATAGTAGAAGAGATAACGGCTGAGCGGATAGCGGCCGGATTTGACATTGTCGCCGGTCGGTTCGTAGGCGGTATCGTTCGCGTTTTTGCGGATTTTCACGAGTTTGACACCCTGGGCATAAGCGGCGCCGCCGTAGCCGATACCGTTTTGGTCCTGGCTAACGGCATTGACGACCGCGGCCGTGCCGGGCATCGTCTGGGTCTGGGGAGCAAAATCCGCACCCAACAGGACGTTGTCTTTGAAGAACGAGTAGGTGCCGGAGCTGTTTTCCCGTCCGTAGAGAACGATCAGCGCATTTTTACCGCCGAGCTCTTGCCAGTTTTTGCATTCGCCGGTGTAAATTCTTTTCAGTTGGTCGAACGAGAGCTGGTTCACGGGATTCGACGCGTGGACGTAGAGGGTGACGCCGTCGCGGGCGACCGGAATTTCAGTGCCGAGCGTGTTCCAGCGCTCGCGTAGTTTCTTCTTCTCCGAATCTTTCATCGACCGCGAGGAAGCGCAGATTGCGGTCGTGCCGTTGATCAAAGCCGATATGCCGACGCCCGAGCCGCCGCCGGTAACCTGGATCGTCGTGCCCGGATGTTCGCGCATATAGATTTCTGCCCAACGCTGGTTGAGAATCACCATCGTGTCCGAACCTTTGAGGGTGATCGCTTTCGCGGCGAGGGCGACACCGGTCGTGATTGAAACGACCGTTAGTAGGGTCAGTAATTTTTTCATTGGTCTATCCTCCTTAGAATTTGCACTGCACCTGGGCAGTGAAGAAATTATCGTCTTTTTCCTTGGTCGGGTCCTGGTGCTTGGGCATTTCATAGGCGAGAGTGAGTTTGAAATTCACGGAAAAGTTGTGGACGAGGGCTACGCCGAGGGTGGTGATAGCGTCGTTGTCCTGGGCCGTATTCGGATCCCAGGAGTCGTAGCGGACGGCTATCTGGTCGTACTCGAATATATTCTGGACGACTTGCCCATACCAGCCGAGGCTCGTAACGTACGCGGTGTCGGTAGAACTCCAGTCTTTGCCCTGAATCGCTTCGCCCATCAACCGGCCGCCGCCCAAAAACGGCAAGGGATAGTAGACCTGGACATCTGCGCCGAACCGGTTTTTGTCTTTTGGTTGATAGGGATAATTATGGGCGGTGGTGTCGAGCGAGCCTTTGATTGCGTTCTTGCCTAAAAATCCGGATACGCCTACGCTCGTTACTCCGAAGTCGGAGGTGAGCCGGCCGACGAATGCGGGATTGCGGGTTGGGGTGATCACCGGGAAGGTGGTGTTTTCGATGCCATAGCCGTTGAAGACGCCGACATTAAGGTCGAAGATCGAATTGGGGGTAAAACCGAGACAGACACCCCGGTCGCGTTCGCCCGGTAAAAGGCTGCGAATCGCTTTCGTCCGTTCCGGCATCTCCCGGTCTCCGGATGAACGCAGAACCTCGTAGCTGAACGGCCACTTGAACTGGCCCATTCTGAGGTTGAATGCAAAAGGCCCGGTATTAAAATTGAATCGTGCTTCAGCGTCTTTGAGAGTGACCTTGTCTTTGGCAGCGTCGAGCTGGAGGGTGTAGACCGAGTGGCCGGCATCATAGGTGATTTTTACCCGACCGCGCCGGATGTAGAAGTTGTCCAGGTTTAAGTACTTACCAGTCGTGTCGGCTGCATCCTTCGAATCCTGGTGCATTTCGTAACGTGCCTGGATATAGCCGGAGAGCTTCAGTTTCTTAAGTCCCGAGACATCGCTTTCGAGCGTGGCAAGGCGGACTGCGTGGTCCTCGACTTTGCCGGCGATTGCCGAGCTGTCGTTGTCTTGGGCTTTTGCCATCGGTGCCATGATCAGTGCGGCACCAGCCCAAGCCAGAAGGTGTTGCTTAAGGTTCATTGAACCTCCTTGGGTTAGAGTTAGTAGTCTTGGTAAACTAATCCGATCTGAGATGCGTCTGACAGTGCCTCTCGACCGATAAGGATTTCTAATTATTATCATCACTACTAATTATGGGACCGAATGTTAACTGAATGTTAAATGCAGGTTAACGGGATGAAAATTGTTGGACGGAGTATAAGGGCGGGTTACTGCTAAAAACTAAATGCGACAACCTTGGATTTTAACATATTTCTGGTCGCAATTACTTCGTTCAGAATAAATAAGACACAAATATTTTGAACTGTATAGTTGGTTTTATTTAATTACGATCGGTTGAGTTAAATCGGACCCATGCTGGTTGCGTTTTTTCCATAAACCGAGATACAAATTGAGCGACTCAAGTAAAAGTTTATTGCTGATTTTCACCGGAATTGCACTGCCGGCGTATTCTTTAACAAGGTGAAATCCTGTGCGGTTTAACAAATTCCTCAGAGATTTTAATGACGGCCGGAAGATGTGTTCTTCGACGTTATACAGAAAATGGTACTGAATCTTGGAAAAAAGATTGCTCTGGGTCGGCAGGTAGGTGATGAAAATTCCACCAGGCCGTAAAGAATTATAAATATTATTGAGACCGAATTCAGGGTCGGACAGGTGTTCGACGGTATTGATTGCGCAGACAACGTCGAAGCGAGTGTTAAACGGGATTTTCTCCTTTGAGATGTCACAGACTTTAAAATGAGTATGGTTGTAGCTGTGAGCGGTATTGTTGACCGCAAATTCGGAAATATCGACGCCGAAAATTTCGAAATTGGTATTGAAGAGTTTTATCAGATTATCGTCCCCGAAACCGATTTCAAGGAACGTTCCTGTTGGAATGAGGTTTTTTAATTCCCGATGAATGAATTTGTTCCGCAGGGCGACGTAGCGCCGATAGAAGGCGGAGGCAAAGTGGCGGTCGAAATACTTCTCATCGTATTTAAAATCCCTGTTTTGGCAGTCGTTCATTTTACCTTTTTCGCTTTTCATTTTGCATCGGCCTCTTTTTGGTTATTTTTTTGCGTTATGTGCCATTAGTTTTTTTTTGTTCCCCATTTTTCACTTTGCATTTTACATTTTGCACTTTTTATTTTTCTTTTCTACTCCCTTCGCCTTACTCCTTACGCCCTACGCTTTTGTCTGTTTTTTCATTTACCATCTCGCTCCACTTTGCCGCCAGCTCGTCACGCCGGGGCTTGTAAACCGTCTCATAGAAGTAGTGCTGAGACAACAGCATCCCTTTATCGAACTTTTTGACAATCGCCACCGCTTCTTTGAATGCCTGGTCAAACGTATCCAGAAACCGGTTTCCCACCTGTTTGTCGAACCGCTCCGGGGTTTGAATTTCATCGCCGATCGTAAACAGGGTCAAGCCTTTCAGTTCCACCTTGTACGCCATCTCATCACCCAGGTGGTGGACCCCGAATGATTTTTTGATTTTTTCAATCTCGGTCGTGGGTCCACCGGTTTTGAACTGGGGCGGTTTCGCTTGCCCGCCTTTGCCGCCGATAAAGCCCCGTTTCGCCGCCGCATAAAAAATTGCCCGATTCAAGCCCCAGCTCTTTGCCGAATCAAGTGACAAGCCCAAAACATGCGCCCGCGCCGCCTGCAGCGTTGCCATTACCTGAAATCTACCGACCGCCATTTTCCATCCTCGAATGGGACGCGGATAAACGCGGAGTAACGCGGAGTCCGATAGCGCACTGTTTTAGTGCGAACGCACCGCTACCTTTCCTTAAAAAATAGCTTTTAACCATTTAACCCTTTAACCAATTTTTATGTTAGCCGGTTTTCGCAGGATCGACTTGATTTTCCGCCAGTGCTCGGTCGCCATCGGACCGTCCCGGCAAAGGATGTACGGAGAAGCAAGATCTTTGATAACCATTCCTTCGTGGCTGCGGGCTAAGAGGTTTTTTAGATGGAGCGACAGATTTTTAACTGGTCTATAGGGGGTGCGTTTAAACGGAGCAGGCAATCTTAAACGATCGATGATTTTCTTTCGCTCGCTCAAGGGCGTATCGCCGATAAACCGGTCATCAAAAAAGACGACATCGAAGACATAGAGCACCGGTTTCACTCGCGGGTTCTTCACGAATACTGAAGGGATGAACCGCCGGCCGTTTTTGGTCGTCAGTTCGCAATCCAGGAGAATGCCGGCAGGCAGGTGGCGCTCGGCTCGCTCGATGATAAAAGGAAGTTTCGTGGTCCAGTTGGGCTTTTTCTCCAACCGCCTCCCCCAGCATTCGACCCGGTGGTCGCCGTATTTAAGTATTTGCAAACGCCAGCCGTCGAATTTCGGTTCGTAAATCCAGTTGGAGTTTAACGGTTCACCAAAATATGGAATCGGCTGCATCAACCAGACCGGACCGGTCAGAAGGTTAATAAGAACACCTTCTTTTTGGTGGAAAAAATTCATCTAATTTTTCCGTGCATTCCGTGATGATCTGTGTCCATCTGCGTTGTCACCTCTAGTGCCGCCATCCGTGGTTAATATTTCCTTTGTGCTCTTTGTGGTTGATCTCACTCCGTTCCATCTATGCTTCGCATCCAATCTTTTTAACTCCGTCTCTTCCGTGGTTTTTCCAGTTTTCTCATTTCAGATTTTCCAGGTAGAGCTGCACCATCACCGCCGCGGTCGCACCGTCGCTGCTTGCGGTCGCAATTTGGCGAACCGGCTTCGGTCGGACATCGCCGGCAGCAAAAATTCCCGGAGCCGATGTTTCTAAATTCGGGCTGGTGATGACATAACCATGACGGTCGAGTTTGACAATGCCCATCAGGAATTCTGTTTTCGGAACGAGCCCGACATAGATGAAAATGCCCTGGCAGGGAAGGGTGAATTCTTTATTGTCGGAACGGTTTTTAACCGTTACCGATTCGACCCGCTCGGTGCCATTAATCGCCGTGACCTCGTGGTTCAAATGAAACGTTACCCTGGGATTTTTTTCAATTCGTTCCTGGAGGATTTTTTCGCCGGTCATCGTCGGTAAGAATTCGACAAAAGCGATGCTCCTGGCGAATGTGAGCAGGAAGAGGCCTTCCTGCAAGCCGGAGCTGCCGGTTCCGATAACGACAACGTCTTTATCTTTAAAAAATGGCCCATCGCAGGTAGCGCAGTAGGAAACCCCCCGGCCCCAGAATTTATCTTCGCCCGGGATATTGAGCTTCTTCGACACGGTGCCGGTGGCAACAATGATCGCTTTTGACCGGTAGTTGCCAGTGGCCGTTTTCAATATCTTCGATTGTTCGGCACAATCAATGCCCGAAACCTCGGCATGTAAGAATTCGGCACCAAATTTCCTTGCCTGGGCTTCGAATTCGTTCATCAGCCGGGTTCCGTTAACCCCGTCGGGATAGCCGGGATAGTTTTCGATCCAGTGGGTGGAAGCGGCTAAACCGCCGGTAACCGTTTTTTCGATGATCAGAGTCGACAGTTTGGCTCGAGCGGCATAAATTCCTGCGGTCAAACCGGCAGGACCCGAGCCGATGATAACGAGGTCGTATTCGGTTTTTAAAGTGGTGGTCGTAGTCGGTTTAAAACTCAGGTCAATTTCCATCGACATTTTATTTTTTAACCACTGAAGACACAGAAGACACGGAAAGAATCATAAAATAGCTCGAATTCATTTTTCAGTGTTTTCCGTGTCTTCCGTGGTTACAATCATACTTGTAGTAGGCTGCGTAGGTGGAGAGAATTTCATGGGTCAATTCTTTATAAATCATCCGAGTGTATCCGTGTCGGCACCTTCGGTGCCGACATCTGTGGTTTGATATTTCTCTTGATTCTTCATCTATGTTTATCCATCGTTCCGCACGTGGTTTTTCTTCATGAGAGGCCTATGATTCTTCCGGTCTCGTCAAGGTCGATTTTTAATGCCTGCGGTTCTTTCGAGAGCCCGGGCATGAGCATGATGTCACCGGCGATGGGAACTAAATAACCGGCACCGGCCATAATGTTTATATTTTGAATCGTAATTTTAAAATCCTTGGGCGCGCCGTAGAGTTTGGAGTTGTCCGACAATGATCGCTGGGTCTTGGCGATACAGACCGGAAACCGGTTATAGCCCAGGGCGTCGATCCGGGCCAAATCAGCTTCAGCCTGGGAGGAATAGATAACCCGACTCGCACCGTAGACCGCTTTTGCCACAGCCTCGATTTTTGCCGGAACCGAAGCATCGAGTGGATAGGTGAAATGAGGAGTGGTTGGGACAGCGGCGGTTTTGACTACCGCTTTTGCCAATTCGAGTGCGCCTTCCCCGCCACGTTCAAAAACAGCCGCCCGCTCGCACGGCACCGCCTGTTCTTTGCAGAAATCGGCGACAATCACTATCTCTTCATCGCTATCGCCTGCGAAGGTGTTGATTGCAACTACGGTCTTTAGACCGAAGAGTTTTATATTTTCGATGTGTCGGGCAAGATTAGCGAGGCCGGCTTTCAGGTGGTCTAAGGTTCCTGCCTTAAGGTTTTTCTCGGGTGCGCCGCCGTGGAGTTTGAGCGCCCGGATAGTTGCGACCAGCACCACACCAGCCGGCTTAAAATCGGCAGCCCGGGCAATGATATTGACAAACTTTTCCGCACCGAGGTCTGAAGCGAAGCCGGTTTCGGTTACAACATAGTCGGAGAGTTTCAGAGCCATCTTCGTCGCTATGACGCTGTTGGTGCCGTGGGCGATGTTGGCAAACGGTCCGGTGTGGATGATTGCTGGGGTACGTTCAATCGTCTGGACTAAATTTGGTTTTATTGCATCCTTTAACAACACTGCCATCGAGCCGGCAACGCCGAAATCCTCGACCGTTACCGGTTTTCCATCCCGGGTGAGGGCGACGAGAATTTTAGCGAGCCGATCTTTTAATTCCGGCAGGGATTGAGCTAAACCTAACACGGCCATAATTTCCGAGGCAGCGGTTATGATAAAGCCGTCTTCCCGGGCAGGACCAGATTTTTTACCGCCCAGGCCGACGACGATGTCGCGCAGCGACCGGTCGTTGATGTCCATCGTCCGGGGAAAGAAGATTTCCCGTTCTTCGATGTTTAAAGCATTCCCAAAATGGAAATGGTTGTCAATCATCGCTGACAGTAGATTATGGGCGCTGGTTACCGCATGAAAATCACCGGTAAAATGGAGGTTGATGTCCTCCATCGGCAGCACCTGCGAATACCCGCCGCCGGCCGCCCCGCCTTTGACCCCAAAGACCGGTCCTAACGAGGGTTGCCGTAAAGCGACGATCGAACGATGGCCGAGACGGTTGAGCGCCATGCTCAAGCCGATTGCGACCGTCGTCTTGCCTTCGCCGAAGGCGGTCGGGGTGATGGCGGTAACGACGATCAGGCGTCCGTCCGGTTTCGGTCGCAACCGTTCGAGCAGTCGGAGCGACAGCTTCGCTTTAAAGTTGCCGTAGGGGAGAAACTCGTCGTCATTGATGCCTAAACTATCTGCGATGTCTTTAATCGGGTGCAGCACCGTCTCCTGGGCGATCTCAATATCGGGCTTCATCGTATTCGCCAGGGAAAAAATTTAACCACAGATATCGGCACCAATCGGCAACAAGGATGGTGCCGACACAGATTTGGTGAATGCTGGGTTTTGTTATTTTTCATTTTCCATTTTGCACTTCGCATTGTTATTACTGTTCCACCGCCTTCAACACCTGCTCGACAAAGTCCGGTTCGGGTAGTGCACCTTCAAACATAAATTGGTTGTTAATGACCGTCTTGGGCACGCCGTAGACATTGTAGCGCTGAGCGAGATGGGGAAATTCGACCGATTCGATCATATCGGCGGAAATGTAATCGTTCTCCATTGCCAGCTTCTGGGCGGTTCGCACCGCCTGGGGACAGTAGGGGCAGGTGACGGTGACAAAAACCTGGATATGGACCGGTTTCGTAATCGCTCCGATTTTAATTTTAGTTTCGGGCGATAACCCGCTCTCGCCGGCTGAAACATCGATAATACTTTCAATCAGGGAGGTGAACTCGTAACCGGACGGAATGCCGTAGAGACGAATACCATAATCCTTCGAGCCTTCGATTACCGTGGCGGGAATTTTATCAATTTTATACTGAGCGGCCTTTTCTTTATCGATTGCAAAGTTATAGACCTCGAGGGTTATTTTATCGGAAAGCCCGGTGACTTCTTCCAAAACCTGCCGGGTTTCGCGGCAGAACTGGCATTCCAACTCCTGGGTGAAGTTGATGAGTTTGACCGGATTCTTTAATTTGGTTTCGAATTCACTTTTAAGAAAATTTTTA
>CAYHGV010000112.1:0-8293 GCA_964356135.1 uncultured bacterium
AAAGAACTGGCTGAAATTAAATGGCGTTTCAAAAAACTCCTCAAGCAGGATTTGAAACATTTTCCACAAAAGCATGAAAAACTCGATGCACCCCGACGCAAGGGGGTCTACATTATCCGAAGTCCAAGAGGGAAAGTCTTGCATGTCGGTAGGACACCCCGAGCCAAGGGAGGGCTACACCAGCGGCTTAATAACCACCTATCTGGACACTCATCTTTTGTCAAGGAACATTTCAAGGGCAAGGGGGATAAACTTCGAGGCGGTTATACCTACCAATATCTTACTGTAAAATACCCAAGGAGGCGTGCCCTGCTGGAAACCTATGCCATTGCTCAATTATGCCCTTATCATTTGGGATTGGGGAAAGAAAAAAAATCGAAGAGAATTTCCCATTAATAAAACATGGAACTTCCAACAGAACTCGTTAAGAAGAGGTAAACAGTGAAATATATAGAGAAATTTTATGGCAGAAAATATTTAGATAGAGAGAGACGCATTTTACTTAATGGGACCAAGCCCTCATTAAAAACCCAAATCTTGGTGGGAAAAACCCCCGCGATTAAAATAAGGCAAAAGGAGTTAAATAAATACTTGGAACTCGCATTCCGACACAACATTATCAATAACGACTTAAAGAAGAGGCTATTTTCAAATAAAGGAGAAATATTTTATCAAGCTAATCGTGAATTGATGTGTGCTTATTTCATCGAAAAGATACTAAAATACAAAATATCCTTTTACCCGAAGGGTTCTGGGAATTGCATTGGAGAGTATCTTCTGAAAACCCCTGAAGGTGAAAGTATTTTTATTGAAGTAAAATCCCCCATTAGAGAAACTCCGAAGCAACCTTGGTGTGGGAATGATTCTGAGGTTATAAAAACCAGTGTTAAGCAAGCAAGAAAACAAATGCCGGCTGACAATAGAAAAAACATGATGATTTTAGCTGGTAATTTAAGAGTTCCTATCAGCCATGAAGCCTCAGGTATCATAGATGCACTCTATGGGAAACGCATAATAACCTTCCCGATTGATTCTGATGCACCGTTATCAGAAAAATTAAAATTGGGATTCGACCCATCCGGCATGTTTCAACCAACAGCTAATACAAGAATAGCAGCCGTTGCAACTTTGGAAGATTCTATAGGGTCTCCTTATTTTGATACAATTTTAAAACATGTTACTTCTAATAAAGAAATTCCTATTAATGAAAACGCTCCTATGATTACCTTTAACTATATATTTAAAGTTTATCATAACCCGTATGCTAAGAATCCAATAGATAGAGAAGTATTTAAAGGTTGGCCCCAATTTGTGCTAAACCGAGAATTAAGTAGAATGGAGTGGATTAACACTGAAGATAGTGAACAACAGAATCGTTGTTAGCACCATCTTAAATTGACTTTCTCACCCCCGTTTCTATATCAGGTTTAGCTCGGCGGTCGAATCTCCTTCAAAAAAGGCTCATTCCTGCACCGGTTGAGCTGTGGGGGACTTGGGGGACGTTCATAAATTACATAAATAGTTCCTATCTGTAAAACTGTAATGGGCGGTAAAGGAGTTGCTCGGCGAAGACCGTGCTTCTATCAATTGATTTTAGAAATGAATCAATGAAGTATCACCTTTGACCTCTGGTTTGTGTGACCAAAGACACCGTTTTAGGAAGTAACTACAAACCAGGCATTTGCCCTAAAGTCTAAGTAAACCAATGGGAAAGTGGATTTTCACTGTTTCCATTATCTCCATTGTTTACACTATTTGTGGGCACAGATAGGCACACTTTGGGCACAGGAGTTCTTGCTGACAACAGTAAGATAGCCCAATACTCGCCTGCTATACCCCAATAACAAATGATTGACAACGATACCCTTGATACTATAATGCTGAGTCTATCAAGGAGGGTGTATGCAGAAATGGGCATTGGTCGGAGTAGTATGTTTTATATTGGGGGGAGGTATAAGCAGGGGTTATACTACGAGCTCTACTGACGGAGATGCAGTCAAACCTGACTTAAATTTAAGACTCACAACAATTGCTACTTATGTAGGAGAACTATAACTATGGATAACGAAAAATTATTTTGGAAAATATTCAAATGTAAAAATGAGGATGAATTAAATAACCTTGTTCAGGAAGACAAGGTATTAAACGATGAATCGAATTGGTATCCCTACGGAGGCAAAGATAAATCTGATAAGAGTAATTTTGGTATATTTGAAAACCAACAGAGCAATCCAATCCCGGCACTAATAGAAAAAGTGACAAATTCTATTGACTCGCTGTTATTAAAGAAGTGCCGTTTATTAAAGATTGATCCAAAATCAAAACAAGCTCCCCAAACTATGTCAGAAGCTGTTGAATTATTTTTCGATATTAAAAATGGGGATTTTAGCGAAATATCGCAATCGGGCAGAAGGGACATTGCTGAAGATATACAAGTAATAGCCGAGGGCGATAAACAATCACCTAACATTTTGATCTATGACAATGGTGAAGGGCAAGATCCAACTGACTTTACTACAACTTTTTTGTCACTATCAAGGTGTAATAAAACCGATATTCCTTTTGTTCAAGG
The DNA here is from genome assembly GCA_964356135.1 of uncultured bacterium. GTDB lineage: Bacteria > Hydrothermota > Tepidihabitantia > CAYHGV01 > CAYHGV01 > CAYHGV01. The sequence goes on from CAYHGV010000112.1 coordinate 2,573, forward strand.
TAAGTATAATATGGGTTCTACTGGTGCGGTAATTTTTTGTGGTGAATACAGGTATCAGTTAATTGCCTCAAAACTATACAAAGAATTTGCAAAGCATAAAGAGAATTCATTCGGTTTTACTATTGTTAGGAAACATCCAATAAAAGAGGACGAAGAAAAATATCTTAAAAGTAGTTGGTATGAGTATCTTACGATTGATGAAGAAATTCCAAAATTCAATATTCAGTCTTTAGATTTAGGATTATACAAAAGAAAATTTGAAACGGGGTCGCTAATCAAGTTGTACTCATATAATTTACCTAAAGGTTCCGGGTCTTCAATTGTGTGGAATTTATGGAGGGACTTAAATCAATTTCTTTATCATCCTGCACTCCCCTTTATTGTTTACGAAAAAAGGAAAGAATTTGAGCCGAAAACCCCCTCAAAATTAATATTGGGAAATAAATTGAGATTGGTATTAGATGAACGGGGGAAAAAAGAAAAAACAATTACTTTATCAATCATCGACACCCGTATTGGTGAAGTTCCGATTGAAGTTCATGTTTTAAAGCCGGAAGTCGATCAAAAAGAATTTATAAATGATAAAGCTGTAGTATTTACTCAAAATGGGCAAGTCCATGGTGGTCTTCGGAGATCATTCATCTCTCAGGCTTTGGGCTTTTCACTTTTGAAAGATTCTGTTCTCGTCCATGTTAATTGTACAGGTATAAAAACATCCTTTCGCCAAGATCTTTTTAAGGGTTCGCGGGACAGATTGAATGAGGGGTCAAAGACTGAATTGCTTATTGATAAGATAACAGTTTTACTAAAGGAGAACGACGATTTAAAAAAATTAAATCAATTGCGGAAAAATCGTATTCTCAGGGAAAGTACTGAAGATAAAGAAATGCTTGAAAGTGTCTTAAATAATATCCCTCTTGAGAATGATATAATTAAGTTATTGGCTAATAATTTTGATTTTAATATTTTCATAAAACACAAAACTGATTTTAAGGATATTAGTTCAGGTAAAGAGAAAAAAGAGAAAGAACATAAGCCGATTTCTAAAAGATTTCCCTCTATATTCAAAATAAATTTGCCTGAAGATGATTCGGGAAGGAAAATTAAAAGTATCCCCCTTAACGGAAAAGGTGTTATTAATTTCGAAACAGATGTAGAAGATGAATATTTGTTTAGGCCAAAAGAAAAAGGGGAACTTGAAATCATTATTTTAGATTATAATAGTAATACTTCAAAAGGAGGCACCAAAGCGGTCCCTACTCGCCCGGAGGAACTATTTAACATTACAAAGGTAGGCCCCTCAGAGAATTCGATAAAGATTACTTTTGAACCAAAAACCAATCTATCTGTCGGAGACGAAATAAAATTAAATGCGAAATTGACATCTCCCGAAGGAGCTCTTGAATCAATTTTTTGGGTAAAAATAATTGAGAAAAAGAAGGAAACAGGTACTACTAAACCTGAAAAAACAAATAAATTGTCACCTCCAATGCCAATTAGGGTTTTTGAGACGGCTGAAAACGAAAATGATAAAACTTGGAAAGAATATAATTGGGATGGTCAAGATATAGTAAAATTAGTTTCAACTCAAGCAGAAAAAGATAAATTAATTATCGAAGCAATCGCTGTAAATATGGACAGTTACCCATTTAAGCGCTTTTTATCTAAAAATAAAATTAAAGATGAAACCCGAATTAGATTTCTTAAAAATAAATATTTTATAGAAATTTATTTACATAGTTTATTTTTATATACCATTCTTGATAAAATGAAAAAAGACGAAACCGATATAGATTTGGACCCTGATGAAATAATCCCAAAGATTTTTAAACCTTATGCAAATTTTCTTTTATCTTCGTTTGTATTCGATGATATAGACCTATCTAAATTAAAGGAAGATTAATATTATAATAACCACAAATCGTGTCTGCCGTTACGAGCGTCCCGCTTAGATTTTCGGAAGGACAAAACCGCTGACTGTCTCTCTGCCCTCCAAAAATTATTCAATTGAAAAACTAGGGGCTAAAGGGTCAACAGAATTCAGGGGTCGTGGCAAAGCTGGTTGAAATTTGAATAGAATTTGTGCGTCCTGCCTTAAATAAGCGGCAACTGGTTGACAATCAGGGCTTTTTTATCATAATTAAAAAATAAAATGGAGGTAATGCAATGAGGCAAGTTATTATCTATCCGGGCGAAGATGGTTACTGAATAGTGAAACGATCACAACGATAGAAATAAATGATGGCCGCGATTGGATTTACAACAAGGAGGCAGAAATGAAGAAAAGGAATCTTGGCTATCTTGGATTCTTAGGGCTGTTAGGAATGCTCGGGCCGGTTCTCTTCATGGTGACGGAGAACCCAGCGATGAATGCTTTCAGCGGCCTGTTCGGGCTTTTTGGTCTTTTCGCCTTCTTCGCCGCCAGGAGTTAAGCGAAAAATCGCTCAAAAACCTTCAAAGACACCGAAAGATCAGGGAAGAATAATCATTTGTAGTTCACTTTTTTTCTTTTTTCAGTGAATTCCGTGTCCGCCACCCTTTTTGGCGGTTTGGCGCATCAGTGGTTAAGAAAGACCTTTCCAGAGATCTCCGGTGATAACGCTTGACAGACAGTAAAAGAACCTATATCGTAATAATTATGCAAGCACAGGGAGAAATTTTATAATGATCAGGGTTTTTGTCACCGGCGGCACATTCGACAAAGAATACAACGAGCTGACGGGCGAGCTTTTCTTTAAGAACACCCATATCCTGGAAATGCTTGCGCGCGGTCGGTCGAGGGTAACGGTTGACATACGAACCCTGATGATGGTTGACAGCACGAGTATAACCGACGAGGACCGGGAGATTATCGCCCTGAATTGCCTGAAGACCAAAGAAAAAAGGATTATCATCACCCACGGCACCGATACAATGGTTGAAACGGCATCGGTGGTCGCACACAGGATTAAAGATAAGACAATCGTCCTGACCGGTGCGATGGTTCCCTATACCTTTGGCAGCTCGGACGGGCTGTTCAATCTCGGCAGTGCGCTGGCATACGTTCAGGTTCTGCCAGCCGGCGTCTATATCGTCATGAACGGCCGGTATTTCCACTACGACAACGTTCGAAAGAATAAAAAGACCGGAGAATTTGAAGAAATTAGATAAAGCTTGGAGGCAATAATAATGAAAAGACAAGAAATAAGGAAGAAAGTTCGGCAAGGCTATGCACAAATTGTTAAGTCGGGCGAGAGCTGTTGTGTGCCGGCGGACTCGTGCTGCGGCGGAGCAGTACCGGCTGCCAATATTAGCAAAAAAATCGGCTATACCGAAGCTGACCTGAAATCGGTTCCGGCAGGAGCGAATTTGGGGCTGGGTTGCGGAAATCCGATTGCCCTGGCTTCGCTTAAAAAAGGCGAGGTGGTTTTGGATCTCGGGTCGGGTGCAGGCTTCGACTGTTTTCTTGCGGCAGCCAGGGTCGGTCCCGCGGGTAGGGTCATCGGCGTCGATATGACGCCGGATATGATTGAACGGGCGCGAGAAAATGGACGCAAAGGAAATTACCGGAACGTAGAATTCCGTCTGGGCGAAATAGAAAATTTACCGGCGGCGGATAATTCGGTAGACATCATTATTTCAAACTGCGTAATCAATCTCTCACCGGATAAACCGCAGGTTTTTAAGGAAGCGTTTCGGGTGCTTCGGCCCGGCGGCAGGCTCGCGGTTTCGGATATGGTTTTATTGAAAAAGCTTCCGGCATTCATTAAAAACAGCCTCGAAGCTTATGTCGGTTGTCTTTCCGGTGCGATGCTCCGGGACAACTATCTCAAGACGATCAAAGCGGCAGGATTTCGGGAAGTCAAGATTCTTACCGAGACATCCTTCCCGGTCGAGTTTATGGCGAACGATCCGACGGTCCAGGCGGTCGTCAAGGATATTAAAGTTCCCCGGAAAAAGATAGTCGAAATTGCTGGGTCGGTTTTGAGCATCAACGTTCAAGGGATTAAACCGCGTTTGAAATCCTGAGCGATGACGGTCCTCAAAGAGGTGAAAAATGAACGAAGAGAATAGGCCGTTTGAGGCCTGGGAACAAGAGGTTGTAGCCGGACATCGGTGGGGCGAACGTCCCTGGTTGTCGTTTCCTCCGCCCTATGATCAAAAAGGTAAAGAGGAGCTTTCCCGGCTCAGGCAGCTCTGGCAAGCGGCACAGCCACTGGCGGAATCCGCTCGTGCAATCGTAAAACAAATTATGGCGTTAGAGATATGCAATTGGAATCTCGAAGGGTCGGTTCTTGAACTCACGAGCGCAATCGGGAAAAATGAGCCGGCACCATTCCCGATCGGTCACATGGCTTCGATTTCTGAAGAACGGTGGAAGAAAGTCTGGGCGTATTATCTGGTGCTGCGCGATTGGCTTCCCCATGATGCACCAACCGGCTATGGGGCGTTGTTCCGAGCCTGCGATCCGGACCAGACCATTCAAAAGCATATTTTAAATCTGCTCGGAGACCGAACACCATTGAAGGAGTTGTATGTTGAACGGTTTTGTCTCTGCCTTGAGTTCTGGCTCGGCGGCTATCCCCCGGGCGATTCAGCCCGGATCAAGGCTCACAATGCTGCGGTTTCGCTGGTGGAGGAGGAGATTAAGAAGTTCGACCCGGAAGGTCAGGTAGTGCACAGTGCGGTGATGCAGTCGGAGGGTGACGGCAGGCTTCAGCCCTGCAGCCATAAGGCGTTCCGTCGCTATGATATGATCATATCGAGTATTGGGGGCGGCAAATGGCGGGCGCAGATGCCGCGGAAAGGAACCGACGGGCTGGAAGGGGCGGCAATACTGGAGAAGTATTTAGTACCGATCGAAGCCTGGATTGATAACCGGGCTCAATCCGAAGACAGTCCCGACCCGGAAATCTTCGCACAGATCCAAACCCGGCTCGGAAAACCCGATCCGACCAAACGGTTTCTCGCCTCGTTGCTCGTATCGCTGCTTCGTTCTCAGCAATTGGCCGCCCGATTACTGGCGGAAAGTCGAATTGAGAAAAAGTCTTGAAGGTTGAAAGGAGGCTTTCATGGGAATGGTCAATCCGAAGAGTTTAGCGGCAACCCTCGATGCCGTAAACGAAGTTTTTTTCTTGAATAAAAAACCGGTTTCTGCCGAAAGAGCAAAAGCAGCAAACTGGATCGCCGGTCGGCAGGGGTTGCCCGGTTCATACCGGGGAATGTTTGCACCGACCAGGCAGGACTTCGCGCAGGGAATTCGAGTTTTCACCGGCGAATCCGTCAGGACGGGTGCGGCAACCGGTCACATCCTGGGCGAAGAAGCATGCCGGGCACTGATGCTATTGAAGGTCCGGGATGCGGACGTCAGTTCGGCGATTCGCCAGGCAAGTGCTGGAATGACGGCGGCAATCAAAGAGGCGGAAGCGGCTGGCTCTATTTCGGGAATGTACTGCTGCGGTATCTGCAGCGTCGCGCTCTGGCGCAATCTTTCAGTTGGTGGACTGGCAGACCAGGAGCGGTGGCTTCGCGCCGGTGTAAAAACACTTAAAACCTACCGGCGGGGCAGCGGTCGGTGGGGGAGATTTCCTTTTTACTATACCCTGTTGGCTTTGAACGAAATTGCGCTGCCGGCGGTAGTCGACGAGATGCGCTATGCCGCACCGTTACTGGAAAAGTTTTTAAAAAGACCGGAGCTCAACAACCGGTTCGATAAGCGACGGCGGATTCTTGCCGAAAGAA
>CAYHGV010000113.1:0-8244 GCA_964356135.1 uncultured bacterium
TATCAATCCTTTGGTCTTACAAAACGTTTGACAAAGTCATAGTGTTCGCAATGACGTTTTTAGACAAACTCCACATCCTATTTAATATGTTTTCTCTGACTGTGCCGCAAAAAAACAAATAGCGGGGGCTCGATTCGAACCAGTCTCCAAGTAGTTTTCAGGTTGTCTTTTAATTCTCATATTCGGTGGTTGGCGAGAAAACTTTGATAAATATCTGACCGGTCATCTATTCACTACATAATAATAAAACAACGGTTACGCATTGTAAAATATTGACAGAAGGCGACTCTCAGCGTATGATCGAAAGCGATATGCGGCTTTACGAATACGAAGGCAAAAGGCTCTTCCGACGATACAGGATTCCGGTTCCCGACGGCGTCCTCATCGGTGATTTAGCCGAACTGGATAAGGTCGTCTATCCGGTCGTTATTAAAGCCCAGGTCTTTACTGGTGGCAGGGGCAAAGCCGGTGCGATAAAAATAGCCAACTCTCGACCCGAAGCGGTCGAGGCAATCAGCGAACTGCGCGGTAAAATTATCAGCGGCTATAAAGTGGAAAAAGTTCTGGTTGAACGCAAGGTTGCAATCGAAAAGGAGTTTTACCTTTCCGCCACCATCGACCGGCTCAAACACCAACCATTGATCATCGCATCCTCCGAAGGCGGAATGGACATTGAAGAAATTGCCCGAACCAAACCATCTGCAATCAAAAAAATTTATCTCGAAATCGGCGAGCGGCCGCAAGCTTATCTCGGCCGGACTATTGCTGCCGAAATGGGATTTACCGGTGAATCAATGAACCGGGTAGGAATAATTGTCAATTCGGTCTATGATCTCTTTTTGAACTTTGACTGCAAGCTCGTTGAGATTAACCCTCTCGCGTTAACCAAAACCGGCGAACCGGTCGCCCTCGATGCCAAAGTCGATTTGGACGAAGACGGGATGTTTCGTCATCCCGAGCTCAAGGAACTGGGAATTGAAGCCCGCCACGAAATCGGCGAGCTGACCGAGCGCGAAAAAATCGCCAAGGCTCGCGGGATTCCCTATGTTGACCTGGGCGGCAACATCGGCCTCTTTCCCGGCGGTGCCGGTTTCGGGATTGCGGCGCTTGACCTGATCAAGCGCTGCGGCGGCGAGCCGGCGAACTTTATGGATTCGGGCGGCGCACCGACCCAGGAAAACTTAAAGTTGATGCTCGGGCTGCTGATGGATAATCCTAAAGTCGTCGCCATCTTCGGGGCGCGCTTCGGCGGCATCTCGCGCTGCGACGACTGGGCAAAAGCCGTGGTTCAATATGTCGTCGAGAATAAACCGACAAAGCCGATGGTCATGCGCATGGCAGGCAACATGGAAGAAGAAGGCAGAAAGATATTCGAAGCCGCTCAAAGCGAACACCCGGAACTGTTCAAAAACATCAAGGTCTACGCCGTCGATACGCCGATTGAAGAAGTGATAGAAGAAACGGTAAAAGTGGCAAAGAATATAATGCAAAATGAAAAGTGATGAATGCAAAATGCAAAATGAGAACGGCAGAATAAAAATGCGAAATACAGAGGATTTATCCGTTCGTTTTTTAAATTTTGCAGCGCTCATTGTTCAATTAGTCAATAAACTCTCTAAGACCGTTGCTGGACGGCATATTGGGAATCAGCTGCTGCACGCCGCCACTTCAGCAGGAGCAAACTATGAAGAGGCCTGCGGAGCGGAAAGTAGAGCGGATTTTATCCATAAAATGCAAGTTGTTTTAAAGGAGTTACGAGAATCGTTATATTGGCTGAAACTGACCGAAAAAGCGAAGCTGCTCTCGGATGAAATTCTCCCACGGGCACTCACTGAAGCCGATGAATTGGTTAAAATCATCGCTAAATCCATAATTACAGCCAAAGGGAAACTAAAATGATTTTTCATTTTGCATTTTTCATTTTGCATTTTTCATTGATTATACCATGGCTATCCTAATCGATAAAAGCTCGGAAGTCCTCGTTCAGGGCATTACCGGTGCCAACGCTTCGCTCCATACCAAGTTCATGCTCGACTACGGCACAAAGGTCGTCGCCGGGGTGACGCCGGGCAAAGGCGGACAGGAGATTCACGGCGTAAAGGTCTATGACACGGTTGCGGCATGTCTCAAAGACCATCCCAATGCTTCGGTTTCAAGCATCTGGGTGCCGGCGCGATTCGCCCAAGACGCAATCCTGGAAGCAATCGATGCCGGTATTAAAACGGTCGTCGTTATCACCGAACGGATTCCGATTCACGATATGCTTGAGGTGAGAAAACGGGCGCAGGAAAAAGGCACGACCGTCATCGGCGGCAACACGCCTGGCGTCATCAGTCCGGGGAAATGCCTCGTCGGAATGCTGCCCAAAATCGCCTTTAAGCCCGGCCGGATCGGAACCGTTGCCCGGTCCGGTGCGATCACCTACTATATCGCCAATACGCTCAATTTAGCCGGCATGGGTGAATCGACCTCGGTCGGTCTGGGCGGCGACCCGATTCTCGGCGCCAATTTCGAAGATATTTTAAGTATGTTTGAAGCCGACCCGGAAACCGATGCGGTCGTAATGGCGGGTGAAATCGGCGGGGTCTATGAAGAACTGGCTGCGCCGTTCATCAAACAGATGAAAAAACCGGTCGTAGCTTTTATTACCGGCAAAGCCGCACCGATGGGCAAACGGCTCGGCCATGCCGGTGCGATCATCGAAGGTGAAATGGGCACCGCGGAAAATAAGATTAAAGTATTGAAGGAGAACGGCGCGATCATCGCCGAGACCCTGAGCGAAATTCCGGAGCTGATCAAAAAGGAATTAAAAACATAAAGATTGAACCACAAAGAACACAAAGCACACAAAGAATTACATTATAACCAAGAATCCGCCATACTGTGTGGCGGATTCTTGGCGGACACGAAAAAGGACGAATTGACACGAACAACCCCAAAAAATCTATATAACCACGGAAGACACGGATAAAAAACTGAATATCCACGAATGAACACGAAAAGAACGAATTGACACGAACAAAAGAAATTTATTAAACACGGAAGACACCGAAAAATCAGAGTAATACCGAAAATACACGAAAAAAATTAACAAGATAATTTATTCCAACTTAAACCTTGATTTCAGGGAAAGTACCCTTACAATAGCTTCTATGCTCTCGGTCTATGCTGATTGTCAGGAGGAAAAGTCGGGTATTCCCGGCTTTCTTCGGGACCGGGGCGTTTCGGTGATAGTAAAAAATTTAGGGGTTGGTGACTATCTCCTTTCTGACCGGGTGTGCATCGAACGGAAGACAGCGGTCGATTTTGTCGGTTCGATAAAGACGAAACGGCTGTTCAAGCAGGTCGCTCTCCTCAAAAACCATTACGAGAAACCACTCTTTTTGATTGAAGGCTACCATTTATACAATGTCGCCGGCGTCTATCCAACCGGCATCCGCGGCGCTCTGGCAATGATTGCCATCGCCTCCGGTATCCCGGTGCTCTTCTCAAAAGATAAATTCGACACGGTCGAGTTTTTAATTACCGTTGCCAAACAGGAGCAGATGTTGGGCCGGGAGGTTTCTTTATTTTATAAACGAAAAGCCCCTTCGCCGGCGAGCGAGCTCGAACGGATTTTGGAATCATTTCCCGGCATCGGTCCTACCATCGCCAAAGATCTATTGGTCAAGTATAAAACCGTTGGCGAAGTCCTTTCCGCCACAACCGAAGACTTAAAGACCGTGCCCAAAATCGGCGACAAAAAAGCAAAGTTAATTAAAGAAATCCTCAAACGCGAATACCAACCGTAGCCACGAACTGACACGAAGAAAAATAACCACGAATTAACACGAATTAGGAATTGGGGTCAAACCTTCAATTTTCATTCTCTCTAATGTCTATTCCTTACCCCCTGCGCTTTACTCCTTATGCTATACGCTTTTATTTGCATTTTTCATTAACTTTCCCTCCTTCGTCTTCCTCCCTACTGTCTACTCCCTACTTCTTACGTCTTACGTCTCACGCTTTACGCCCTACTCCTTACGCACTACACTTTTTCCCCTTGGCACTATGCACCTTGCACTGTTATTGGCCCAGCCCTATCATCATCAAAGGGAGAGACTTGATCACATTCAGGCTTTCCTAAGAAAAGTTTTTGGTGAAACTATTCTTAGCCGGGGAAGCGCTGCCTTCAACACAGTTTTTTCAATTTCCAAGAGGTCTTTATCACCGGTAATCAAAAAATCGGCATCACAAGCAAAGCAGCATTCAAGTATCATTTTATCTTTCTCATCCCGACAAATTGAAAATTTTCTCTCTGGAATGACTACTTGGGCATTAACTACAAAAGAGGCGATACCGGAAAGAAGCGACCTCAATTGGACATCGGTTATCTTACCCGAACTTTTCAGCTCAAACGGAACATCCCTGTATTCTTCAAGAAGTTGGGGTGAAATCCATAGCTCAGCATCGGCAAAGACTTTATAAATAACATTTACGGGAACACCGCCAAAGATGAAAGCAGAGATAAGAATCCCGGTGTCGACAACTACCCTATCTTCGCGTCGCTTCGTAGATCTTTCTCCTTATTTTTTCAACAGCTTTCTCAATATCTTTAACCGTTAATGTAGTCTCACGGAAACTTTCCCGGGCAATCTTGAGAGCCGCCTCTAACCTGTCTTCGGGCGACAGCGCTGAAAGAATATAATCTTCCGGTCTAACCCTGGTCATGGTCTTCATCTTAATCCCTCCTTTTTTGTTTTGCTGTTTGACTTTGAAAAGGGGATAATTTTAGTTAAATTATTTGAATCTCTCATACCTACAATTTACTGGCTTTTGAAATCAAGTCAAGCTCGATTTTTTTCGATAGGTCTGGCTTTTATTTCTCCCCATTTTGCATTCTGCATTTTACATTGAACTCTTTTTCACCAATCCAAACCTACTCCTTTTTCCATCGGAATCGGTTCTTTTTCGTTCGCTCCTTTTTGAGTCCAGATTTTTCCGTTTTTCGCAAATGGTTTCGAATACTTGTCCTTGCCGCCGGTATCCATAAACAGACCCATGCAGAGCATCTTGTCCCGAATCCCACCGCGCGGGCCTTCGATATTGGCACGACCGAGGGTCGTCCCGGCGCTGACATTGTATGTATCATCACCGAGCTTATCCCAGAAAATTCCGATGCCGTTGGCATTGCCACCGCCCAGGCTCAAATTCGGCGCATCATAGGTGTCATTGCCCGAACAATCGACGAGAAAACCGACGGTAAAATCATGGCCCGCACCCTGCGCCATGTTGATCGTCGCCTTGTAATGGTCGTCACCCGAACCTTCGTAGAGGATGCCGACACCGAAATGGGCACCCGACCCTTGCACATACCAGATTCCATTGTATTCGTCGTTACCGCTCGAATCGGCTAAAATCCCGACTCCGTACCAATAGGCACAGCCCTGGCCGAAGACACCGCAGGAATAACGGTCGTTGCCCGAACCATCAGCCAGAATACCGACCCCACCGGCTAACGAGTGTCCATCGGTAAAATCGGCGCGCTTACCAAAACCCATCCCCTGTGCCAATGACGAGTTGTGTTCCTTGGACTGGGCGGACGGAAAAACGATATCCGAATCATTGGCGATATAAACATCATTGCCTTCGTTATCGACCAGCACTCCACAACCTTTGACATAGCCATAACCCTGTCCCTGCTGATAGGTCAGATAGTAGTCGTTGCCCTGCCGGTTGATGCAGACACCAAGCCCGAACAGGCCGGCCCCCTGTGCTGCCGTAAAGGATTTCAAGGTATCATCACCGGCTTCATCGTAGAGTAGACCAATCCCGAAAACACCCGCACCCTGGGTGATATTTTTGCTGTCGTAGAAATCATTGCCTTCAAGGTCGATCAAAAAGCTGTAGCCTAAAATCGCGCCACCGAAACTCGGTCTATTTTTTGCGGTGCTGATATACTTGTCATTACCGGCACAGTCAATAAGAATCGATATCGAATTTGCCGGGCTGAGATTGGACGCACCGGTATAATAGGTATCGTTGCCGCCCAAATCGACGATTAAAAAAGGCTTAAGGGTGTCAGGATAGATATTATCTTCGGTGCCGTTGATGATAATATCGCCCAACGGCGTTGGACACCGGAAACTAATCGGCCCGGTCGGCGTAAATCTTTTTAGTCGCGCCACTGCCGAATCCAGAACAAGCCCCAGGTCGGTGGCGCCGGTAGAGAGATACTCGTAATCAATTTTGTCGATCGCGCTTTCGGTCTGGCGAATCGTGTTATAATTGGTCGTGTCGGAGTCGAGCCCGACGATATAGTTAATCACTCCGTTATAGAGCTTATCCTTATCAGTAAGCGATTCAAATGCCTGCTGCTGCCAGCTCAAAGCACTTGCCGCCGTCACAACGATCAAAGCAACTGGTTTGGCAAGCGATTCGGGCAGAGCTGTTTTTAATTGACTCAGAATCGGGGCGGGCACCGTTTTTTCGCCCGCTTCTTTGTAGAGCAATATTACTGCATTGGAAAGCCAGTCCGGTCCGGTTAAAAGCTTTTCATATTCGGTAACCGGATTGGTAATCAATCCTCGCCTCACTCCTGCCTTCACCCGCAGCCCGGCAAACATCACCGAAAATCCGATTGAATTTGAAACCGAGAGGGCTGACTTCGAAAAAACCGGGACATAATCAGGGATCTTATACGGGTCATCCATAAAAACATCGAAAAAGTGGAGCCGAAACCGGTCGCCGCCATAGAAGTCCATATCGTTTCGGTCAATCCGCGCCGACTCCTGGGTTAATCCGACTTTCGCCAGCGCGGCTGCAATCGGGTCGCGTTCTCCGGCTGCAACACCGGTCGCAATTAAAATCGAAACCAGAAAGAGATTTTTCATTTTCCCTCCTTTGACGGTTAATACTATCGTAAATCTATCTTGCGTCAAGCAGCATGAAATCGGTACTACTAAAATTTCAGGTTCAATGTCGGATAAATCCGACCGCTACATTAATGAGTCCCTGTGCTTTCCGTGTCCGCCAAGACTCGTGGCGGATCAGTGGTTTGCATAAATACTGTCGAAGTGCTTGACACCCAGCCACAACTGTGGTAATAGAACTATATGGCTCGTAAATTGTTCCGCCACAGTCTCGACGTTCTCCTGATCGCCTTCGGTTCGGCTCTGATGGGCGTGTCGTATGCTGTTTTTTTGATCCCCCACCAGATTGTGCCGGGCGGTGTCGGTGGGTTATCGATTATCCTGCACCACTTTCTGAAAACACCGGTCGGACTCACCAATGTCGTTCTCAATGTCCCGATTTTTATCATCGGCATCAGAACCCTCGGCAAAACCTTCGGGATTAAGTCGATATTAGGTATTATCCTCTTTTCGTTCTTTATCGACTTTTTCGACTACGGCGTACGCCTGCCCAGCGTCACCGACAACCGGATTCTGGCAGCAATCTACGGCGGTATCCTCCTGGGTGTCGGTTTAGGCATCGTCTTTCGCGGTCGGGGTTCGACCGGCGGCTCGGACATTATCGGCCAGATCATCAACCGCTATACCAACATCACCACCGGTATGGGAATTCTCATAACCGATTTTATTATTATCTCGCTGTCCGGAATAACCTTCCGCTCGTTCGAAATCCCCCTCTACGGATACCTGGCGTTGTTTCTCTCGAGCCGGGTGCTTGACTTTGTCGTCGAAGGATTCAGCTACGCCCGTGCCGCGATCATCATTTCCGAAAAAACAACCGAAATATCGGAAGGCATCATGAAAGATATGAGCCGAGGCGTGACCCGACTCCACGGCCGGGGCGGGTACACCGATACCGAAAAAGATGTCCTCCTGGTCGTCGTCAGCCGACGCGAAGTTCCGATCATTCGCCAGTTGGTCAAAGAAAAAGACCCCGGCGCCTTCGTCATCATCACCGATGTCTATGAAGTTCTGGGGAAAGGATTTCGGCCGCGCGGCTAAACTTTCAATTTTCCAAGCCCGGAACCAAGCAAACCATTTTTGGCAATTCGTTCATTTCGCTGTCATTGGTGGTATCCGTTTATAATTATAATGATGATGCTATATATTTTTTAAAACCGTAACTCCCACTGCTTCCCGGTCCACCCAATTGTCCCGCTCGACCCCTCTCCGGTTTCAACCTGAATCTGACCGTCTTCCATTTCTCCGACCTTCAATTTTTTATCTGCCGGCGACTCCCAGACTTTTTTATATACGCTGCCGGTAAGAGAAAAAATTACCACCCGTTCGTCTG
>CAYHGV010000114.1:0-8056 GCA_964356135.1 uncultured bacterium
AAAGCAATCTTAACTACTTCTGCCAGCGGTATTACGATTCCAACATCGGAAGGTTCATCACCTTAGACCCGCAGGGAAGCGCCAGTACAAACCCGTATGCCTACAGTCTTAACAACCCGTTAAAACTTCTTGACCCCACCGGCCAACAGACAAGTAACCCACGGGAAGTAAAAAATTTCCCATCCATATAACTTCCTCTGGCTTGGTGATTACAATTTTGTCATTTTCTGATACTTTAACCGAAAAACCAAAATAACGTGAAGTTTTTGGGAATAACCAACATGGAAAACCTGTATATATAATTAGTAAGGAGGTGGTTTATGAAAAACGGTGTGAATGTTGGATCGATGGTCTTCAAGAACTTCTGGTATTCCATCGGTGACAGCTGCCGCTGGATTTATAATTCGATTGCCGATGGCATGAAGTCCTTCCCGTTGGTCTCCCGGAATTTCGGTAAATCGGTCTGGAGTGTTGCTTCTAACCGCGACCTTGCCATTGGATTCGGTTCTGCCGTGCTTCTTCACTTCCTGTTGTTTTTACTCTTTGTCCCCCGAACCGGCACCGTAACTGCCGAGTATCCACTGGTCGAAGAGATAACGTTTCTGGATAATACCTATCCGCCTCAAGTGGCGAAATTTCTACCTTCGGGCGGAGGATTTAATGGCAGCGAGGTCAAAGGCGAAGCGTTACCCGTCGGTCTGGCAGAAGCGCCGGATTTGATGCGCAAAATCGACCGGAATCAGGTTGCGGTCAAACTCGACCGTTATGCACCTGCCGGTGCGCTTACCGATGTTATCAAGATCAGCAAACGGGGAGAAGGCGGAGGACTGACGACCGCAGAGATACTTGCGGAGGCGCCCATATCGTTACGCCGTGCCGCTCCTCCGGGCATCGGTGGAGGAGTTGAGGGTATTCTGTCGGGTCGAGGTCCGGGCGGCGGCATCGGGAAACCGCTCGATTTGACCGTAACCGTGCCTCCTGTCAAAATCCCTTCCCAGACCCTGCATCAAACGAAGCCGACAATCTCTAAGCCGACGACTACGATTAATGACCAAACCCCGATCAGGATCAGCTACAGTGTAACCGGTCAGCTTCAGGGACGCCAGGTTGTGGCAAAGGTTTTACCGGTGTATCCGGAATGGGCACGGGAACGCGGCTTGACCGATGTCCAGATAACCATGCGGCTCGAAGTTGCACCCGACGGTGCGGTTCGACCGAATATCATCCTCGAACGGAGCAGCGGTTATCCCCAGTGGGACCAGGCAGCGATGGCGGCTTTAGCTACCTGGCAGTTTGCTCCGCTTGCCGCAAACGTGCGGCAAGAATTACAGTGGGGCGAAATAACCTTTATCTTCCGGTTGACGATGTAAAGGCTAAGGGTAAAAAGATTTTTAATCCTTTGACCTTTTAATTATGACGGTTGTGCCCAACGGGAGCAGGTTATAAAGTTCTTCAATATCCTCATTTTTTAAAGCGATGCAGCCCAAAGTCCAGTTATAGCCAATGCCACCGCCGTGGATGCGAATCTCGCCCCCTAATTTTGTCTGCTGGGGCGGCATCTTTTTATTCTTAAGTGCGTTCGTGATGGTTTGGTTCTGGGTTCGGGTTATCAAACCAGCCTCGAGTCCCTGTTCGGCATCCTCGAGATTGGGATAACTTAACAGCAGCGAGAGATAAAACATACTGGCGGGATTCTTGTGGCAGATATAAAATTCACCTTCGGGCGTGCAGCCGTCGCCTCGTTGTTGTTTATCATCAACCGGATTAAAACCCAGGGCGATAGGGTAGGTTTTGGTCAACTTCCCGTCCTGGTAGAGTTCTAAGGTATAATTGGACTTATAGACGATGACCTGATACTGGGTAGCATTGAGGGGAGTCAATGAAAAGTGCAAAATGCAAATTGCAAAGGTCAAAAGTATCTTATTTTTCACCTTTCACTCCGCACTGCCTTATATCTGGGTTGTTACTGATACGTTTGCAGACCGGGAGAGATAGAAAGAGATCAATGAAAAGTGAAGAATGCAAAATGCAGAAGTCAAAATTCGCTTGGTTCTTCACTCAGCACTTCACACTTGACCCTTCGCACTGCCTTGTATCTGGGGGACAGGGATTCGCTATCCCGCCAAACATCATGGCGGGTCCGAATCCCATCCATAATCAACTCTACACTTTGCATTTCGCACTGCCTTGTATCTGGGGGACAGGGATTCGAACCCCGATTAACTGATCCAGAGTCAGCCGTCCTGCCAGTTAGACGATCCCCCATTTCGGATTCTAGCCTTTAGGCTTTAGCATTTAGTAAATAAAAAAATAAGGAATAAAAATCAAAAGTCAATGGTGAAATTGACGGGCGGTTGACATCGGTTTTGGGTTCGATATACTTAACCATAAAACTAAGGAGGCGATGTGCTCAAAGATTTTAAAAATGAATTGTATGTTGATTTTACAATAGCGGATAATCGCAAGAATATGGAACAAGCGATAGCACAGGTAGAAAAAGAATTAGGCAAAGAGTACCCTCTGATTATCGGCGGCAAAAAGCTCCAGGCGAAAGATAAGCTCCTGTCGTATAACCCATCAAAAAAAGATGAGCTTGTTGGAGTATTCCAGAAGGCGGATGAGGATTTAGCCCGAAGCGCACTCGATGCCGCGCTAAAAACTTTTGAAACCTGGAAGTTCGAGAAAGCTGAAAAGCGCGCCAGCTATCTTTTCAAAGCGGCGGAGATTATGCGCAGGCGGAGACTGGAACTCGATTCCTGGCTGGTGTTTGAAGTCGGTAAATCCTGGGTCGAAGCCGATGGTGATGTCGCCGAAGCGATCGATTTTCTGGAGTTCTATGGTCGAGAGGCTCTGCGCTATGCTGAGAAGCAGCCGCTGGTTAAATATCCGGGCGAAGAAAACGATTTGTGGTATATCCCGTTAGGGGTGGGGCTGGTGATTCCACCCTGGAACTTTCCGATGGCGATTCTGGTCGGCATGACTTCGGGTGCGTTTGTTGCCGGCAATACCGTTATTCTCAAACCTTCGAGCGATTCGCCCGCTATCGGCTATAAATTTCTGGAAGTTTTGGAAGAAGCCGGTCTGCCACCCGGGGTTGTCAATTTTATGCCTGGACCGGGACGATTGGCCGGCGAGTTTTTAGTAAAACATCCTAAGATCCGGTTTATTGCCTTTACCGGTTCAAAGGAAGTCGGTTTGCGGATTAACGAACTTGCCGCTCAGCATCAACCGGGTCAGCTCTGGATAAAGCGGGTCGTCGCCGAGATGGGTGGCAAAGACGGAATTGTCGTTGATGACGAAGCCGATTTGGATGCGGCCGCATTCGGTGTCCAGGTCTCGGCGTTCGGATTTCAAGGACAGAAGTGCTCGGCTTGCTCGCGGGCGATTGTTGTTAAGAACGTCTACGACCAGTTCCTCGCCAAGCTCGATGAGCGGGTGAAAGCGATTAAAGTTGGGCCGACGAAATTCCAGGAGAACTGGATGGGACCGGTCATTAACGAGTCGGCGTATAAATCGATTCTCGAGTATATTGAGACCGGGAAAAAAGAAGGAAGGCTTTTATGCGGCGGGACGCCAATTGGCACGGAGGGTTATTTCATCGAACCGACCGTGTTCGTCGATGTCGACTCGAAAGCCCGCATCTCGCAAGAGGAGATTTTCGGACCGGTTCTGGCGGTTACTAAAGCCAATGATTTCGACGAAGCGTTGACGATGGCGAACGATACCGAATACGGTTTAACCGGCGGGGTCTATTCCAGGAATCGGAATAAGCTCGACCGGGCAAAACAGCTGTTTCATGTCGGCAACCTCTATGTCAATCGCAAGTGCACCGGCGCCCTGGTCGGCGTCCATCCGTTCGGCGGATTCAATATGTCGGGTACTGATTCGAAAGCGGGCGGCCGCGACTATTTGATGCTCTTCACCCAGGCAAAGGCGATTGCGGAAAAGGTTGGTTAAATCCGAAGATGGGACTCTGAATTTTCGGCGAGCCGTCTTTAGAAATTATTACGAAACTGTTCGTTTTGAATCGATAATCAAACCGACCAGATCGTTGTAGTCAATAGTTTTAAAACGAGCCGCCGGAGTAATTCCGCGGGCTTCGAGGTCTTCGCGCAGGACCGAGAATTGTACCCCCCGTTTTTCTGCGCTTTCAATCGCGGCACCAAGTTCGTCCGGTATCCGGTGTGCGGCATAGACCCCATCCTGAATGAAACAAATCACATCGCGGTTTTGGGCGAGACCGAGAGCGAGCAGTGCGTCTCGTCTTGAAAACGGAGACCGGGTCACAAGAAACAAGTTCCCCATTTAACTGAAGCTGATAACGAAATCGGCAGAATGTATCAGGTCCCTGAGCTCGGGCAGGGTAATCCAGCGGGCAGGGATGGTTTCGGGTTTCGCCACTCCACGCTCTTCTGCCGATTCGGTGTGGATATACAGGTGGGCACCGAAATCGCTGACCTGGCGATAGGCAGATTCGAGACTGTGCATCGCGATCGCTTCCGGCTGCTGCCCGGTTTTTGCAATAAAGACGCCGTCTTCGACTAACACCGCATGGGTTTCGATTCCCATACCTGCGGTCGCAATGATAGCCCGGAATCCTTCGGCGGCAGTGGCCATCCCATACGGTGCGGATCTAATGAGAAAAACAATTTTTTTCATTTTAAAAACCGAACGAAATGAATCGGTCGGATCGGTTGATGAAATCTACCAGCACCGCCAGACCGGCAAGTTTTGCCGTTTCAATAATATCGTCTCTCGACTGTCCTCGAAATTTGGAACAGGTGCCGCAGGCACGAATCACCGCTCCCTGGGCGGCAAGTTCTCGAAGCCGGTCTTTGATATTTCTTTCCTGGGGCGACTGGATGTCTTTATCAATCGTCAGAACCCCGTCTTCATATAAAAACAAGGACAGAGTGTGACCGCGGCTCAACATCCGTTTGCCGAGTTCGTAGACGGTATCGATATTCTGGGAAGTATAAGGACCGGTTCTTACGAGAAAGCCGACGTGCATTTAAATGAAAAGTTGAACATTCGATTCATTGGCAAGTTTGAGGAAACCGGCGGCGCCGATTACTTTGCAGTCAATCAGGTTTTCTTTCTTGACGCCCATCAGTTCCAGGGTCGTGCTGCAGGCATAGAATTCGACCCCCAGCTGTCGTGCCTGTTCCCGTAATTCAACGAAGGTTGCGATTTTAAGTTTTTTCATCTTTTTTTCCATCATCGGGGTAAACAGGCTCATAAAACCACCGAGCTTGGGTTTGAATCCCTTTTTGAGGACATCGAGTCCCCAGAAGGTAAAAAATATCCGAGCTTCCATGCCTGATGCCCGGGCGGTTACGGCGAGCATAAAGCTTGCCATTACTTTATCGAGTTTTTTCTCGGAGAGAACAAGTGCAATTCTTTTGTTGTCTGCCATCGGCTGTCTCCTTTCAGACCGTTCGTTTTATGAAAAACTTCATTGAACCATCGGGGTTTACTTCCATCCCCAGAAATTCGTTACCGGTTTGTGCGCACCAGGCGGGGAAGTCTTCCTGGGCGCCCTGGTCATCGGCGATCATTTCAAGAATCTGGCCGATTGCTATTTTTTTCATATTTTCGACCGCTTTCAGAATCGGCATCGGGCACATAAGTCCCCGGGCATCAAACGTCAGATCAGCTATCATGCTGCCTCCTTACGATTTTTTCAATCAGTGTTGCGCGAGTCGGGTGCGAATAAATTCGGCTCGTTTTTCATCGCGCTCGATTGGCTCCATTTCTTTATCGTACAATACTTGGAGGTTTGCCGGTTGGGCAAGAATCAGAATTTCGTTAATGGTTTTGAGCCCAACCTCGGTAACGAATCCCAAGCCGATGCCTAACCGAACCGCCGAGGTGAGGTTGATGATCTCTTCACTCGAGAGTACCCGGGCATTTTTTAGTATGGCTAACGCTCGGAAAACCTTATCTTCGATTTCGAGCCGGGTATTTTTAAGCAAAAAATCTCGAGCCCGCCGTTCCAAAACAACGAGCTCCCGGGCGATTTTCTCCAAGCCTTCGACGATTTCCGGTTCGGACAGACCAAGGGTGATCTGGTTGGAGAGTTGGAAAAAGTGACCTTTGGTTTCGGTCCCTTCGCCATAGAGGCCGCGTACCGAGTAGCCGACCTGGATAACACCGCGCAGGACTTTTTCGATTTCTCGGGTCAACACGAGCGCGGGAAGATGGATCAGTACCGACGCCCGCATACCGGTGCCGACATTGGTTGGGCAGGCGGTGAGAAAGCCTAACTCGGGATCGAAGGCATAGTCCAGCTGGCGGTCGAGCAGGCGATCGAGGTTGTTTATCCGGGGGTAAGCGGTTTCGAAGGCAAGGCCGGCGGCCAAGACCTGGAACCGGAGATGGTCTTCTTCGTTAACCATGATACTGAGCGCCTGGTCATGGGAGAGAAAGAGTCCCTGGGTCCGTTTCGGTGAGATAAAATCTGGGGAGATGAGGTGGCGTTCTAAGAGAAATTGAATGGCGAGCGGACTCAAATCTTTGGTTTCGATGAATACTCCATCGGTTTGGATATCGTCGTTCTCGAGCGCGCGGCGCACGAGCGCAACGGTCTTTTCCTGGGTAGCGGAATCTGCTTTTCTCTCAAAGCTAAGATTCTTGAGATTACGGGCTAACCGGATCCGACTGGACAGGATAATCTCAACCGATTCACCCTGGGGGGAAAGCCAGCTGCCGGGCGCGGGGTCAAGTGGAGTCAGTTTCATATTTCCGTAACTGGTCGCGAATCGCTGCTGCCTTCTCGTATTCTTCCTGGGTAATTGCATCGTGCAGTTTGTTCCGCAACTCCTGCAATTTTTGTTCGACGACGATCGGCTTCTCGCCCTGCGACGGTTGGGTTCCTTTATGTTTGATCGTGCCCTGGATTCTTCGAATGAGCTTGATTAATTTGGGTTGGAAGGTGGTATAACAATGGGCGCAGCCCAACCGCCCCCCTTTTTTGAATTCGGCATAGGAAAGCGAGCAGACCGGACAGACGAGCTTCTGGTCTTCAGCATCACTCTTTTCATTTAAGAGTCCGGCAAAAATTTCCGCAATCGAAAGCTTTTTGTCTACCAATCCTCGTTTCTCGGCACAGTCCCGGCAAAGGGAAAACTCCCGGGGCGTGCCGTCGGTAGTAACCTCGGTGATCGAGAGAATTGCCTCGGCTTTGCCGCACTGCTCGCAGAGCTTCATTGCAGTAATCGACCGTCGATCAATTTAAATCGGCGGCGGGCGATCCGGGCAACTTTTTCATTATGGGTGACAATCAGAAAGGTTATCCCTTTGTGGCGGTTGAGGTCTTTGAGCAACTCCATCAATGAATGGGCGGTGGTGGTATCGAGGTTTCCGGTCGGTTCATCGACGAGCACCAGTAACGGTTCGTTGATCAGAGCACGAGCGACCGCTACCCTTTGTTTTTCTCCGCCCGACAGTTCACTCGGCTTGTGACTGAGCCGGTGAGAAAGGCCTATTTCGTCGACTGCCTTTTGGCTTCGGGTATACGCGGTTTTAGCATTCGTGCCGGCAATCAAAAGGGGCATAGCGACATTTTCCAAAACCGTGAACTCGGGCAGGAGATGGTGGAATTGAAAGACAAAGCCCAGGGTTCGATTGCGCAGCTCGGCAAGTCGATTCTCGGATAGGGAGTTGAGATCAGTGTTATTAAGTGAAACCGAACCTGCGGTTGGGCGGTCAAGGGTACCCAGAATGTGCAGCAGCGTGGATTTGCCCGAACCGGAAGGCCCGGTAATGGCAACCATCTCGCCCGATTGGACGGTTAGGTCAACTCCTTTCAAGACATCGACCCGCTCCGGGCCGAGCTCGAATGTTTTTATGATCCCGCGCGCCTGGATAATATTTTTATTCGTAACGGATTGCATCGACCGGAGTATACTTTGAGGCTTTCAGCGAAGGATAGAGGGTCGCGATCAGCGAGATGATGAGTGCCGCCAGCGGCACTAATAGAAAATCGGAAAGTTCGGCGCGAATCGGTACGGTTTTGATGATAAAGACTTCACCCGGTAAATTGATAAAACGGTAT
>CAYHGV010000115.1:0-7817 GCA_964356135.1 uncultured bacterium
CCGGCTCCGCTCGGTGGGCACGAACCGGTCGAGCGCCGAGCGGTTTTGTAGCGTCAGGAGATAACTCCCGCCCTGCTTGCTGAACATACCGAAGGTATGCTGGTTACTACCCGTTTTCAAACCTTCGGCGATTTCGTTCTCTGACACTTTTTTCGCCGTAAAGAATTCACCACTCCGTTTCAAAAACCGATCAAAGTCGAACTCCCCCAGATTAAAGACGAGCCGGTGGGTGGGCAGAATCAAAAGACCCGGGTCGGCTAAATTGACGAGCGTCACCATCCGATAGTTAAACGCCTCGGTGCCTTTAAAACCGGGATACTCCCGGCGCGCTTCGTTCCGGTAGTTAAGCGAAGTCTCATACCGGTGGTGGCCATCGGCGATGAAGAAAACCTTGTTCTTCAACACTTCTTTCACCTGCCGGATACTATCTCGCTCGGTGACGGTCCAGAGCCGATGAAGGGTCTCGTACTCATCGGTTACCGCTATTTCCGGTGGTTGGACGCACACCCGAGCGAAGAGTTTTTGAATCTGGTCTTCGGGGTCGGCGTAGAGCATAAACACCTGCTCGAAATTCTTCTTCGTCCGGCGCATCAAGGTGAATCGGTCGGCTTTCGGTTTCGACAGGGTTCGCTCGTGGGGCAGAATTCCGCCCTTTTCGAACTCCTCGAGCTCGACGACCGCGACAAACCCTTTGCGCACCCTCGGTTCTCCTTTGAGCTTAAATTCCTGATGATAGGGGTAGAGAGCAGGCACCGGGTCTTTCACCAAAATGGACGAACTCACCCAATCATTGAAGGTCAGTTCGGCTTCAGCGTACCGATCGGCATCACGTCCTAAAATCAGGCGGACATAGTTATACGGGCTTACATCGTAATACCTGGTTTGCATTTCGGGTGTGATCTTGTCGTAGGGCTGGGTGATAACCCGATTCAAATCGCCAATCTTCGACCGATTGTATTTGACGCCCGGAAATGGTGCGATCGTTGCCATGCGCACTCAGCCTTTTAAGAGCGCATCCCGGACGAGTTCGGCAATCCCGACTCCTGCCCGCCGCTGTCCTTCCTCGGTCTGGGCGCCGATATGGGGTGTCGCAACGACATTCTCCAGGGTCAAAAGCCGATTATCCTTGATTGGTTCGGTCTCGAAAACATCGATCCCGGCGGCTTTCACTTTGCCGCTGGCGAGGGCATCATAGAGCGCCGACTCATCGACAACACCGCCCCGGGCGCAGTTAATAATCACAACGCCGGGCTTCATTTTGTCGAACGCGCCTTTGGAGAGAATATATTTTGTTTCCGCGGTCTTCGGGGTATGGATTGAGATAAAGTCGGATTGTTTTAAAATCGTATCCAGATCGACGAGCTCACCCACATCCGAACTCTTGACATACGGGTCATAGGCAATGACTTTCATCCCCATCACCTTCACCCGTTTTGCGAGCTCGGTGCCGATCCGGCCGATGCCGATAATTCCGAGGGTCTTGCCAAAGAGCTCAAATCCATGGAACCTCTTCTTTTCCCACTTGCCCTCACGCAAGGTGACCGTGCCCTGAACGAGGTTGCGCGCAATCGAAAGCATCATCCCTAAAGCGAGCTCGGCGACCGAGACCGAAGTCGCGGCCGGGGTATTCATAACTTTAATATTTTTCGCCTTCGCCGCCTCGGCGTCAACGTTATCGAGTCCTACGCCTGCCCGGCCGATAACCTTCAGGTTTTTGCCCGCCTCAATCACATCTTTCGTAACCTTGGTCGCGCTCCGGACAATAATCGCATCATACTCCGGAATCGTCTTGACGAGCTCTTCCGGTGGCAATCCGGGTTTTTCCGCAACCTCAAGCCCGGCTTTTTTTAAAATCTCGACTCCTTCTTGATCAATCGGGTCCGAAATTAAAACCTTCATTTTTCCTCCTCGAATTGAGTTAGTATTAGCATTGATGTAAACTGATTAATACTGAGGTAAACGGAGAGTGCCTATACATCTATTCTCAGTCTTCCTCAGTCTGAATCAATGCTGCATTCTTCATTTTTCTTTTCTCAGTTTCCACCAGTGCCCTTATTTCAGTCCTAATATCTCGTTGATATGCTTCATCAGTTCTTTGATTTCGTCTAAGGTCAAATCCCCCATATGGGCGATCCGGAAGGTGAGCTCCTTCAATTTGCCGTAGCCGTTGGATATGGCAAAACCCCGCTTTCCAAGTTCGGAATTGAGGTCGGCGACGGTTATCTTCCTGGTATTATCAACG
Source organism: uncultured bacterium (assembly GCA_964356135.1). Taxonomy (GTDB): domain Bacteria; phylum Hydrothermota; class Tepidihabitantia; order CAYHGV01; family CAYHGV01; genus CAYHGV01. The sequence goes on from CAYHGV010000115.1 coordinate 2,243, forward strand.
CAGGTTAGGCTAACCGACTCATAACCCGGCTCCGGGAACAGAGCGAAGTTTTTCTTTGCCCAATCGCGCACATAGCCGGCCATCTGGAGGTGGCGCTGGTAGCGATTCTCCATCCCTTCGGCAAGCATCCGGTCGAGCTGCTTATCCAGGGCGTAAATCAGGGTAATCGCAGGAGTAGTCGGGGTCTGACGGTCCTTGTCGTAGCGTTTGAGCATCGCATCGAAATCGAAATAGTAACCCCGGTCGGTCATCGTTCTCGTCTTATCCAAAGCCCGCTGGCTGACCGTGCAGACCGCCAGACCGGGCGGCAGAGCGAAGCACTTCTGGGTCGAAGCCAGGCAGACATCGATACCCCATTTGTCGATCTCGAGTTTGTCGCCCGCCATCGAGCTGACGGTATCAACCAACCAGAACACATCCGGATAGCGCTTCATCACTTCGCTGATTTCCGCAATTGGCGCACGCACGCCGGTCGAGGACTCGTTATGGACCAGGGTGACCGCTTCAAACTTATCCTTCTTTAACTTATCTTCGATCATCTCCGGTTTTATCGCTTTTCCCCATTCGACCTCTAACGGTGTTGCGTCCTTTCCGCAGGCTTGGGCAATCTTAAACCACCGTTCACTGAACGACCCGTTAATGCATGACAGCACCTTGCTTTTAACACAGTTACGGATTGAACCCTCCATAATACCGGTGCCGGATGAGGTGAAGACGATCGCATGATTTTTGGTATCGAGTAAGGTTTTGAGCTTGTTGATGACGCCTTCGTACAGGACACCGAATTCCTTCATTCGATGGCCGATCATCGGCCGGGCCTGTTCCTTCAAGACCTCCTCCCGCACCTCGGTCGGGCCGGGAATAAATAATTTCTTATGCATAAACCCTCCTTAGTTTTTGGTGCATTATAACCCGCCTCGTTTAGTTGTCAACTATTCCGAATACCACCTTCTTGCTGCAGTCATTGCGAGCCGCAGGCGTGGCAAACCCTTTTATTTACAACTTTTATGAAATTGCCTGGTTTCGTCCGCCAAGGAGCGTAGCGGACTCCTGACAATGACTATTTTTCGCACGGTTTCTTTAGCCTCGCCGAAAATACCGACCCTACACGGGTCGCACTACAGTTTTAATATGGAGGATAGAAAAACCCCACTTCCCCCTCACCTTGACAGTACCTTTTTAATTCATATCTTAAAACGATGACGGGAATTGCGGCAATCGTCGGCAGACCGAATGTCGGCAAATCGACCTTATTCAATCGCATCGTCGGAAAGCGTGTTTCCATCACCTTTGAAGAACCGGGTATCACCCGCGACCGCATTTACAAAGAAGCCCGTTGGCAGGGAAAAGAGTTCATTGTTGTCGATACCGGCGGCCTGGTCTTAAACCCGGATGCCTCGTTACTGAAAGAGATACAACTGCAGGTCGAAGTTGCAGTTACCGAAGCCGATGTCATCATCCTCGTCTGCGATGGAAAAGAGGGATTAACCCCGGTGGATGAAGAAATTGGCCGCAATCTCAGAAAACAAGCAAAGGAGTTTCTCTTAGCCGTTAACAAAATTGATGCCAAGTCTGGCCGCGCTACGGTTAACGAATTTTACAAGCTCGGCAGACCATACCCAATGAGTGCTGAACACGGAACCGGTGTAGCCGAATTGCTGGATGAGGTTGTCCGGCATTTGCCCGAGGTTGAATCCCGAGCCCAGGAAGCAATCCGCCTGGTCATCCTGGGGCGGCCCAATGTCGGCAAGTCATCTTTTTTGAATACCCTGGTAGGCGAATACCGGGCGATCGTTGATGAAAAACCGGGCACAACCCGTGATGCAATTGAAACCGACTTTTCAGTAGAAAATCAACGGTTTCGGATTGTCGACACCGCGGGCATGAGAAAAAAATCGAAAGTTACGGCCGATGTCGAGTATTTTTCGGTCATTCGGGCAATCAGTAATATTAAATCCTCGGATGTTGCAATCCTGCTCATAGACCTGACCGAAGGTCCAACCGGTCAGGACAAACGAATTGCGGCACTGGTCGAAGAAGCGGGAACAGGACTGGTAATTGCCGGTAATAAGGTTGACAAACTCACCAAAGCGGAACGCACGACCGCTCGATCAGCCGTGAACGCGGCACTCGGTTTTGTCAACTACGCACCGTATATCTTCACTTCCGCTACAAAAGGCGAAGGGATAGAAGCAACCATCATGGCGGCGACCGAAGTTTTTGCCGAAGCTCAAAAACAAATAAAAAATGACCTGCTCAAAACGACCGTTTGGAGAGAGATCGAACGACACCCCCCAAAAAACTGTGAAATTTTGTCCTTGCGCCAGTCCGGTAGCCAACCTCCCGAATTTACCGTCCGGGTTACCAAACCGAAGCTGGATGTCGGCTATATTCGGTTTATCAAACATCAGCTTCGAAACTACTTCGGCTTTCAGGGCAATCCCATCCGGATAAAAATAGAACACCGAAAATGACGTTCGCCCTGTCGCTGGTTCTGTCCTCTGCCCTTGGCTTTTTATCAGGCTCAATTCCTTTCGGCTACCTGATCGCCCGACTCAAAGGTATAAATATCCGGACGGTGGGAAGCAAAAATATCGGCGCAACCAATGTCTTTCGGGCTGTTGGTCCCGGCTATGGATTCGCAGTATTTATTCTGGATGCAGCCAAAGGTTTCCTCCCGACCTTCTTCGCATCACACCTCGGCTTGATTCCAGTGCTGGTCGGAGGATCTGCCATCGTCGGTCATATCGTGTCGCCTTTTATGGGTTTTAAAGGCGGGAAAGGAGTTTCGACAACCTACGGCGTGCTGTTGGCGTTAGCGCCGCTCAGTTTCCTGGCAGGCATGTTGGTCTGGCTGATTGCCGCTTTGATCTCCTCCCATGCGTCGATCGCATCCGTCACCTTTGCGGTCATGATGCCGGTGCTCGTCGGTTTCGCCAAGCTCATCCACCTTCCCGAAGGCCGCTGGGTAACTTTGCTCTTTACAGTAATTATAGCAACCGTTATAATCTTTACGCATCGCGATAATATTAAGCGACTAAGGAAAGGAGAAGAACCGAAGTTTCGGTGGAAAAAAAGATGAAGATCTCATTTTTAGGTGCCGGCAGCTGGGGACTGACGCTGGGAACCCTGCTCCTGCGTAAAGGTTACCAGCTACAGCTCTGGGAGATCAATCAAGAGCGGGTGGAGCGGATTAAACGAAGCCACCGGGCGGACGAGCTTTTACCCGGCTTTCCAATTCCGGATGAATTGGCAATAACCTCCAATCTTGATACCGTATTAAAAAAACCAAACTTACTCGTCTTCGCCATTCCTTCTCAAGCAATGCTCGGCACGTTGGAGACGGTCAAACGAACAGCCCCCCGGTCGGTACCGGTGGTGAGCGTCATCAAAGGCATTGAAAATACAACCTTAAAACGGATGTCAGAGATCCTCGCCGATTTTGGCTTTGATAAAATCGTTGCCATATCCGGTCCCTCCCTCGCCTACGAGGTTATCAAAGGGATGCCGACCTCGGTTGTCGCCGCTTCGCTTGATGGAAACTTAGCCTCCGAGGTTCAATCCGTATTCTCCCAGGAAACCTTTCGAGTATATACCAACCCGGATATCATCGGTGTCGAATTGGGCGGAGCTTTAAAAAACGTTATTGTCATTGCTTCCGGCATCTGCGATGGCTTAGGCCTCGGCGCCAATACCAAAGGTGCCCTCTTGACAAGAGGCCTGGCTGAGATTACAAGATTAGGTACGATTATGGGAGCTGATCCTTTAACCTTCTCCGGTCTATCCGGGATGGGTGATTTATTTACCACTGCTATCAGCCCCTATTCGAGAAACCGCGCGGTGGGCGAAGCACTTGCCAAAGGGAAAACCCTCAAAGAGATTCTCGCCTCAATGGTTATGGTGGCAGAAGGAGTCGATACGACGGTTGCTGCCGTACGATTGGCAAAAAAATACCAGATCGAACTGCCCATCACCCAGGTGGTCTATCAGATCCTGATGGGCAAACTCGCTCCCCAGGACGGAATAAAGATGCTTTTAGAACGGTCGTTGAAACCGGAACGATGGCGGTAAACGAACGCTATTATACTATTACCGATGTCGCAAAGCAGACCGAGCTTAAACCCTATACCCTGCGCTACTGGGAGAAAGAGTTCAAGTTCTTACGGCCAAAAAAGAACACGGCTGGACGGCGTATCTATAACCGGCAAGATATTGACACGATTCTCGTGATTAAAAAACTGCTCTACGAAGAAGGACATACCATCGAAGGGGCCAGAAAAAAACTCGAACTGCAGCGCAAGCCCTCCGACCATCAACTCACCCTTCCTTTGGAGGGAACAAAGGAAGGATTCGTTCTCTGGCTCAATAACGAGCTCCAAGAATTAAAAAAAGCCCTGGAGGGTTAAGATCATTATCTATTTGTATAACCAGAACTATCAGTATCGAACTATCAATCCTGCTAAATCGTTTGTTACCAATGCATTAATAAACATCAAAACCTGGCATAAGATGTGCTTAAAAAACAACCATAAGGAGGGGGTATGAAACCAATAAAGATGGTCATGGTGTTAGGACTTATTGCCCTGATTGCAGGCTGTGCGAAAAAACCGCAAGTGCTCGTCTTTGTCTCGGACCGGGACGGCAATCAGGAAATCTATAAAATTAAAGGTGATGGCACGGGGCTTGTTCGACTGACCGATAATCCGGCAGCCGACCGCTCACCCCGTTTCTCCGGCGGCGGTAAGTGGATTACCTTCGTCTCCAATCGGGACCGCGATGATGAGATTTTTATAATGAATGCCGATGGTTCGTCCCAGCAGCAGCTGACGATGAACGGATTTCCGGATGTCAGTCCATCATTTGCACCGGGCGAGGCTCAGGACCGGGTTATTTTCCTTTCCAATCGGGACAGCACCTGGCAGATCTATTCGGTCTTCGTTCAGGGTGCCTATGAACGGCAGTTGACCAAGGGAAAATCCAATAACAGTCACTTCAGCATAACCCCGGATGGCCAAACGATTGTATTTGTCACGGACCGCGATGGCAATCCTGAAATCTATAAGATGGACTCCTATTCGGGTGAACATCTGGTCAGGCTGACCAATAATCCGGCAGTTGACGGTATGCCCGCCATCCCGGTTGATGCTCAAAATATTATATTTGTATCGACCCGCGACGACAATGAGGAGATCTACACGATGAATATGACAGGCGGCGAAGTAAAACGCCTGACCAATAACAATGCCCGCGATTACTCTCCCCGCTGCTCGCCGGATGGAAAACTCATAGCCTTTGTTTCGGAACGGGATGGCAATCCGGAAATCTATACCATGAACCGGGACGGTTCCAACCAGACTCGCCTGACCAATAATAACGCCCCGGATTTAAACCCGGTTTTCTCACCGGATACAAAATCAGTCACCTACCAATCCCAGGAAGATGGCAATTGGGAGATTTATCTTATGGACCTGGCAACAAAGGTTGCCAAAAATCTAACCAAAAGTCCGGGCGCAGATACCCATCCGTTCTGGGCATCGGTCTGGGGTCGATTTTCCGGAGGCGAATAATAGATTAA
>CAYHGV010000116.1:0-7764 GCA_964356135.1 uncultured bacterium
CATCGGCGAACACCTCGCGCGGATGAACCGGGCTTTTATCAAGCAAGCCGATCGTTACCACCCGCTTTTCGATAACCTCATTTGCACCATTCAGTGAAATACAGACAAAATACTCCTGCTGTTTTCCAGCAATGTCGGCAAGCATTGGCAATATATCCTGCGCAACAATAATTTTAGTGGTTTCTTTTAAAAGGTACCGACGGGCAAGTTCAAAAGCTGCGAGGATTTGTCCTGCTTTCGCAAGACCTATGCCGGAAACACCGAGCAAGTGATCCAGCTTCAGACCAGCCTTATGCTCCCGAATAAGAACTGCAACCTGGCGGGCAATCGTACGCACATCAACGCCCGCCGTGCCCATGCCGAGAATCACAGTAACAAGCTCTTCATCGGTCAGAGCAGAAATACCCTTCTCCCGCATTTTCTCCCGGGGGCGGCTGTATTTTGGCATGTCTTTGATGGTTTTCATGTTTGGGCCGTTTCTCTTCTAAATTACCCCGGAGCCTATCGCGCCAAAATGGCGCGCATTATGGCACGAAAGCCCTTCCCTCCATTCCGAGGTTTGCCTATCGTGCCATTTTGGCTCTTTGGTTGGCACGCTCACACTCCGCAGAGAACTTCCACTTAACTCCGTATCGTCTATTTGTTTAAATATCATTCGGAAACAACCTTGTATTTCGTAATTTTTCCCGAACCAACGAGTTTAACCAGCCCGAGATTTTTAAAGTGTTTCAAATGGTTCAATGCCGTCCTTTTAGGAATGTTCATTACCTTAACGTAATCCTGAGCCGAAATTGTGTCTTGCAACACAAGCCATTGCCATCCTTTTTGTTCAGCTTTACTAAGAACATCCATGACTTTCTTCGGAAGTGTTCTTACTGCGCCCTCAGCCGACCGATACAGTTTGAGCACGAGATAGGGGGCATCCCACATATACCTTGGCAAAGGCAAGCTGAGTGCCTTTGCCCGGTCTCGCAGCGAAACGATACCCAAGCCTTGCTCCTCAGCCATTCCCATCCGCGCAAACACAAAATGCAATACAGGATTTCGACTCAACATCGGAGCAGTAAAAAACTGCAGTTGCTCCAAAGTAACCGGCGGCGGCGGAAGACCGGGACTTTTAACTGTGATAGTGTCTTCCGTCACTACGATTTGGCACTTAGCGCCTTCAATGCCATAGTCTCGATGGATAAGCGCGTTGACGACTGCTTCACGAACCATCTCAAAAGGTAACGCCGGCTGTTCGCTCCGTTGCATTTTGTCCCGGCGAAAAACATTCGGCAGTTTATTCCGCAACCATTTTTCCAAAAGGTCGGGAATCATAATCGCTGGTTCATCAAACTCCCTGCGTTCCTGCTCACCGTTCGGGTAGTGAACTAATCCGAGGAGCCCCGCTTGGAGCATGGCCCGACGGGGTTCCTTACCGAACAACAGGAAACCAAAGCCCGTCGGAACCATCTGGCCGCCTACTTCTTTCAACAGACCTTGTTGAAGAAGCCGCCGTATAAACTCTTCGGAATTTACATTATTTTTAATTCCGGCGTGATCCCGATAGAACGCCAAAGCCTCGTTAGAGAAGTCTGCCAACACGGCCGCAGGAAGTATGTTTTCAAGTGAAGAAAGAACACTTTCTACCGGCTTTTCCTTCGCGGCGGCGGCACGTTCCAGCGCTTGAGCCAGAAACTTCTTGTTCTCCTTCTCAATGACTTCCTGAAGGTCACGGTCGAACATGTGCACCTTGATGCCGTTCTGTTCCAAGTGAGCGATTCCTTTACGGGCTACTTTTGGATCAGGGTCTTGGATACCGACCCAAACTTCCCTGATACGGGCAAGACAGATTCGCTCTGCGCAGTCCACTTTAGGATCACGACGTGCACCCGGCGCACAAGGTTCAAGTGTGGTAAAAAGAATGGAACCATCCAGTTTATAATCCCGGTTTTTCCGCTCTAAAAGCGTGAATTCCGCATGGTCTCCATGCCGCAACTCGCCCCGGTAAGCGGTTTCGATAGTGCCGTCCAGTTTAACCAACACAGCTCCTACCTTAGGATTGACCTTGCCATCGGGTCGAAGCTCAGGAACGGACTTACGCATGACTTCGATGGCCAATTCCATGAATTTGCGAGGAATGAGCTTCCCCTTACTTGTCATTATTAAATTCCTCTCCCCATACCTCCACCAATTTCGCCTTGATCTTCTCCTCCATCCGCACTATCAATTCCCGGTTCGTATCTACCAGCTTCCGCTCCGCCTCCAACTCCGCCACGATTTGGCGCTGGACGTCGAGGGGCGGGAGTGGGACAATAACCTGTTTTAAGACATTGCCGTTGAACTGCGGCTGACCTCCGCCAGTAACCAGAGCTTTCGCTTGGGTCCAGTAACATTCCGATCGGGCGTATAGCCAATAGAACTTCGGCAATACCTCTTGTTTGAATCGAAGGCGGATTAGATAAGATGCGAACACCGCTGGCTCAGCAGATTCAAAAAGCAAGGTCTTGCCGTAGGTGGCTCCAGTCCTCGCGACAAGAACATCGTTTTTCTTCAATAGATAGAGCTTAGCATCATCGCTTAGATCTGCGTAATTGGCGCCGGTATCAGAAAGCATGCCCTCGTCAGTAATGTCCGTAATGCGGATTAGTCGCGCATTTCCATGTTCTCGCCCGATGGTCGTGAGTCCGTATTCCAAATCGGCAATCTCACCAATCGTCTTAGTTGGCCACTTCGGATCAATACGAATGGAGGGTTTGTAATTAGCGACGATTTGGCGGGCGCCTTCGATGACATTCCGGTAGCCCTCCAACTCAACCACAATCCGTTCCTGCTCCGCCAACGGTGGAATGGGGATTTTGAGGTTTAAAATTGAAAGATTTATTCCTCCCTGTGCGGCACCAACCTTGTGGCGAAGAATTGATCTTTGACCATAGGCTGAACGAGCGATGAAATACAAAAACACTGGGAATACCTTACTTCGGTTTGCCCTTAAGACGAAAACATGTTCATTTACAGCTGCGTCTTTATAAGGGAATTTCTGGTCAACGAAACCAGTTTTGCCAGTCGTTGCGCCATCTTTGACAACGAGGACGTCGCCAGCCTGCAGCACACCCCTTGATAGCCGATGAAAGAACTCTGCAGGTATGAACTTCGGAGACGAGAAATCAAAGCCTCCTTCAGGCGTAATATGCTCCCCACCAACACTGATGATGCCTGAGTTAACAGCTCCTCCTTTAGGCCTTGCTCCGGTGAATACTTCGCAAACTTCCTTTAAATTAACCATCGGCAATTTACTGCTCAGTCGGACGGAAGGACGGTAGTGGTCGGCGGAAAAATTGCAATCTGGCGATTCGAGCAGTCTTTTGCGTGACACAAATAGTCCCATCTTTTCTAGAATTTCCTTACGGCCATTCTTCCATGCAATCAGCGTCCTCGACGCATCGGGCAAGTCGTTTTTCTCAGATGGTCTTCTCTGATCCCCAAGCTCGAAACCATCATTTTCGACTTTTCCAAAAATGACTTCATCTGCACGCTTGGCAAAATTACGGTCCAGGAACAAAATGCTCGTCTTAACACCTGAGTAAGGTTTGAACACACCAGCGGGCAGCGAAACAACCGCCCATAGGTAGTTTTCAACCAGCATCCGTCGTAGCGCTTTGTAGGCGTTCTGGCTTTGAAAGATAATACCTTCAGGCACGATGATGCCTGCCCGGCCGCCGGGATTTAGATGCTCGGCGATGTAGTCTACAAATAGAACTTCACTACGCTTAGCTTTGATACTAAAACGATTGTGCGGTCGAATACCGCCTTTCGGACTCATGAATGGCGGATTGGCCATAATCACATCGCAGCGCTCATCCCAGCGCTCTTCGCTGGTTAATGTGTCATATTCGTAAATGATCGGATTCGGGAACCCGTGCAGATACAAGTTCACGCGAGAGAGCCGCACCATATCCGGCGCGATGTCGTAGCCGCGGAAGTTAGTCATAAGCCGGGCACGCTCATCGGGGGTAAGATTCTCATTGTGCTTAAGAATGTGTTTGTAGGCAGAGATGAGGAATCCAGCCGTGCCACAGGCGGGATCAAACACTGTCTCTTGTTTCTGAGGGTCAATGACGGAGACGATGAAGTCAATGATATGCCGCGGAGTGCGGAACTGGCCGGCGTCGCCTTGCGTGGCAAGAATGTTGAGCAGGTGTTCGTAGGCGTCGCCGAGGCGCTCGCTGTGGTCGTAGGTGAATCCGTCGATTTCCTTGAGAAAGAGGTTGAGCGTTTCGGGGTCCCGGTAGGGCAGAAAGACACCTTTGAAGATGTCGCGGAACAATTGCGGGATGTTTTTGTTCTCGTTCATCTTCTCGATTCCTTCGGCATAGAGACGCAGCCGTTCGTGACCCCCATAGCGTTTGTCGAGCAGGTTCGCCCAGCGGTATTTTTTGAACTCACCAGCAAAGAATGTCGCCTTGCCACCGACTTCTTCCGACTGGCGGTCCATGTCGTCCATAAACTTGTAAATCAGGGCGATAGTGATCTGCTCCACCTGCGATTTCGGGTCGGGTACCTTACCGACAAGAATATCGCGCGCAGAGTCAATTCTTGTCTTGGTTATAGCATCAAGCATGGATTTTACTATGCAGCATAAGTGTTCAAAAAAACATAATCTTTCACATATTCCGTTATGATTTCTCGCCATTGTTCCAGGGCGCGGATATCTTCAAGAGAAACCTTGGGGTTATCCGCAAGTCGGCTGAATTCGCGTGAATCCACAATAGCCCGGATTGCACCGTCAGTGACATACGCCTTGAAAAACTCACGAATGACTGGCATGTGTGGAGCATCGGGCTTGTAGATTGAAACGAATTGCGCCAATTCTTCTTCAAGCATTTCGTCCTTCGACTTAAACCGGTCAATTTCGCCAAAAGCTTTAGCCAAAATTTCACGAAGAGTGATACGGCGGTCAATCTGTACAGCTTTGCGGAGTTTGTCGAGGTTAAAGAAATCATCAGGCTTATTAAACAGCGTTTCAACTACTACCTTTTCCGCACCTTTTATGTCACCGCGTTCATATCGCTGCCGCACCTCAGGCGTTTCTTTAATCTTACCTTCGAATTTATCAAAGAACTTCCGGTCAATCTTCATGCCGATAACCGGAACGGGCGTCTCGACATACTGTTTCAGCGGATCGGGTTCGACATTGGTGTATCCGGGAGTTTCAGGCGGAGGCGGCGGTGGGTTCGGATCTTGCCCGATCGGTGGCAGTGAGGGAAGTTTAATTATCTCGTCGTAGTTGAACTTTTCCTCGAAATATTCGTAGTTGGCAAAGAAGTCGAAAAGTTTAAAAACTTCCTTATCCCGGGAGAGTTCGTCTGACCCGTCACGAAAGCAATAGGTATATTTTCGTGTGCCACGACCCTTTATTTGGATAAAATCGGTGGGAGAGAAGATGGGCCGCATTAAAACGATATTCAGCAAGTCCTCGCAGTCATACCCTGTCGTCATCATGCCAACGGTCACGCATACACGGGTTTTCGAACTGATGTAGCCGTCAAGAAACCGGGTTTGCCCGTTCAGATTGTTATTAGCAAAACTGACAGCCATCTGCTGGGCTTCGTCAATAAAGGATGTAACCTGGACAGCAAAGTCGGAATTGTATTTACCCGGGAATAACGCATCCGCAAGTTCATTGAGGGTTTTGGTTATACGGGTGGCATGAGTCTGCAGGACGCAGAAAACGATGGTTTTACCAACCTCACCGCTCAGGGGGTCGCGCAAGGCATGTTTGAGGAATGTCTCACAGAACACACGGTTTGTCAAATCGGAGAAAAACTTTCTCTCAAAATCCCTACCAAAATAGGTCTGTTCAACAAGCTCACCTTCTTCGTTCTTTGTCATAACGGAATAACCTTTCTCGGCAAGCATTTCGGTCGTAATCTCAGTCCGCGCATCCACAACGACCGGATTGAGCAGAAATCCTTCCCGTACGCCGTCGATGAGACTATAGCGGAAGGTGGGGATACCGCTTTCGCAGCCAAACGTCTTGTATGTGTCGAGCAACTGACGGCGCTCCCATTCGCGCGGGTCGCGTTCATTAATCCTGGACGGATCGATCTTTTTAAGATAGTCCTTCGGCGTAGCAGTTAAACCGAGTTTGTATCCTATGAAATATTCAAAAACAGCCCGACTATTTCCTCCGATTGACCGGTGAGCTTCGTCGGAAATAACAAAATCGAAATCCGTCGGAGAGAACAATCTTCGATATTTATTATCGAATAAAAAGCTCTGGACGGTCGAAACCACGACCTCGGCTTTACGCCAGTCGTCGCGGTACTCCTTGTAGATGACTGTCTGGAAATCGTTCTTGAGGCTGCGAATAAGAGCTTTCCGTGCCTGGTTTTCCAGTTCGATGCGGTCAACGAGAAACAGGACGCGCCTCGCGTTGCCGGTTCGCAGGAAAAGTTTAATCGCGGCGGCAGCAGTCAGCGTCTTACCCGTTCCGGTCGCCATTTCGAACAGGAACCGTGTCTGCCCTTTGCTTACGGCATCCTGGAGTGCGGCAATTGCTCGAAGTTGATAAGGACGGAGGAATTTTAGTTCCGCATCCTTGATGAAAGCGTCACGCTGATTTTCATCGGTCCACCGGGGATCGTTGCGGTAGTTCGGATTCTGCGTAATCGCGATGTAATCCGTTTCAACTCTCTCATTGACCAGCGCGTCGGGGTTAGGCTTGAAAGTATGAAAATGGCCGAAGGAATCCGGTTTCGGAAATTCCGTTATTAGAATCGGATTACCTTGCTCCAAATCCCAGAAGTAATGAAGGTTCCCGTTCGACAGGATGACGAAACGGACGTTTTGTGAGCCGGCATACTGGCGGGCTTTCTCCTTGCCCACGAGCGGGTCAAGGCTCTCACGTTTTGCCTCCAAAACTGCAAGTGGAAAATTACGTTCATCAAGCAGAAGATAATCAACAAAACCCTTGGCAGTTTTTTCGAAATCTTCGCCGAGGTCGTCGAGGGTTTTTTTCTTGAGTTTGACATGTACTTCGAGGGCGATATTGGCGGGAACATTCTCGTCATCAAAGAACCGCCAACCTGCCCTTTGGAGAAGGTTGTTAATCAGGATTCGTGCTTTCGCTTCTTTCGCCATTCGACCTTTATCTTTTCAGCCTACCCTGGTATCCCTTTTGCTATTTCCGCTATAAATAGAAGTGATACGCAACATAACCCGTTAAATCTCCGTATTCCCTCTGTTCTATGAGAAATAATGGATATCATCTCGGCTGCATAATAACAAATTTCGCCTGGTTGTCAACAACTTTTTTGTTAGGAAATCGGCGCTATCGAGATTGCTTCGCCTGCGACACACAATGATAAAAAAAATCCAATCGCCATCTTCCCTAAAAATTGGGTCTCTGTACCCCATTGCTCTCCCTAAAGTTATTTACCCTCAGATACTATGAGCCTCTTCCTAAGTTCTTCGTATTTTGGTTGCACAAAATCAGGTGCCGCACCAAAAATTTTAAATTGGGGTAATAAAATTAACCTGTCAAAACTTTGTTGATCTAATAGTTCAGCAAGATCGAAATTTGCTAATTCGGCGAAAGTTTTTGTCTCCCGATCAAGCTTTGCAAGGTAAACACTTTCTTCGTGACTCTTAGCACGGATTCTTCCGCTCATATTATTTGAGAGCAAACCTTCGACAAAGGCATTAAAAATTATTGCATATGCTTGCCGTACTTGTTCGCTGTTGAAATATTTTTTTTTTAGGGCTCGGTGAAATTCAGCT
>CAYHGV010000117.1:0-7659 GCA_964356135.1 uncultured bacterium
AAATTAATGACCAGGCGCTGTTCGTAAAAGGTTCTCGACCGATAAGTTTTTGGGGAGATTTCAGCGTTGCCGTAGAATTTTTGCGGCGGGGGGATGGGTCTCTTACCGAAACCGGACTTCGGTTGATGACGACCCTTTCCTTTGAAGAGCCGTGGAAAAAGCGGCAGCGGAGATGGGGCGGAGGGTAAGAGCAGTGAAAAGTGCATAGTGCCTAGTATTCAAGAAAACTTAAATTTAGTAAAAGAGCGAATACAAAGGGCGTGTGAAAAGGCAAGGCAGTCTTCGAATGGAATTGCGATTGTAGCGGTTGCGAAATTTGTCGCGACCGAGCGGATTAAGGAAGCAATCGAAGCCGGGGTGACGATTATCGGTGAAAATCGGGTACAGGAAGCAGCAGAAAAGTTTCAGGTACTGAGTAACCAGGTGAGCTGGCATATGGTCGGTCATCTCCAGACCAATAAGGTCAAAAAAGCGCTGGAGATATTTTCGATGATTCAGAGCCTCGATTCGCTCAATTTAGCCTGCGAGATTGAGCGGCGGGCAGAAGGGCTTACTAAACCGGTGCCGGTCCTGGTTGAAATCAATACCTCGGGTGAACCAACCAAATTCGGGGTTGAGCCGGTCGAGGTGATTGAGTTTATAAAAAAGATCGCAGGATTGAAACGTGTTGCCCTGCAGGGGTTTATGACAATAGGGCCAAATATACCCGAGCCGGAGGCAGCACGCCAGAGTTTTCGGATGCTTCGAGACTTGCGTACAAAGGCGGAGAATAGTCTGGGCGTATCGCTTCCCTGTTTATCGATGGGGATGAGCGGCGATTTCGAGGTGGCGATCGAAGAAGGTTCAAATATGGTCAGGATCGGAACCGCCATATTTGGTGTTCGCGATGTTCATTCGGAAAAGCCGTAAAACCGGACTGCGATTGGGAGCCCGGCGGTCGTAAACAGACTTGACAAAAAAAGCAACTAATGTAGGATTAAAGCGGTATGCACCTCAGGGCCGGGGTAGCTCAGTTGGTAGAGCACGGGACTGAAAATCCCGGTGTCCGCAGTTCAATTCTGCGCCCCGGCATAAAAGGCTTGACAAGATTTTTGAGGTTGTTATACTTAGCAAAAACCGAAAGGGGGCGCTAATGCGCAAAGTGTTTTTTATCATACCAATATTGTTTATCTGGGCATATGCTCAGGTTGACCACTACGAATTCGGAACTATCTCGAGTCCGCAGAATGTCGATAACTTATTCGCCGTAACTATTACAGCAAAGGATGCGGGTGGAGGTACTGAAGATTATACCGGGGATGTACCGATCTCCACGAACCATGGTTCAGTTATCAATATGAATACAGTGCTTTTTGCCCATGGTATTGCAAATGTTAATATTGAGGCGCGCTTGGCAACCAATGATATGCGTCTCATTGTTGGTAGTGGTTCGGTTGTCGATACTTCCAATTCATTTGTCGTCAATTACGGTGCGCTCAATCGAACCCAGATTCTTTTACCGGGTGAAGTTGCAATACCTGGTATTTCACCGGGGAAAAATTCTGCCAATATTACAAGCCAGAAATCCGGAGTTCCGGTTACGGGCGTAGTTCTCAATTTGACCGACAAATGGTGGAACGTCGTTTCGGTTAGCGGTACTGTTACCCTTATCTCGAACGATTCGTTCGCGGTTCTCAATAATCCCCACAATATCAGCAATGGCACCAAGACTGCGACCATCACTTTCCGGACGGTGGCGTGTCCGCTTCCTGCCCCGCCGATCGTCAGGGATACGGTTTCCGCAACCTCGACCGGTCTCAATTCCGACAAATCGATTGTAATCGTTACCTCGGGGGAGTATGCAAAATTGCTGCAGGTTCTGCCCGGCGAAACCAACGTTCCGGGCAGCTCTACCGGTAAGACCGGTGATGCAGTGGTGACCGCTTACAAGCAGTTTACCGCTAAAGTGTATGCGTGTGACGCCGCATGGAACGAAGCCTATCCTATTCCCGGTGATCGCGTAACCACCTGGTGCGATATCGGAGAAGGTAAATACAAAACCGATACGGTTACGGTCAAAAGCGGGGGCGCGACGCTGCATATTACTCTTTACCCAACACCAGGGCCAGGGATTGTCGACTATTCTATTAGAGCGGTTGACCTCGATGATGCAGCAAAAACCAGTAATACGACAACTATTCATGTTGTCCGCGTGCCGGATTCAATCAGCGTAACGATACCTGAGGTAAACAAAGATACGGTTGCGCTGGGTCTTGAAATGACGATCACGGCAACTGCATTTGGCGGAGGGCAGCCGTTTTCCAATACCAAGATTAATTTCCGGATAATTCCGGTCGAAGGTGACGGTACCCTCAGTGAATATACCGGCTATACGGATGGTTCTGGTAAAGACACGGTAAAGTTCACGGGTACGAAGCCCGGTGCGGTTTATGTAAAAGCCTTATCCGACCTCGATTCGACGGTCGCGGACAGCATTCGGTTCGTCGTTATTACTTCGGAATCAATTTCGTTTTATCCCAATCCGTGGAAACGGTCGGAAAAGTCGACGGCTACGATTCTCTATACCTTAAATAAGAACGTCAGCAGCGTGACGCTTTTGATCACCGATATGTCCGGCAACATCGTCAAAAAAGTTGATTTTAAAGAAGCCGAAGGCGACCTTGAAGTTTTATCCGGTCCCCATTATATTGATTGGGATGGCAAAAACATGAAAGGTGAAAAAGTGGCGAGCGGTATGTATGTCATTCGGGTGCGAGCGACCGGCGAGGCAACATTTAAACGCAATGCTTTATTGCTACCCTAAGGAGGAATGATGATAAAGAAAATCGCGATTTTAGGCTTTATACTCTGTGCCTCGGTTTTTGCCCAGGTTGGCACGGGCGGTCTTCCCGGCGCTTTTTTGGACGACGGCGTCGGTGCCCGTTCCATCGGTCTGGGTAAAACCTTTGTTGGTTTGGCAAATGGTGGCGAGGCGGTCTACTATAATCCGGCAGGGCTCGCACAGCTCTATACCAATGACCTGACGCTGATGGGAGCCACCAACTATGGCGGGGGCATGCAGACGTTTGCAACCTATGTCATCCCGACGAAGTATTATGGTGCTTTTGCCTTCTCGCACTCCGGGCTCTATTCCCAATTGAGTGCCGATGATAATCGGGACGATAATAATATGAAACCCGCGGATGCGATGACTTACAGCTTGGGTCAGAATGGTTTTCTCATCTCCTATTCCAAAGACCTGATTCCGGCGCTCAATATCGGTATTAACTACAAACTCATCTACAGTCCGATCGGAAATTATCTGACCAATCCCGCCCACGGTTTTGATTTAGGGCTGCTGCTCTTCCCGCTCAAATCGATTTCCGTGGGTCTGGTCGCAAAAAATCTTCTCCAGCCCCGATTAAGCTATGACGGAGACAAAGACAATCCGTTCCCGCGAAGCTTCAAAGTCGGCATTTCGGCAAAACTGTTGGAGAACACCCTGATTTTGCTTTCGGACCTGGGCTACACGATGTCGGAGTCAACCAAGGTTTTGAAATTCTACGAAGGGATTGAGTACCGTCCGGCAAAGAACTTTGCCGCCCGACTCGGCCTCAACGCCAATGAGTTTACCGTTGGTGCCGGCGTTGACACCGACCTCAAGCGATTTATGGTCAGGCTCGATTATGCCTTTCTGATGAATTGGGCATCCAGCTTTATGCTTGAACCGACCCACAAGGTTTCGTTGACCTTCAATTTTGGCGGCTTCAAGACCTGGATTGAGGCTAAACCCGGTATTTTCTCCCCGATGGAGAAAATTGTCTGGCTCTATATCCATATCGGAGCCAAGCGGGAAATCGAGCGGTGGCAGCTTTCGATTAAGAACTCCTTAGGCGAGACGGTTCGTACCTTTGGTGCTTTTGGCGAACCTACCCTTACCCTGTCCTGGGATGGTCGGGACGATTACGGTGCGATTGTGCCGGATGATAAGTACTCCTACGAACTACTGCTCATTGAACGACCGCAGACCGCACGGCGCTATATCGGCGCGCTGGTAACGGTCAAGTCCAAGTTATGAGGTGGATATGAGAAAAACGCTCTTTACATTTTTAGTTTTGTTCTGGGGAATTTCATCGGCACTGGTCTCCCAGCAGTACATCTCTCGCTATCAGCGAGCCGAGGGTATGATGAATCAAGGGTTCTATGAACAAGCACTGCGCGAGTTCCAGGGTCTTTTAGGCGAGGCAAAGGCAAACGGCTTTGTGGCGGAAATCCAGTTCCGAATTGCCGAATGCTATTTCGATGCCGGCCGTTTTGATGACGCCATCCGTGAATTCGAACTACTGGCGAAAAGTGCGGATCCTGCGTTTCAGTATATTAAGCCCGAGGCACAATATGCACTCGGGCTCGCCTATTTAATGCAGGGGAACACCGATATGGCGGCGAACTATTTCCGCCAGACCTCGCTCGGGGATCGGGCACAGTTCGGCGAGGCGATGACCTCCTACCGGAAGGCGCCGTATGAGAAAGAATCTGACCTCGCCAAGCAGGACTACGATAACGCGATTTCCAAATTACAGGGATTGGATACACCCTTATCGATGTTCTATACGGCTCGGAGCTATATCCAGTTAAAGAAACCGCTCGATGCGATCGCCATTCTCAACAAAATTATCCGGGTGTTTCCCGGGTCTTCGTTTGAGAAGTTTGCCCGTTATAATCTGGGTGATGCGCTGTTCAATTACGGTGACTATGGTGGTGCGCTGATAAAGTTCTCGGAGTTCCTCGTCCAGTTTCCGCAGGACACGGTGCTTGCTCCGTATGCCACGTTTAAACTTGCGGCTTCGTTGATCGAACAGAAGCGTTATCAGGAGGCGATCGATAAATTGCGTCCGTTAGAGCGAACCCCGGATCGGTATCTGGTTTCCCATGCCCGGTACTTTATGGGGGTTGCCTACGGCCGTTTGGGAAGACTGGACGATGCCCTCCGTGAGTTCCAGCAGGTTCGGCAAGCCTATCCTGACCTCGCTATCGCCAGCTACGCGGCGTTTAAACTCTATGAGACCTATCGGTCGAAAGGGAAAATAGACGATGCGCGATATGCGGCTCGGTCCTTTGCCGATATTGTGAGAGGCGGCGGCGCCCCAAAACAGTTTGAGGGTATCGGTGAGTTTGTGAAAGCGATTGATGAGTTTGAGCATAAAGACTATTCCCAGGCCCTCGCAGATTTCAAGCTCATCTATGAGCGGTATCTGGAGACTCCTTTGCGTGAAGCAGCCGAGGCAATGATTCTCCTTTGTAATAACCTCCTTGACCGCTACGATGATGCGGTCGGAACCGGTTCATCCTACCTTACCCAATACCCGGATGCGGTTAAGGGTTGGGAGGACTGGCGCGCCAGGATATTTTATAACTTAGCCGACGGTTACTACTACCAGACCAATCTTGCCGATGCTGAGAAATACTACCTGCTGGTCAAGAATAACTTCCCGTATGTCGAGGTTAACGCCTTAGCTCGGTCTTCACTGGGATGGATCTATATCAGTCAGAACCGCTATGCGGAAGCCTTGAATGAATTCCGGTATGTGGTTGGAACGAAAGAGGAAAAAGGCTCCCAGAATGTTCAGGCGGTTGTGGTTGGACTGTTTGGCGCAGGAGTTGCCTACTATAACGAACGGCCGCCGAAATATGATTCGGCGCTGGGCTATTTCTCTTTTGATAAAGAGGCATACCAGCGAGATGGATTGCTCTGCGATGTCTCATCCAAGCTGGTGCCCGACAATCTCTACTATGCCGGTGACTGCTATAATCGGTTACAGTTTTATGCCAATGCTTTGGCGTCGTGGGAACGTTTGATCAATGACTATCCGGAAAATCCGAAGGCAGCACGGGCAGCGCTGGAGTTAGCCGAACTCTATTATCGAGGGGGGAGGGTCGAGGATGCAATCGCGCGTCTCGATTGGGTCGTTCAGCATTTCCCGAGCACGGACGAAGCGGAAGAGGCGAAACTTCGAACTGCCTCATATTATTACAGTAAAGGCGAATTGGATAAGGCGCTCGGCCTCTATACCGAGTTCATCCGGGGTTCGACCAGTGATTCGCTGATTGACATTGCGGGAACTCAGATTGAGATGGTCTATTACCGGAAGGCGAAGGCTGCCTCGACTCCCGATTCAATGGCGGAATATTTGGCGCAGCTCAAATCGGAACGGCCCCAGAGTAAGTATCTGGGTGAGCTCTATTATGATTTGGGTGAACGCTACGCCAAAGCCAACGACTACAATAAGGCGATCGAGTACTACCGCCAGATAATCGGAGACACCGTCTATATGGCGGATGCCCGGCTGGCGATTGCCGAGAGCTTTTATAAACTTCAGGATTGGCAGAGTGCGATTGATGAGTATAAGAAGTTCGCCGACCAGTTCCCGAAGCATAAAGCGATCGCCGGAGCGATTTACTATGCCGCTGCCGCCTATTACAATATCGGCAATAGCTACCGGGAATCCGGCAATCCTGCCGGGTCTCAGTACATACGGCAGGCATTGGGTTTGTTCCAGGAAGTAATTAATAAATACCCGAAGAGCGATTTCTTTGAGAATGCGAAAAAGAGCGCCAAAGCCTGTGAAGAGATTCTGAAATAGGGTAGAATAACCTTGTGACTTTTTGTGCCGTAATTCTATTAGCGCTCTGGTCCCAGACCGAGACGCAGAGAAATAAAATTGAATTGCCGCCCGAGGTAATTCATGCGGCGTATCTCGGTCAATTCGAAGAAGAGAAACCAAAATTTCTCTACGAATTTTACAATATCCAGAACCAGTCTTTTACCAAAGAGATGCTCGGTAAGGATTACACGCCGACGATCAGGGAGTTAGATTCGATTATCCACCGGAATGAGAATTTTCCGCTCCTGCGCGACATCGCGATGTCGATGACGCTCTTATCGTATAATGTCATGGGCGATTACGAGAAGACGATTTCTGTTGGAATAGCATATCTCCGTCAATATAAAGAGGGTAGTGCCTTCTGGCGAGCCAATATTCTTTACAGTCTTGGAGAAGGGTACTATTATCACCATGACTACCAGGATGCGGGACGGCTCTATCTCCAGATTAAGACCGATTATGCTGGTCAGGAACTGTCTGAGTTCGCGAAGAGTTCCCTCGGCTGGGTCTATCTCAATGAAGGTCGCTGGACCGAAGCCTTCAAATTTTTTGAGGATCTGTATACACACAGTGACAACCCGACGATCCGGAGTTTTGCAGTCTACGGTTCAGGGATTTCCTTTTATAACCAAACCGTGTACGATACGGCGCTTTCCTTTTTCAGTTTTGACAAGGATAGGTACGATTCAACCGGGCTTGGGTGCGCATTGGCGTACGATTTAATCCCTAATAATCTATACTGGGCCGGCTTCTGTTATGAAAAAATTGCGTCCCAGGATTCTAGCATGCCTTATTTAAAAGATGCCGTGGATTGCTGGAAGGTGCTCGTCTCCGAATATCCGGACAGTCCCCGCACGCCGGAAGCGGCATTTCGGATAGGAAACACCTATTTTCGACTTGAAGAGTATCGGAACGCGGTTTCCTATTTAAAGATTGTCGTTGAGCGGTACTCGAAATCTCCGTATGCCCGGGACGCCAATTTGCAAATGGCGCAGAGCTACTTTAACTTGGGCGAAGA
>CAYHGV010000118.1:0-7621 GCA_964356135.1 uncultured bacterium
GGGTAGTTTCTTATCAACTATTTCCTGTGGTCCACCAAGATAATGTCCAGAACTTCCTGTAACTATCGGATAGATAATAATTCTTTTGCATCCAATATGGGAACCGATAATTTCTAACTGACACTCAGAAGAATTAATAGGTATACGTTCTTCGAAATTTAAAAGCTCATTTGCCGATAGTTCCACCTCTTGAAGCTCTCCGTTTATTGACAAAGTCACTACTTGTGCTGAATCGGAGAATAATTCCATTCGAACCATATAAATCTTTGCCCCCCCTACCTTTGGGAAACAATACACAAGGCTGGGGGAATAAAGGGGTCAAATCTTTACCTTTGACAGTTGCCGTTTTGCCTTCGTGTAGCACTTCATAATCCGGCCATCGGTTTTCATCCGCTCTTTTAACCGCCTGCGTAGTTGGCTCACTGCACTATAATCAATCCCGCCCAAAAGGCTACCAATCTCACCTTCGGTTAAGCAACTGTAACGATACAACAACTCAGCGGCAATGCCCCGAATAACACCTTCCGTCTGCCGGGCAGAAAGCAGTGCCCGGTCAACACCGGTCGTCTCGGTGACACACTTCATGATAATTTCTGGCTCAACCCTTTTCATCACTAACCCGCGATACGAAGGCTGCTCCCGTATCGAACCACGCTCAAGGTATTCACCGGTGACACGCGTCACAAAGGTATCGTCGCCCAAGATCGCCTGGTGTTTGATGTCCTCAAAAGGATTGCCAACGCCTGCCCGCAACCCAGTGCTCATGAACTCCCGATACGCTCTCCGACCACCAGCCAGCGATAAAACCAGATCATACTCGACAAAATTGACTACCTTTTTCTCGTAAAGATATCCTGGCAAACTACTCCAGCGATAATCGGCCAGACATACCCATTGTTCATTATACCCCACTGAACGTAAGTCCCCAGTCCGTACACAATTCAAATGAAGATACCGGGAAAGTCCGAGCAGGTAATTGTCAGCATCAACCACAAAAGCCTTATACCGTCCCTGATACAAATGACCACAACGCCGATGGTGGTTGTTGAACCAACTGGTATAAGCGATATTGAAACGGCGCATGAATTCAGAAAGGTTGGCATTTACCGTCTCGATGAGCAAATGGAAATGATTGGTCATCATAGCGTAGGCATGAAGAACAACCCGGTAAATCTCCAACGATTCTGCAAGCAACGCAAGAAACCGAAGTCGGTCTTCATCATCTAAGAATATCTTTTTTCGTTCGTTGCCCCGGCAGGTCACATGATAGAACGCACCGGGATATTGGATTCTCAAAGGTCGAGCCATCAAAAATTATAACCGCTACTCCCGGTGTTGTCAAGTGTAAAGATTTGACCCCATTTGCACCACTACGGCACTCACATACCAGAGGTCATCGGAGTGCCTAAATCGATGAGCAACGATCAAAAATTGATAGCCCGGATAGTACTTCTAAAACTCCGGATTTCTCGTACTACTTGAG
The DNA here is from genome assembly GCA_964356135.1 of uncultured bacterium. GTDB lineage: Bacteria > Hydrothermota > Tepidihabitantia > CAYHGV01 > CAYHGV01 > CAYHGV01. Next base: position 1,484 of record CAYHGV010000118.1, read on the forward strand.
CTTAATTACCTTTACTGCTCCGTCGCTTTTGCCTGCAATGCGCGCAAAATAAAGACCGGCTGGTTGATTCCCGGCATTCCATAGTCCGGAACCGTTTACGATGCCGACCGTTGCGATCCGGGAACCGATAGTGTTGTAGACCTCGACCTCGGCAGTTCGAACACCGGGCAGTAGGAACTCAAACGCTCCCCGGGTGACCGTTTGATAAACCCGAAGAGTCGGCAGGGAAGACGGGTTTGGAATCTCGGCAGCATCCGAGCCGCCAGGTGCAAGGTAATACAGGGTTCTGTCGCCATTACCGGTGATGTATGCGACATGCAGATGGTTGAGTTTATCGACCGCAATTTCGACCCGGTAAAAATACGGATGGTCGCGCAAAGTATCAAGAACGGCATTCTTCCAGGTCCCGCCCTCTTTGTAGGCATGCGCTAAAACCCAATTTTTAGAAGCGCCATCAGAGATGTAGACTATGTGCGGTTGGTTGAGCGTGTCATAGGCGAGTGACGGGCCGCAGTAAGGACCGCTATAGGTTGTGCTCATCTTTATGGTATCGAGAATTTCCGGATGTGCCCAGCCTGACCCGGTGCGGGTGGTATAAACGAGAACAGCGGGACCGCCACTGCCCGCGTTATCCTGATGTGAATAGACCGCTCCCACGATACCACTGCGGCTCAGAGCCATGTGAACGCCGTATTCTCTGGGGTCAGAGCCGATTGAATCGATTGGCTGGTGCCCTGACCATGTCGAGCCGTCCCAGGTAAGCCAGCGAACAAGCTTCTTGCGATGGGTGCTGCTAATTGGAATGTAGAGAATCTGGGCATGGTCATTCTGATCCCAGATAAAATCGAGCACCTTATCGTCGCTATTAAGCCGGTTTTCGACACCGGTCGAGTCCCATACCCAACCCGAAGGCGATTGTCCTGGTGAGCCGATAAGCACCCAGTTGCTGTCGTTACTGGAAGTACGATTCGAGTAGACGACGAACGGCGTAGTTCCGCCGTATCGCAGCACTGGCCAGGACGGATATTCATCCCGGATGTTTTCAATCGACCACGATGCTCCGGTTTTGTGGGCGTAGCTGAAACTGTCGCCATCGATGGCTTTCCAGTAGAACATTCCCGCTTCATCATTCGCATCTAAGGCAAGCGAAACATCCGGCGGGCCGGCCGGGTCATGGGAAACAGCAGCCGAGCTATCGACGACTTGTACTTGCCACGAGCCGTCTTTTTTTGCACAAGTTATGCGCCACCGGTAATTATCAACCTGAGAATCAACCAGGCAATACGCGAGATAGGGATGGCCTAAACTATCAGTCTGCAGGGAAAGCCACCGGGGCAGAACCGGCTGGCTGACTGTTTCCGCTTTATCCGCAACCGCTATTACCGTAAAACCGATGATCGCTATTACCAATTTTTTCATTGTACCTCCTTGGTTAGTTGGTAAAATTTCAAGCGTATTTTTTAATGATAGTCCAGGGTTTCGCAGTGTCAATAAAGATATTAACTCTGGAGTGTGTCTAAAAAGCGGATTGTATCACGAATGGCGGCAAAATGTTGAAAGCTCTCAGTCCTGCTTTCCTGGATCTGGCTTCGCCGAGACAACGGCTATTTATTGCCCGCGATATTAAATTCGATCGGAACACCGACCCAGACCCGGACCTTTTTCTCGCTCTGCTGTGCCGGCGTGAACTTCAACTCATAGCCGGCTGCCACTGCCGCGGTATCAAGCGCGGCGTTACCCGAACCCTTTGCCACAACCACTCTCATGGCTGAACCGTCTGTGTCTAACAGGATCTGAAGATAGGCTGTCCCTTCGATGCCTAAAAGCCGTGCCGATTCCGGATACTCGGGTTTTACCGCTTTTATCAATTGGGGTTTGACATTATGCGGAACATAGCTGCCGTAAGCCGGAATATCGGTTTGGACCTCGACCTTGATTTCGGTTCCAGCGCGGATATCGGTCAAAGGCGAAGTTCCGACCAGGTCGGCCTGGGTTGAAGTCGTAACGGCGACTGCCTCCGGGTCAGGAACCGGCCTGGGGATGCCGACCGTCGGCACTTTTGAGCCTGCCCCAGCGGTGGGAGTGACCATTTCCCCGGTCAGCGAAGGCGGCGCTCCTAACTGGGCATAGCTGAAGGTGATAATCCGGGGCTCTGGACCTGCCGCATTGCGCGACTGCAAAAGCCCTTTACCGGTACTATAGCCGTAGGCAGCGAGCAAGACCAGGACGGTCAAGCCCACCGTGATATAATAGCCACGCTTTAAATTATCCGGATAGCTGAGACGCCAGTGCGCTGTCATGTTTCCTCCTTCGTTCTAAAATAATATATCGTCGAAAAAGAGTTATATTCCATCTTTAACCCTGACATAACCACGAATTCGCCTCGATCCGCCACGCTTCTTGGCGGAGAGGCATACACGAAGAAAATCGAAGAAACACGAGCGCCTCGGAACGAGGCGAAATATTGGTAGTAAGTAAAATTCAATTTTCACCAAATAGGTGGAAAACAAAGAATAGTTGGTGTCGCTCCGCTCCATCTACTCAAAGAGTTTGGTGTCGCTTTGCTCCATCTACTCTTTGAGTTTCGTGGTTTCTTATCGCAGTATTTGGGTTCTATCTTCACTTAATTATCGGTCGTTATTGCCGATATCGTCCAGCCCTCGTGTTCAATCGCATTGAAGATATGGGTGAAGAGCCGGTAGCAGTTACCGACGCAGAACCTGCCGTCGAGCGGTTCATAACCAATTAATGACAGCGTCCATTTTTGAGCCTTGCGCGTTACCGGCAGAAGGAACAGCAACAACCCCTGCTGCTCGATGAGAAAGTCGGCTTTCCGTCTGCAATAATGAGCCGTTCCCCACCGCGTTTTATTTTTTACATCTGCCCGTCCGGACCTCTCAGTCGTCCCAGTCGGTCTTGCCGCAGTCTTTGCCATCGTTCCTCCTTGGTTTATTGCTACTCCTATATACTGCAGCAAGTTCGTTTTTATTTCTAAAAAATTATCAGAGGGGCTGATTTTTTAATGTGAGGGCTGCGCGAGATTTTTTAGTGTTTTCCTCTCACCCGCCTTCATCGCTCAACCGTGAAACCGTAACCGCTACCTTGAATTAAAAACGGCGCTACCGCCGGTGCTCTGGTCGGATGCTTCGGGCAATGGTTTGGATACTATCGATATTGGATTTAAACCAATCTTGAGAAGCCTGGATATACAGCACGATCCGGTTCTCTGCTTGGTTGCGAATAAAATACCGTTCGCCATTAACGATGATCTGCTTCCCCTTTCTGCCATCCCCGAATCGAAAATTTTCTATTGTACCGCCATCAAGGGTCAGCATGGCATAATAATCACGGTCAGAGAGCGTCTTCTCTGAACCGTAGATTCTTATATCGATACCGGGATTCCCGCGGTCGGGAACAATGAAATACCCGTCGCCATTTTTCGACCGGTCGAACGCCTGCCAGGTTTTGGGAATATCGAACCAGAAATTAAACCGGGCGTTGGCTGCGGTTTTGTAGTCTGGATTATTGCTCGGAAGATAGTGCGCTTCGCTCCCCGGCGCGTTCGCTTCCCCGGCAACTGAATAGCCATACGAGAATACAAGCAGGCACAAAACGACTATTGATCGATTCCTCATTTGAATCCTTCCTTTACTTACCGCTCGTGGTTTGCGGATTTCTTCGTCGCGAGCCTGATTGCCAGCATCGCCACCCGCCGGCCGAGTTTCGCTCCGTTTTCGAGGGTTCCCTTATCCGGTGCACCGGTCGAAGAGACGCCGTAGTGGCCCGAGGCATCGAGCGGGTCACCGACCACAATCATCCCGTAAATCAACATCGCCTGGATGATGGAAATGATCGTCGTCTCTTTGCCGCCGGCGTCATCGCCGGCGGTGACAAACGCTGCTCCGATTTTTCCTTCGATTGCTCGGCGCACACCGACAAACTTATCAAACACCGCTTTTAATTCCGCCGCCATCGTTCCAAAGTAGACCGGCGAACCGGCAATGATGCCGGCTGAACCAACAAACTCCTCTTTCGTCACCTCCGACGCCGAGCGCAAAAGCGCAGTGACACCTTCGACCTTCTCCGCCCCCCGAGCAACCGCTTCGGCGAGCTTGCGGGTATTACCCGACCGTGAGTAGTAGAGAACCCGAATCTTCATGCATTCTCCTCTTTTAAAATCGTGCCCGGAGCCCAAGCGCGGCGTAGTGGAAGAGCGCAAAGCTGTAAACTTCGGCAACGTCAGAACCGCCTTCGAGCATCCGGTAGCCCGCGATCAATCCAACATCCGGGCCAAGATTGAGCTTGCCGCCGACGAAAATGTCTTCCGCTCTGCCCTGGGGAGCGGCAAGGGCATCGCCGTCAAGGTAGATACTGCCCGCCTTGAATTTTTTCTCAAAATGAAAATTCACCAGCGGCACGAATCCGATGTTGGTCTTTTCTGCCATCAGTCGTTGACCAACAATTTTTTCGATTTTGATTGCGGCATTACGGATTTTTGCCGTCACCCCGATACCGCAATTCCAGCCCGGACGGTCGACAAAGGTATAGCGATAGGTCAGACGATAGGAGTCGAAGCGGTATTCCCCTTGGAGCAGGCTATCGGCGGGAAAAACGGTCCCGGCATAACTAATGTCGCGGTGGACGATTCCGGTGGCGGTGAGCACGAGCGGTGCGAACAGGAGCGAAACCATATGCCGCTTGATGTAATAACTGCCCCGTGCCCGAAAGAACGAAGCCGGCTTGGTCGTCAATTCATCGGTAAGCGAAAGAGTGCTGCCGGTATCACGCGGGATGCGAATGGTGTTGTAACCGCTGAAGACCGCTCCGGCTTCGATTTCGATGCCGCGCTGTTTGACCTCGGCTGCTTCGCTTCGTGTCAAAAAGAAACTTACCACTCCTGCTCCCATGATAACCATGACGATTGCCTTCATACCAATGCTCCTTTCACGGTTGTTCTTGCCTCGTGCGCTCAATTTTCCTCACCTGCCCTTTGATACTGCTTTCGCCACCGGAAGTTCCTGCCAGCGGGTGGTAAAGCGGGACGACCGGTGCGCCTGACGCATTTTCCAGGGTTGATCGATTCCCGCCGCCGCATAGCGGACGGTCGCCGAGCCATATTTTGCGTTGAGCTCGTCAATAATATTCATCAGTTTTTTCCTCCGTTCACTATCATAATAGTCGGGAGTGAACAAATTCGTTTGAATCTGATTTCCCGCAACAATACCGGTGAGCATAACCCCCGCGCGGATATACCCATAGCCGGGTTTGAATATTTTTTTCAAGTTTTGCTCGGCAGCCTGAACCAGCTCCGGAGTATCGGCGGTCGGAACCGGCAGCCGGGCGGTGAAAAAATTAGCGTAGTGCGGTTCGTCTTTAAAGGGATTGGTTGCTACAAAAACATGAATCCAAGAAGCAACTGATCTCTGAGCGCGCAATTTTTCCGCTGCCCGGGTGACATACGACGCCAGTGCCTCTTTCAGCTCAGCCAGGGTAGTGACCGGTTTGCCGAACGACCGGGAACTGACGATCCCTTTTTTCGGAACCGGTGCCTGCTCCAACCGAATACACGATTCGCCGCGTAATTCCAACACCGTCCACAGCCCGACCACGGTCATATGCTCTTTCACCCATCGGTCGGGAGCATGTTTCAGCTCGAGCGCGGTCGAGATGCCATTGCGGTTGAGAAGCTTCGCATATTGACCGCCAACACCCCAGACATCGGCTACCGCTACGCTGTCGAGCAACTCATCGAGCCGGGGATGGTCGGTAATATCGAACACCCCGGCATAATCAGGGTTGCGCTTGGCAATTTTATGGGCAACCTTGGCAAGGGTCTTGGTCGGGCCGATCCCGATCGATATCGGAATTCCGGTCCAGTGCTTGACGGTCGCCTGGATGTGCCGGGCATAGGCGGTACTATCGAGGACCGGAAACCCGGTGAGCGAAAGAAACGCTTCGTCAATCGAATACACTTCCATTTCGGGCGTAAACTGGGCAAGGGTCCCCATCACCCGTTCGGACATATCACCATACAGCGCATAGTTGGACGAATAGACCTCGACCCCGTGCTGCCGGATGAGCGTTTTACATTGAAACGCCGGAACCCCAAACTCAATCCCCAATGCCTTGGCTTCATTG
>CAYHGV010000119.1:0-7334 GCA_964356135.1 uncultured bacterium
AAGGACGCCTTTTATGGAACCCCGAGTAAATTACACAAAAGTCTTGACACTACCATATTACATAACCGACTAAGCTAAACCCAAAACCGAAAACCCCCTGAAAATCAGAGACTTACAGTAAATTCCATTACCGCAGTAGTGCCGCCTCGCGCTTGAAGATGGTAAACGCAAAGCGGAGGGCGATGAGGGCACAGGCGCCGAGCGAAACCAAGGTCGACATGATATGTCCCGAATTGCTGATTCCCATCAACAGTTCCCGAATCAAAAGCATCGTGTTCAGGATCGGAACATAAAAGAGAAATCCGGCAGGGTGGGGACCGGCGGTCTGAAGAAAGATGACCGGCAGGACCGCAAGAATCGGCAACGGCGTGAGGTAGCTCTGCGCTTCGCGGTAGCTGCGGGCAAAGATCGCAATCGCCATCTCCAGGGCACAGATGAATGCGGCGGTGAAGAGCATCGCAAGGAGAATCACCGGCAGAACCGACGCGTTGATCGAAAGGCTGATCTCGGCACCGGGCAGGAAACGAAAGCCGATCGCGAACGAAGCGCCGTAACCAGCGGTCATAAGAATGACCGTTACCATTCCCATCAAGAGCACTGCCAGATACTTGCCGATGACGATGTCGGTCCTCGAAGCCGGCGAAGCGAGCAGCACCTCGAGCGTCTTTCGTTCTTTTTCGCCCGCGGTCGAATCGATCGCCATCACCATCGCGCCCGAGATGATGCCGATGACCGCCATCATCGCGATGAGCCCGCCGACGATGAATCCACCCAGCCGCTGTCCGCTCGCAAGGTTCTCGACTTCCAGATTGACCGGTTGTAAGATAGCCGGATCGACTCCGATTTTTCCCAAACGCTCGGCAACAATACTATCGGTGAAGCTTCGGAGCGCCAACCGAATCTTATCCACCGCTCCCCGTGAGCTCGCCCGGGTCGCATCGAACGACAAAAGGACGCGCGCGCTGCTGTCGGGCGTGAGACCATTAAAGATTTTCACGACACAGTCCAGGTTGCCCGTTTGTAACGCCTGAGTAGGATTAGTTTCGCTCACAAACACAAACCGACCGGTCGACTGCAGAAAATCGGTCAGCTCGGGAAAGTCAGCACCGACGACGGCAATCTTTGATTGCTGCTCCTGAACCTTCCGTTCCTGACGTCCGATCAGCGCCATCGGCAGCGTGCCGAGTATCGGAAAAACAACCAGGGGTATAATTACGACCGAGATAAGCGTTCTACGGTCGCGCAGGGCATTCTTGAGCTCTTTTTTGAAGATTAAGCTGATGGTTCGCATCTCACTCCTCTAAAAAATCATTTTACCACGAAAGCCACGAAATTTCAAAATCACGAAATTCGGAGAATCGGCGGGAAACAGCGACAGGCAATAGTGCACCGAACACGATGTGCATCAGGGAGTCTCGAGCATTTTCATTTCGAGGGCAAAATCTAAGTTTATCCATCTTCTTCGTCACTCCTGGACCAGGGTCATGAAGACGTCTTCCAATTTGTCTCGGTGGACTTTCGATTTCAAGGTCGGAATGGTGCCAACCGCGCGCAGCTGGCCATGGTGGATGATTGCCACCCGATCGCAGATCTCCTCCGCTTCGCTCATGATATGGGTCGAATAGAGGATGCACTTACCGCGGGCTTTCTCCTGTTTTACAAAATCGAGAATCGACCGTTTGGTTATCACATCCAGACCGGCGGTCGGCTCGTCCAGCAGAAGAATCGGCGGGTCGGCGACCAAAGCCCGGGCAACCGCCACCTTCTGCTTCATCCCTTTCGAAAAATTGCCGGCACGGCGATGAGCGAACTCGCCCATCTCCAGCAGCTTGAACAATTCTTCTATCCGTGGTTTCAGCCGGTCGGGAGTCATGCCGTTCAATTCACCGAACAGCGCCACATTCTCCCAGGCGCTGAGCCGGTCATAGACACCGTTGTCTTCCAGCACCGCACCGATCTTTGCGCGTGCCGCTTCGGAATTTTTCGACGCATCGACACCGTCAATCTCGATCGAACCATAGGTCGGCTTGATAATCGAGAGAATAAGCCGGATGGTCGTCGTCTTGCCGGCACCGTTCGGGCCCAACAACCCAAAGACCTCGCCGTTCTTAGCCTCAAAGCTGATATGATCGACCGCTAACACCTTGGGAAATTGTTTGGTTAAATCGGTTACCTTAATCACCGGTTGACTCCCGGTTCGGTCGTCAATTCATTAATGATTTTACCGGGTTGCCGGGGTGTAGGTAGCCTCGATGTACTCGGCGCCCCTGGTAATTGTTGCCTCGAAGTTATTGGCAGTGGGTTCTCGCAGTGTCACGATGGCGGCGGTTTTTAGACCGCTGGCGACCTCGTGGGCGTATTTTACTTTAAGCGTCCCGATCGTACCTGCCGCTTCTCGCCAGATTTGAAAATCTTCGGTGAGACCAACCTCGCCCGGTTCGAAAATGCACATCGATACACTATCGCCAACGACCAGGAAGTAATCTTCGATGTTCAGTGTATCCAACCCCTTGTTCGATACATACACCGTCAATTCACTTTTTTCTTGAGATGGACACCCGACCGATACGAACATAGTTATGGGCAGAACTAACCAGATAATAACTTTTACGACTCGCGCGCCAACAGTCTTCATTTCCGCCTCCTTTTTTGCCCACATTGTATTCCGAAACTTAGCTCCGTCAACAGGAATATTTTTCAACCCCGATTGACTTTCCGATTAAACTGGAGATAATAATCAATGACTTTTAAATCGAGCAGAATAAACTATAACCACCGGATGAAACCGGCAATGGTAATGGGTAAATATTTTTAAAAATCAACCACAGATGAACAGGGATATAAAAAAGGATTAACACTGATAAATTCTAATAAACCACGGAAGGCACGGATCACACCGAAAAACGGCGAGATAGAAAAAACTATAAAATATCTGTGTTTATCTCCGATTCATCGGTGGTAAAATTTCATGAAAACTAATCGCTTGCCGGCACTACTCGCTTTCGCCGACCGTCAAGCGTGGCGGCAGTGGTTAGAAAAAAATCACGACAAAAAGAAAGAAATCTGGCTCGTCTATTATAAAAAACACACCGGCAAGCCGAGCATCCACTATAATAATGCCGTCGAAGAAGCGCTCTGTTTTGGCTGGATCGACACGACCGTCCGCCGGCTCGATATAGGAGTGTGTCGGAATACTGGATGAAGAAAATTCAAATTTGAATTTTCTTCCATCTTGTTCTTCAAAAGAGGCACAGTAACACCTATCTTCTCCACTGAATATCTCAAAAAGGTATTATGTCGGCTCTTATCTCCCACCGTTCATTCTCCAGTGGGGTCCTCCGACACACTCCTCGAGCGCTATATCCAGAAATTCACCCCGCGGCAATCGGGCAGCCACTGGGCGGCATCGAACGTACGGCGGGTAAAGAAGATGATTGCTCACGGCTCGATGACCGAAGCGGGCTTGAAACTCTTCAACGAAATCAAAACCGGGAAAGCGAAGCGGGTACCGGTGCGAACGGAAATTCCTTCCCCGCCCGATTTACGGACGGCACTCGCCCTAAACAAAAAGGCATCAGAAAACTTCAACCGGTTTGCGCCGAGCCATCGCAAGATGTACATCTGGTGGATTACCGACGCCAAAAAACCCGATACCCGACAACGGCGCATTGCCCGGGTTGTCGAATTTGCCGCCCAAAATAAAAAACCGGGAATGATGTAAAACCTGAAAAATCCTGTTTTGCAACTAAAAAATAGGTGATTTTCGCGACTGGAAGTCACTCCCACAATGTATCGCTGTCTTTACCGTCCTTCGTTTTCGAACAAAGACAGATAGTCTTCGTAGCCCTCTTTTTTCAAATCTTCTTTGGGAATGAAACGGAGAGCGGCAGAATTGATGCAGTAACGCAAACCGGATGGATGTGGTCCGTCCGGAAAAACATGCCCGAGGTGGGAATCCCCGTTTTTACTCCGCACTTCAGTGCGAACCATACCGTAGCTCGGGTCGGGTTTGGTTTCGATTTTTTTCGGTGCGATCGGTTTGGTAAAACTCGGCCAGCCGCAGCCCGAATCGAACTTGTCCAGCGAGCTGAAGAGCGGTTCGCCGGTAACGATGTCGACATAGATCCCCGGACGGTGATTATCCCAGTATTCGTTGTCAAACGGCGGTTTGGTTCCGTTCTTCCGGGTGACATTAAACTGGAGAGGGGTTAAACGTTCGAACGCCCGACGAATTTCCCGGTATTGCTTCGCACTCGGCTGGGAGTATTCCTTCTTCTTACGCTTCATTCTTCCCTCAGGTTTTTTCGATAAACCGGTCACGGCCTGAACCGGAACGGTAGCTCTGGTAGTGGAGTGAACATTTTTTATGGTAATCCTGGTGATACTCCTCGGCTTTATAGAATTCGGTCAGCGGTCGAATCTGGGTGGCAACCGGTTTCGAGAATCGGCCTGACTGTTCGAGTTCCTGCTTCGATTGCTCGGCGATTGTTTTTTCTTTTTCGTCGCCGTAGAAAATCGCAGTCCGGTAGTAGTGTAGTGTTTTCTATATACCTTAACAAATACTCTCGATGTTTATTGTAAAAAATGCTGGTAACACTACACTCGCTGCCCCGATCGCAGAACTGGCCGCCTCATCGGTCGGGTCGATCTGCTGCCAGAAAACCGCAAGCACTTCCTTAAAGCTTACCTCGTGGGGGTCGTAGACAACCTCGACCGCCTCAAAATGGCCGGTCCTGCCGCTCGACACTTCTTCATAGCTCGGGTTTTTGGTCTCTCCGCCCGTATACCCGGCATTCACTTCAATTACACCCGGGATCTTCTCGAACGGCGATTCCATGCACGAGGAGTCGGTCGGAATACTGAACGAGGAAAATTCCAGAATTGAATTTTCTCCAATAATATCCTTCAAACGATGCGCAGTTGCCACCTTTCTTTAGCACTTAATGCATATAGAGGAAAGGTCCCAATTATTGATCACCACCACCCTTCCCGGAGGATGTTCTCCGACCGACTCCTAAAAACAACCACCGGCAAAAACCGCTTTTTTTAACTTCTGCCCGGCTTCTCCGGCATCGATTTTGTTATCGCTTAGAGCGGTGACCATAGTGACTTCCCCTAACAAATCAAAAAATTTGATTTCTTCTCAGTGTTTTCTGTGTCTTCGGTGGTTGATTTCGTCCGCCAAGGTGCATGGCGGACTCAATCTATGCTTCGCATTTGATTTCCCATTGGTCAATCTATGTCGCGTCCATTCTCTGTTTTGGACGCGCCGCATCAAATTATGTTTCACCTGTGTTCATCTGTATCTATCCGTGTTCATCTGTGGTTAATCTTTTTTCTGTGTCTTCAGTGGTTGCAATTATTCCCTCGTCTCTTTATTTTGCATTTTTCATTTTGCACTTTGCAGTTAAGCGCAGTCTAATACTCCCCGCGATTGAAGAAAAAAATCGCTAACGAAATCGCAAGCACACTGAATCCGACCAGGAATCCGAGGTCGACTACCCACGAAAAAGAAGATATGCCGAGCATCACCTTTCGGATGCAGTCAACCCCGTAGGTCAGTGGATTTATCTGGACGATGATTTTCAGCCATTTCGGCAGTCCGGCGAGCGGAAACATCGCTCCGCTCAAAAAGAACATCGGCATAATGATAAAATTCATGATCGTGCCGAACCCTTCAAACGAAGTCATTCGTGCCGCAATGATGATGCCGATGCTCGTCAGGGCAAACGCAATTAAAAACATCAACGGCACCAGGATGAGAATCGCATACCAGGTTATCGGCACCTTAACCAGCAGACTGAAGAGTAAAACGATACTCCCCTGCATCACCGCCAGGGTGCTGCCGGCAAACGCTTTGCCCAGGACGATCGCAGTACGCGGCACCGGCGCCACCAGCAGCTCTTTTAAAAACCCGAACTCCCGGTCCCAGATAATCGAAATCGCCGATTGGATAGCGGTAAAAATCAACGCCATCGCAATAATCCCGGGAAAGATGAACTGGGTATAGTTGAATCCACCCACGGTTTTGAACGACGGCCGTAACCCCATGCCCAAGATAAACAACCAGAGAATCGGCCGGACGATCGAACCATAGAGCTGGCTGCGCTGCCGGAAATAGCGTATTAAATCGCGCAGCCAGACGATATAAATTGTCTGCCAGTCCATTTAATCTACCCTATCGTCCAATTCATTATTCGTGTACATTCGCTGTCATTCGTGTCGCCTCGCTTCGAGGCGAATTCGTGGTTTTCGTAGTTTCACCGCATCCCTTTCTGAAAGCGCATCCGGGTCCGTAAGTGGTCTTTATTCGATGCGGCCTCAGTCCGAATTTCTCTGCCGGTCAATTTTAAAAAGACATCGTCGAGCGTGGGTCGGCGGACACTGACCGCCTGAATCGGAATCTGCGCGTCTTTCACCAACCGGGGAACGAACTCCTCACCGTTTTCCATTTCAAAGTGAAGCCCGGTCGAATCGCGTTTGACAGCTACTTGATAGCGCTCGCCGATCTCTTTTTCCGCCTGTTCATCGTTCGCGGTCCGGACGGAAACAATATCACCCCGCACCATTCGTTTCAGGGTATCGGGCGTATCGAGGGTGATAATTTTCCCGTAATCAATGACGGCGATTCGATCGCAGTTCTCCGCCTCGTCCATATAGTGGGTCGTCAGAAATATCGTCAATTTTTTCAACCGCCGCAGCGTATTGAGATAATCCCATATCCGGCTCCGGGTCTGGGGGTCTAAACCCAGGGTTGGTTCATCGAGAAATAAAACTCTGGGTGCATGGAGAAGCCCGCGGGCAATTTCCAGCCTCCGTTTCATTCCGCCGGAAAAATAACGGACGAGGCTCGACCGCCGCTCTTCGAGCTCGGTCATCGCTAACACCTGTCCAATCCGTTCATTCAGTTCTTTTTTGGGGACCTTATAAATAAAGCCATGAAACCGGAGATTTTCATACGCGGTCAACCGATCATCCAGACTCGGGTCTTGAAAGATAATGCCGATCGACCGACGCACCTTGTGCGGTTCCTTGACGACATCGAAACCGGCAATCCACGCTTTGCCTCTCGATGGCCGCAGTAACGTGCAGAGCATCTTGATCGTTGTCGTCTTACCCGCACCGTTCGGACCCAAAAAACCGAACACTTCACCTTCGTTCACCTCGAACGAAACCCCATCGACTGCCCAGAGGCCGTTGAAATTCCGCGCCAAATTTTCGACTTTGATCATAAACGGAAGAATTATCCCGGTTATTTCAGAACTGTCAAGGATAGTTGAACCTGAATCCTGCGTGATTTTTTGGAAATAGTGTCACAAATTCCTTAATAAACA
>CAYHGV010000120.1:0-7269 GCA_964356135.1 uncultured bacterium
TTTATTTTATATAACAGGTCCTGTAAAAATCCGAACGGACATACCCAGCCGCAGGACATTCGGCCGACGACCATGCCGACCGTTCCAAATAGACCGAGGATATAAAACGGGATTTGCCGTAATCCGATAAAATGCTGCAAACCGCCGAGCGGGCAGGAATACCAGGCGAGCGGACAACCCCAGCAATTGAGAATCGGGACGCACGCCTGCTTGAGTGCTCCCTGGTAGATCGTGCCGGTGAACAGAAAGGGGATATGAGAATTTTGAATTATCGTGGCAATGACCTGGACGATGCGTTTCAGCATTAGTAATTATTATTCAATGCCCATACAGGAGAGACACATAACCGAACCAACACTCTCGGTTTCAATAAAATCGCCGAGTTTGCCGCCGTAGAAGATACCGGCGATAAAAACGAGGATGAAGATGGAAATGATGGCGAGGACAACTTTTTTTAACATTGCGCTCCTTCCTCCGGTTTTAGAAGATGCTGGTAAAGACCAGCTTGACACCCCGGAACGGTTCTTCGAATCGGCAGACGCCGCCCGAGCAGACCAGGCCTCCTTTTTCTCCGCCGACCCGGATTCGCAGATTGTGCCGGTTGGTGAGGTCGAGGCTCAATTCGGCGAGCGGCCAATTGGTTTCGGTACCGAGTTTATCGACAAGCCAGGCAGGGACGCGGTTCCGCCGTTCGTAGCGGAGAGAAAGAACGAACAGCTCGGGTTTGCCCACGGAGAACGATAGACTGTGGTCGTAGTAACTACTCGTATCGCTGGTTATGAAGGTATGCTCGTAGCCGGTTTCGATAAATACCGGGCCCAGGTCGTAGGTGAGTTCGATATTTGGTTTCAACTCAGTTTTTCGGTCGATCGGTAATTCTATCTTGTCTTTGAGGAGATATTCAAGCCCGCCGATTATTTCTATCCGTTCCGAAGGACGGCCGGTAAGTTTTGTGACGCTTTCGATAACACCGCTGCGCCCGTCATGGGTTTTGATCTGGTTGTAACTGATTTCACCGGTTAGCAGGCTGATGGGCGTTACCGCCAGGGTACCGCCGAAACCCCGTTCATCAATGCCGCGGTTGACCGAGATACCGGATTTAATCGGTGTCGGCGGTTCATTGTAGCGATAACCGGCTCCGCCGAAACCGATCGTATCATAATCCATATACTGCAATGAAAGACCAAAACCGGTTAATGAAAGGCTGGTGGTGAGGAGGATGCCGGTGCCCTGCAATCTGCCGCCGATCGCCGGATGGGAACCCCAGAGCCGTCCGTATTCGAAATAGCCGTCCCAGGGTCCGATCATCGCTCCGATCGAGCCGCCAAATAATTCAGTAAACGCCTTCGGGGTCAGATCGACCTTCCGATTCACCCGGACATAACGCCCGCCGAGGTTGAGATGGGGGATAAGGTCGGTTTCAAGATTGATGCCTTTGATCTGGTCGGTTGTGTCATTTTTTATGAAATACTCGTTCTGCTCAAAAAAAATGTTTCGCGGTTTGCCGGCAACCAGGGTGACCCGGCTTTTGAGATACTGGAAATCGGTTTTCAACCCGTAGAGCGAATTGTCGTTACGAAAGTCTTCGTCCAGAAAAGCGTTGAGCACCAGGCCGCGGCCGAAGGTCGTATAATAACGACCGAAGAGGAGATTGATCGGCTCGCGATTGTATTGGGCAGTGTAGTCGAGATAGGTCAATTTTCCGGGATTGGGGAGTGACGGCTGCCATAGAAAAAAAACGCCTTTGAGGGTAACATCGCCGGCGTTGACCGCTAATTTTAACTTGTTTTCCAGGTGTTCTTTATAGTTGAGACTGTCTAATGAGGGATCAACGAAGACCCAGTACTCGGCGTGGTTGGAACCGCTGACCCGGACATCGACGGCTTGGACCAGCGCCGGTAGGGCGAGCAGCACCAGCCATGGTTTCAGGTTCATTTGGTAGAGCCAGGGGTACAGAGCTCGCGTATTTTATTGACAATCTTCTGTTCATCGCCCGGTTTAAAACCCTGGTGGGTGAAGACAATCTTTTTGTTCTGGTCGATAATGAAACTGGTCGGCATCGCCTGAACATTGTAGAGGTCGCGCATGATGTTGTCCGGGTCAAGCACAACCACGTACTCCCATTTATGGCTTTTAGCGAACGGTTTTACCTGAGGCACCGACCGTGATTTATCCTGACTGATCGCGAGGAGATTGATGCCCTGGGCGTTCAATTCTTTAAAATATGGCATTAATGCATCGAGTTCTTTGATACACATCTTGCACCACAATGCCCAGAAGCTCATAAAGACCGGACCTCGGGCGAGCAGCGAATCGAGAATGACGGGTTTGCCGTTAATGTCGGTGAGGCTAAAATTGGGCGCATCCGGGGTGCTGGCGGTGCTTGCGTAGGCGGTGCACACCAAACAGATCGTCAGAGCAAAGATTATTTTCGTCATTTCGCCTCCTCAAATTTTTTGGTTATCGCTTGCATGATTTTTTGGCCGTTCATTCCTTGAACAAAGGCGACCGCGTTCATTTTGTCAAGGGGAATTGAATGATTGAAGCTGATCGTGGTGTCGAGACTGTCCGGATAGACGAGGAGTATCGGGAAGGAAAAGAGGTTCTGGCAGACATAGTTAAAATTCTTCAACACCCCGGGCGTATCATTCTGGCAGATACTGACGAACGCGACCAACGAATCAGCGGGCAGGGTATCGGCGGTGACAATTTTCAGGTGGACGCTGCCGGTGGCACTGGTGGCGGTTGCATTCAACGAGAGGTTGAAATAGGGCTCGATCGATTTGGCGACGGTGTAATGCTGCTGGAAGGTCGCGAAGTACTTGGTTTCGTCGGATTCGAAGACCGGATCGGTACCGTCAAATATCAGGGTCGGGGTAAGGGGGTCCTGGTAGTATTGAGCGCGGGGTTCGACGATTTCCGAAGGACTGAAGGTTTTGTGATAGGATACGATTGCCAGCGAATCACCCAGAATCGCCGATAAGCTGTCGAGCGACTGCTCCGCAGCCGCACAGAATGCTCAGCCGTCATCGGTGAAAAACTCGGCAAGGACAATCCGATCGGTCGGTTTGGGTAAAACGTTCGGTGCTTCTGAACAGGCAAGAAAGAATAAAGGAATAAGTATCAGTTTTTTCATGGCATTATCATACTAAAAGTTCGAACCTTGTCAATCCTTGGTTAAAGGAGAAATGGAAAAAGTTATTTTTAACTACAAAGCGCTCCCCATTAAATACCAATCATTATTAAAGATCAGGTAATCTAATGGGGCGCACACAAAGGGAAAAACTTAAAAATTAAAGAATTATAAGAATTTTTGCTTTGTGATCTTTGTGTGCTTTGTGGTTAAATCTATTTTTTCGATACAGGCGATGGTTTCGATATGGTAGGTGTGGGGGAACAGGTCGATTGGTTGAATGGCAACGGTTTGAAAGCCCGAGGTCGCTAAGATCGACAGATCGCGCGCCAGGGTCGTAGGATTGCACGAAACATACACTATTTTTTTTGGGGCTAATCGGGCGATTTCTTTGAGGAGTGCTTCGGTGCACCCTCTGCGCGGAGGGTCGAGGAGCAGGACATCGCAGCGGTTCAATCTCGAGATAGCCGTTTCCGCAGCGCCGGCTACAAGTTCCATGTTTCGGACCCCGTTCAATTTCAAATTTTCCCGTCCGTCGTTAATTGCATTGGGGTCGATTTCGATACCGATTACTCGTTTCACCAACGGCGACACGGTTATGCCGATGGTGCCTACGCCGGCAAAGAGGTCGACGATTTCTTCGCTACCGGAGGGATTCATAAATTCAAGGATGGTTTTTAACGCGGTTTCGGTCTGCTGGGTGTTGACCTGGAAAAACGACCCGGCGGAAACTTGAAATTTTTTGTTGAGCAGTTTCTCCTGATAGAACGCCCTGCCCGCGAGCGTCTTGTACCGGCTGCCCAGAATCCGGTTGGTCTTTTCCGGATTGACATTCTGCACCACTCCGATGATTTCCGGATACTCGTCCCGGATATCGTTATAAACCCCGGCACGGAGTTGACCGGTTTTCGTGACCGCGATCAATAAACATTCGCCGGTCCCGAAACCTTTGCGGATTATGATGTGGCGAAGATTGCCGGTATGATCCTTTTCGCGATAAATGAATTCACGCGCCCTTTTAATGCTGGTTCTTAGAAATTCCGAAAGGCGGTCGAACTCGGGCGGGTGAACGAGGCAGGATTCGATATTGATCACCCGGTGGGTTCCCCGCCGGTAGTAGCCGATTTGGACATCTTTGCCAAAGCCCAACGGGAACTGGGTTTTATTTCGATAACGCCAGGGTTCGGCCATTCCGAGCGGCTCCCGGACCACGGGCGTAAGTTTCGCCAGTCGATTGAGTGCATCTTCGACCAGGCTCTTTTTTATCGATAATTGAAACTCATAGCCCAGATGCTGGAGCTGGCAGCCGCCGCAGACCATGAAATACGGGCACGGTGGCTGGACGCGAAAGGAAGAGGGGGTGATAATGGTATCGATTTCTCCAAGCCAGTAACTCTTTTTTTCTTCTATGATTGTAACCGATAGTTCATCGCCGGGCGCTGAAAACGGGACAAAAACAACCATATCCTGGTAACGGCCGATCCCGCTCCCACCGTAGGCGATTTTATCAATGGTTATTTTTATTCTTTTAACCATTCACCAATTACCAATTACAATTGTTGTTTACCAGGCGGTGATGGTTTTACGGATGATTTCGTCCGAGAGTTTCTCGATCGCCCCGGTAATGCCATCGTCTTCAGTCTGGGTATTGGGGTCATAGGTTACCCAGCCATTGACCGGTCCTTCCCAGAGGGTTTCGTAGCGCACCAGGTCCTGGCATTTTACCTGGGCATCGATCGTAATCCTCCAGGCATAGACCCGTTGGGTAGCGTCATAGGCAGGAGGAATTTTGGTGAAGTTGGTAATTCGGCATTCCATGACCAGGTCGCCTTGGGTGCCACTGGTGACCCGGAGATGCCCATCCTGGTTGAATTTTTGAATGAGCTGTTCGGTCAACTGTTCGCCCAGGCGCGGCCGTATCGTCTGGTTGGCAACCAACGGAATGGCGACGGTCTTCAAATACGACGGCAAGAGCGAGCGGGCTGAGTAGCCGCAGCAGAATAAAAGCTGAGCGATACAAAGAGGGGTAAAAACTTTTATGTATTTCATACTTTCATATCATACTTCGGTAATCAATTTGGTCAAGGTCGAGCGCGACATCCAGAGCCAGTGGCGCTGAGAGCGGAGTAAATTCCGGCCGCGCAGCCCCCGGGGATTGTAGCGCCAGACGAGCGCCCAGGAAAAGAGATTCTCCCAGAATTCTTTGAATTTGTTGAACCGGCGCGGGAAGTAGTTTTTGGGAACGACCTCGAACCCGAGCCGGTGTGCGAGGCTGATGTTATAGTTTTGGACGAGGCTCGGGAGAAAGGTCCATTCCCCTTTAAATGCCTTAATTTCGTCGAACCGGTGGTCGCGTTCGAGGTACTGGGCGAGCATTATAAAAGAGCGGTGTAAGAGATGATAGGCTTTTAAACCCCAGGCAAAGTCTGCGCCCTGGGAAGGTATTTTGGGAATATGCTCATTCCAGAGATGGAATTCGCCGACCGGTTCACCCTTGTGGACTTTGGTGCCGCAGGAGAGGGTTATATCGCCCGGGCTTGTGCTCAGGGCGAGGCGGAGCAGACAGGTGGGGTCGGGATTGAAAATAAAAATTTGGTAGTGGTTGAGAAGGGCATCGTCAATCCGGTCAATCGACCATTCAATTATCCGTCGGCACAAGATTATACCGCCGGTCGTCCCAGCGCGATGAGGAGAATACCCAAAAAGATTACGCTTACCCCCAGCCACTGCGCAATCGTAATCGCTTCTTTGAAAATAAGCTGGGCACCGATGACCTGGACAAAAACAAAACCGATTCCGAACTGGACCGCTAACGCCAGGTTCATGCTGATGTAGCGCAGGAGAAAGGTGAAGGCGATGACCGATAAGAAACCGGCGAGATTGCCGACGATTTGCCAACTTAAAAAACCCTGCCACTGATAGCAGAGGGAAGATTTTTTAAAGCCGACATTACTTACGACATTAAAGGCGATATTGGCTACGACCAGCATCAAGGTAACGAATGCCCTCATAGGGCTATAATAGTAGAAGAAACGGACGGGTTGTCAATGAATTCTGTCTTATCCGGTTCGCCTAGACATTCCGGCAAATCGTGTTCATAGTATCAAATAATAGGACTTGGGCTGCTATTTTTAGCCCGGAACATGAGAGTGAGAAATTAGTATCAGCATGAGGAGGGGGTATGGTAAAAAAATATTTATTAGTGGTGGTTTTTATTATAGGAGGAGTAGCGCAAGCGCAGAAGAGAGGGGGATTTCCACAAACCATTGAGACGCCATTCAATGTGACCGAGGTCGTCGAACGAGTCTCCCATAATTCAACTGAACAATCGGGTGAGTTTCTCATTGATACGAGTATCGCTTATGCTCCAGCATCGGGGGAGCAAAAACAACCATCTGTAGCCTTTGATGGAACTAACTATTTTGTGGTTTGGCAGAACAATGGCGCTATTTATGGTTCCCGGCTTAGTCAGACGGGAGCTGTCTTAGACTCTGATTATATTGCGCTATCTACTGGATCGGGTATTCAATCCGCTCCATCTGTGACCTTCGATGGAAATAATTATTTTATAGTTTGGACAGAAGGAAATGGCACGGATTCTGACATCTATGGTGCTCGGGTTAATCCTGCCGGTATGGTGATTGATTCATTTCCGGTATCAACCGAGGAAGGAAATCAGTCTGCGCCCGCACTCGCTCGTGGCTCGGGAAACCAGGTTTTGGTCGCCTATTCCGGATGGGCCGGGACAGTTGGGGGAAAGACCTACAATACCATGCGCATCTGGGGTAATTTCTACCCGTTCGTCGGAATTGGAGAGCGCCTTACGCCCTACACTTCGAATTTATCCTCAGCCGGCAAAATCTTTTTTTACCATTCGTTCGTCGTCTCCCGTGAATGGAATAAAAATCTACGACATTTCAGGAAAGTTGGTAAAAGAAGAAAGCTATCTGCTTACGGCGAAAAGCGCAATGCTAAAAGTTAATCTCAAAGGGATGAGTTCCGGTATTTATTTTCTGATAATTAAAACCGAGGCTAAGGAATTCACGGAGAAAGTTGTTGTTATAAAATAATACCATATAGCGGTTATATGCCAAATGAAAGTGAACACCTGTTTTAAGCGACTTGTGAGCTCGTTT
>CAYHGV010000121.1:0-7073 GCA_964356135.1 uncultured bacterium
CGCAGGACCTCATCGATCGATTCCAATGAAATACGTTGCGGTTTGGACGAAAAGGCCGGGGTCTGGCAGAAGTCGCATTTGTAGGGACAGCTCCTTGATGTGAAGAGTATGCCGGCAATCCGATACCGGGTCCAGAACGGACCCAGCCGTAAAGCCATCAGTAACGGCGGATGGCGCAGCCGGTCGAGCTTCCGGCCGAAGATGGTGGCTAACGTCTCCTCGGCCGGGCCTAAAAAAATCCGGTCAAAGTGGTTTTCCATGCCGTCGGTTAAAGCGCCGTAATTGCCAGCCCAGAGTTCTTTAACTCCGGCTTTCCGTGCCGCATCAGCCATTTCAAGAATTTCCGTGACTTCGTTTAAGTAGAACGAAAAGCCCACCACATCCCAGCCTTCCTGCAGCTTTTTGAGATAATCGTGCCAGGTCGGATATTCGAGAATTTCGACCTCGGGCACATTCTGTTTTAAAAAGCGGAGGCCATAGGAGATGTGACGCAAAAGAGATGGCCGGAAACGGGTGGTAGCATTCGCCCCCCAATAATCATAGTAATCATTGGCAAAGCGACGATAGACGGTGGTCAATAAGATTTTTGGTCTGCTGCTCACGCTCGAATCTTATAAATGGTCGGGCGGTTTGTCAATACCTCGGCCGGCGAATTAAAAAAACAACCCCCAACCCGAACGACATCCAATGATTTTTACCGCCGGATTGGAGTTTTTTAATTTAACCAGAATCCAGACATAACCACGCAACATTTAATTAAAATTCTAAATCACAAACACTAATCCGCCACACTTCTTGGCGGACTAAACAATATCTAAATCCCAATTTTCCCAATTCTAAACAGTTTGAAAGATTAGAATTTATTTAGGATTTCGGATTTAGAATATAGGATTTTCATAATCTCGTGGTTTCTTGTCGCTGGATTAGGGTTTAATGTATTAGGGCACAACCTCCACCTCTTTCAGTATTCCTTCGGGCAACCCTATCCTGAGCTCTTTCGCCCTCGTTTCATTAACCATCGGGTTACCCTGTTTTGGAGACTGGACCGGAATTCGAGCGGGTTTTTTGCCGTTTAATATCTGGAGGGCAATTTCCGCCCCAGTCTTGCCTTGCTCGTATCCGGACAGGGTAACTCCACCCAGGGCTCCACCCCGCACTGTGAAATTAAAAAAGGCGAACTCGGGAAGCCGGCTGTTATTGAGTGTCCAGTTGAGTACCGTTTCTGCCGGCACGCTTGTCTCTCTTCCCTTTTCTTTTAGAGTGTGATAGACAAATAAACCGATGGCGTCGACTTGTGTCTGGAGTTCTTTCGCCTTTGCCTGCCAGTCGCCGAAATCATCGATTTGGTAGATGTGGGTAATCTCAACCGGCGATACGATTTTTTCTACCCGGTCGGCAAAGCCCTGGGAGGTTAGGCTGTTTTCAGTCAGGATCGCAGCCTTTTTCACACCGGGCGAAAGCTGCTGGAGCAGATGGATTGTTTCTTCAAAGTGTTCCCGCTCGACTACCCCGGTGATAGTGCTGGTCGGGAACCCATAATCCGCCGGCTCGCGGTTCATGCCTGCAAAGACAATCGGGAGAGTTTTACCGATGTATTTCTTTGCCACCAATTCACAGGCATTGTCGTCAAAGACCATCACCAGGTCGGGTCTGAATTTCTCGATTTTTTTTATGGCATCATCGGCTATCTGTTTCATCCACTCCGGACTCGTCCGCCGTTTCGTATCCATATAGAACTTTTCGACCGTGAGTCCTTTGTCCTTCAAGACATCTTCCATACCTTTTGTCTCTTCTGCCACCCACGGATGTTCTGGGTGGTAACTGAAAACAACAAACACTTTCTTAGGAGTTTTTGCGCAATTCGCCCACGAGACGAGCACAAGGGCTGTAGCTATACACCAGCGCCGCAATATATCTACCTCCTGATTGTAGGTTTTATTTGATGACCGCTAAAGTTTTGCCGATACAAGAGGATACTCGAGGAAATTTGAACGATGCTGAGGTGCCGAAGTTTTTTATCGGCGCCATTCAGATTTCTTTGGAAATTTCTTATCACTGCTTCATACGATAACTCTTTACACTACCTTGTCAAGAGTTGTTGTGGTGAAACAGAAATAATTATCACGGTGTTTTGGTTCTTGACATACTCGTTTTTTTTATTAAATTGTGGCGTGATCCAAATGAAATATCCCAGTAAGGTTTTCCATTAATGTAATGATAGAAAGGTCCCAAACCACAAAAGGAGGAGCGTAATGGTTCGTAAACTATGTGCGGTTATAGTAGCTATCTGGCTTCCAGCTTTATTGTATGCCCAGTGGAGCAACGACCCGACGGTCAACACTGTTATCAGCGATACCAGCGGCATGCAGGTGCAACCTAAAATCGTCGTCAATGAAAACGGCGAAAGCTTCATATCTTGGTTCTCGCATCTCCAGCCGCCATTTGATGTCTATCTCCAGCGTCTGGATGCAGATGGAAATAAACTGTGGGCTCCGGGTGGTTTGCTTATCAGTGATAAACCGACAATGGCCTGGACCACCGACTATGGACTCGTTCTTGACCGTGATAATAACGCCGTCCTCGTTAATCAGGACAAAAGAACGGGCGCGAGCGATGTTTTTGCCTACCGCATTTCTACCCAGGGACAGTTTCTCTGGGGTAATGACGGAATCCAGCTCACCAACGATACGTTCGAAAACCTCTCGCCCAGTGCGGTTGTCACCGAAACGGGGGATATTGTTTTTGCCTGGAGAAATTACCCTGAACCGGGAAAAGTATCAATCGGCTTGCAGCGCGTCTCTCCCGCCGGCCAGCTCAAATGGGGGACAGGTATCCAGATTAGTGACACCATGCACAACGACAGGCATGCTCTGTTGCGAACCGAAGATGACAATATCGTTGTCGCCTGGTGCCGGTTTAGTGACCCGGATTCAACCATGCATATTTTTGTCCAGAAGATGGATTCATCGGGCAGCCCTTTGTGGGCACAAGCGGTCCAGGTGGATACCGGTGACTTGTTGCCTGTCAACTCGGGTATCTTGCCGAAATTGGAAAACGATGGCTCGGGCGGGGCGCTCGTTTTATGGACTGCCGTCTACCCTTCGGATGCTAACACGGTCTTTGTCCAGCACATTGATACCGACGGTTCTATCCAGTGGCCGGTCAACGGCATAGAAGTTTCCATCCAGTATGCCAATAGCCACAGTGAAGCTGACCTGTGTTACCTGCCAGCGAACCAGGAATCGTTTGTCTTCTGGAAAGAATATCATTACGATGGGTATGATAATTTTGGTCTATATGGTCAGAAGTTGTCCGCTTCCGGTACAAAGGTCTGGGGTGATTCGGGAAAGGTCTTCGAGCCGTTAAGCAAAGATACGATGTGCTGGGATATCGTCGTCAAGAAAGGGCAAGGGAATGACGTCACTGTTTTCTACCAGAAGGAATTTCTCATTATGAATCCAGCGGACACATCATTTCAATCTAATATTATAGCCATGCGCTTAGATAATGACGGAGCATACCTCTGGCCGGCAGGGAAAGTAACACTATCGTCGGCTCCCAAAGAGAAGTATGACCTGGTTTCAAGCGATTTCGTCCACAACCAGTGGATTTGTGTTTGGACCGATTTGCGCAATTCACCCGAGGGTGGAGAAGAATTTGATATCTATGCCCAGAACATCAACTACGATGGAACCTTGGGCCCATTAGGCATCGAGGAAACTCCCCAGAGCAATCCGCCCGAAAATTTGTTGGTAGGTTCTCCGAATCGAGCGACAACGGGCATCGCAATCAACTATATAGTCTCCGCACGCTCTCCGGTTACCCTCACAGTCTATGACCTCTCGGGAAAGTTAGCACAAGCGCTGGTTAACGGGATAAAGAATCCCGGTTCCTACACGGCCAACTGGGATGCCCGAGCTTTTCCTGCCGGTGTCTATTTTGTCCGGTTTGCTACTGGTGATTTCAAGAGCACAAAAAAGTTCGTCTTGATGCAGTAAAAAAATCAAACTCAGGAGGGCACAATGAAAAAAGTAATGTTGGTCGTCATACCCCTGAGCCTGGGGTTACTCTTACCGACCGGCTTACCGGGCTCGGCATTGGAAAGACTCAGCTTCCATGCCGACTACGGCTACGAGAACTGGCAAGCCGATTTCCAGGCTGCGAGCATTGTTACGCACACCGAAGACGGATTGAGCGAATACAAATATACCGAAGAGGATGTCGGCTGGAACAATGCCAACTATAATTTCTATGACCACGCCTACAACTTCGGTCTTGGGATAGGGTTGAGGGTTATTAAAGGTCTCAACCTGAATGCCGGTGCCGGACTTTGCTTTTCCAGGATTGAAACCTACGATGTGGATTACCCCTATACCTCGCTCGATGAAACCGCACTCGACCAGCTCTTTAACACCCACGAGCCGGGATTCTATCTTTCGGGCGGTCTTGACTATAGTCTTCCCGTGTACAAGCGTCTATCGGTTCGAGCCTCACCCGGGATTCGGTTCACGCCCACGCAAAACCTGCATATCAGCGACCCGGATAAAGATGGTGCGGTTCCCGAAGAATACACATTGCATCAGGACGTTTTTTCCTGGAATTTCGGGTTAGTCGCTGACCTTGACCTGGGTGGAATAGTACCGTTCGTCGGCGGCCGGTATCAGGGGTTCCGTCAGCATGTTGACTACGACGAGACCGACTATAGTTCGGGAGAAGAGGTCGTTTACGACCGCGAGGCGTTTCTCAAGCCCAGTTTTGATTTTGCCGGGCTTGCCGGCATTCGGATTGCACTGGGAGCACAAAATTCACTCGCACTTGAGGCAGCCCTGGGAAAGGGCTTTTCACTATCCACCAATTTTCAGATTGGGTGGTAGTTGACTATTCATAACCCATGGAGGGATTAATGAAAAGCTTATTAAAAGTAGCAATAGTGACGTTGGTGTTGAGTCCCAGCCTGGCTTTGGCAAGTTCCTATAAAACAGAGGGAATCAATGCAGGCTTTGCCGCCGCCGGCACCTACTACAAAGGCTATGCATATGTCTTCTATGTATTTGAACCTTACGAAAACCATATCGACTACGGTTGGTTTCACCTTGAAGACGATGGAAGCATAAAAGCAATAGGTGCCGCTGCATACGGAAGCGGAAATGAATTAACAAACGACCAACTTGCCTGTTGCGTGTTCCAGGATAAGGTATATTTCTTCTGGCGCAGTTACTTTGACCAAAAGATTTACTACGATGCGTTTGACGGCTCCCACTGGAGCGGAAAAACGAAAATTGGTTCATCAACCAAATCCTATCCTTTCGGAATGGCGGTTGCGGTGCTCAATGACAAGTTGTACCTGTTTTACCAGGACACCGATAATATCAAGTGGATGGCTACCTCGGACGGGAAGAATTGGAGTTCGCCCGTTTATGTAGATGTGTACGGCCAGAAGTATTACACGGGCGGGAATATTGCGGCCGCCCCTTATTTTCAGAAATACGGCGACGGCAGCCAGCAGCAGCGCATCCTCCTTGCCTGGCCGAATGCCAACTATACCAAAATTGAGGTGCTCGACTGTTATTTGTACCGGGACGAGGTACATTTCGTCTACGAGTCCCTCGATCAATATGCTACCGGGGTCGCGCTGGCAGAGGGTTCGGTGAATGGCGGGGGCACGGGCAAGAACACGGTCCAGATATTCGCGCTGGGGAAGAAAGACCCCTGGACAGGAAAGATGCCGTACATGCGTGCCGAGTATCAAAACGATGCATACGGTGGAAGTTTCTCCGGCTGGGAAACGGTCGGTTCCTTGACGCCCGGACAAAACATGTCCTCTTCCTGGTTGGTTCCATCGATAGCGACCAACTACCGGGTCTTCGGCACCAATGCCCTCAATCTTCGCCAGGAGATATGGATGCTCTACCCCTGGAAGTGCATCCGCTGGGATTCTGACCAGTATGTGATGGTCAACGACACTTCGCTCGCACTCACCGACGATTCCTACAAGGCGAACTGGACGCTCTTAGGCGTAATCGAAGGGCCGCCGCCCTATGCTTTGAACGGCCGCGACCCCACCGATGACCAGACTGTCCAATCCTACTCGGAGCTCGACTACACGGTCGAGACCGATACCGCCTGGAACAACACCTGTACAACATCGGCTGAGTTCTTCGTTTCGCTCGGTGGACCGGGCGAGGAATGGCCCGGTGCGGGCGTCAGCTACACCTACGGTCTCGAGCATGAATTCGGTCAGACGACAACTCACCACACCCGGTTGACTGAATCAGTAATGCCGACCGGCGATACATCAAAATTCTGGGCATACCGTTTCTATTTGCGGCCGACTTTGCGCGGTCTGAAATATGAAATCCGAGACTGGAAAGGCAACAGTCTGGGCCGCTATGCCCATATTTTTTCGATTTCCGATGTTGACTTCCACTGCGACCCCATCAATCTCAGAGATTCTCTGCCCTATCATTCGCACATCTGGGACCCGACGACCTATATGAACCGGCACCTCAGCGCCGATACCTCTCATTACTCGATTAAGGCAAAGCGAAGCATGGGCTGGGCGGTGGGAACCAAGGTTGAACTCGAAATCACCACCGACAAGCAGGTCAGTTCATCGCAATCGCATACCAACACGATTAAGATCGAAGCGGGGATGGAGCATGTCTTCGACATCAGCGTCCAGGGTTCGGTTTCGATTGAGCAGAGCGTGACGACCGATTCGATCTACGGGGTTACGGTGATGAACCAGAGTCCGAACCCCCGGCCCGGACAGACCGGTGACATCAAATCCTTTACCTTCATCCCTTACTGGCTTGAAGCCAAGGATTCGGTTCCTTACTGGATTCCTCAGGATTTCAAGGGTCAGAGACCCTGGTGCATCACCTACGAGGTTACCGAGGTCAAATACAACACAGGTGCGGCCGACCTTGCCGAAGAAAAATCGCTACCTTCTTTGAATCTCTATGCGATTTCGCCGAACCCTGCCGGTTCCGATGTTACGATGCGATATGCGTTGCCAGAAAATATGAAACTAACGCTCAAAATCTATGACGCCACCGGAAGATTGATTAAGG
>CAYHGV010000122.1:0-6462 GCA_964356135.1 uncultured bacterium
TCGGGGAGTCAGGGGTGATGAGTTCGGGAAACTGGCGCTCGAGATCCTCGAGTCGCTTGACGAGCAGGTCGTATTCATAATCGGAGATAGTCTGGTCGGTGAGTACGTAATAACGGTAGTTGTGGTTGTTAATCTCCTTTCGGAGTCCTTCGACCGCCTTTTTCGCCTCGGTTAACTTCATTACGATAGTAACTTTGAGCCAAGATACGTCCGCTGTCAAGAAAAAAACGAGTGGTGCTTCTCCCATCAGGCTGCGGTTCGGTTATCGGGAGTACACCCGATAGAAACCGATTGTCAAAAATCATTACCCGAGAATGAAGGAGTAGTGTCGGATAAATCCGACCACTACCGCCGGAGGGTCGAGATTTGTCTTCTGCTGGTTAACTGTGGGAGCGACTTCCAGTCGCGAAAATTCCGTTTCAATTTCTTTTTTTTGCACCTCATTTTGAAATTTTATCTCTGTAATCGTTTTTTTATCGCTGTCATCACCAAGAGACTTTTTCTGAGCTTTCAACTTCCAGCCTTGACGAAATTGATTTTTAGTGTATGGTTTGTAAAATAATATCAAGGAGGTAGAATGAAGAAACTGGCAATCGTAGGCGCAGTCCTTTTTTTGATGGCAGCCTGCACCCATAGTGTGCGGGTGACGAAGACCGACCTCGTGGGAATTCGGGCTTCGGGGATGCAGACGGTAAAACTGACAACCGAAAACGGTTTTATCAAAAGCGCAGTCTGGAGTTCGGATTCGATTCATATTGTGCTGGAAAAATGGGCAACCGGGACTTCAGCGACCGATGCCGAAGACCACATACCGGATATAAAAGTCTATCAAACGAAAGATACTATTTCCGGGGTCTTCAAGATTGAGGTCGATGTACCGGATCTTTCGGAGCGGAGCTACGGCTGTAATATTACGGTCAATCTTCCCGAGTCGCTCGCACTGGAGTTTGAGTCCTCGAATGGAGAAATCGTGGTGGAAAACAGTATCGGCGGTATGGACTGTCATACCTCGAATGGGGCGATTTCACTTGAAAACACCCGTGGCGCCGGCGACCTGGAAACCTCGAATGGGAAGATAGACGTCAAGAATCATACCGGAGAACTCTCCGGCACATCCTCAAACGGTGATGTCAGCGCTGAGGTTATCCTGCCCAGGGGCGGTGACTGCATTCTCAAGACCTCGAACGGTAAGCTGACCCTTGCCATTCCGGACACCACCTCGGCGATGATTGATGCGATAACCTCCAACGGCAAGATTGAAATTGTCGATCTCTCGGTTACGATTCTCAAATTAGAGCAGACAGAATTTAAAGGTAAGATGGGAGACGGTGCGGGAACGATACAAGTCGAAACTTCGAATGGTGATATTCTGTTAAAGAAACTGTGACCCAAATCCGGACTAACCACAAATGGCCACGAACAGAAACGAATGAACACGAATGGGAGAGTAGACTTCACGGAAATCCGAAATATAAAAAAACTTAGTTAAACTGAGGTATGGGTCGAATTGTCGTTGAGACCCTCCTTGCGTTATTTTCCTCCCTTACCTTCGAAAAGATTGCAACGATAAAAGTCGGGAGCCAGCCGAAGGCGGTCCAGCTTACGCCCGACCAGCGGCTTGCGGTCGTAACCAACTTCGGGGGAGGGAGTCTCTCGATTATTAACGCCGACTCGTTTACGGTCCGAAAGACTCTCAGGCTCGACGGCAATCCGGTTGAGGTTGACTTTCGGACCGATTCGGCGGCACCTTTGGTGCCGAATTCGGCGGCACCCGGGGTGACGAGCTTTGCCTATATTTCCGATTTCACCAACAGTATCATCTGGGAGATGAGTTTAGCCGATTTCTCAATTCAAAGAAAATTCGCCGCCGGCATCATTCCGAAGGTGGTAAAAGTCCTTAACAACAAAACCCTCTTTGCGGCGAATTGGGTGTCGGGTTCGGTGTCGGTTATTGATATTGCGTCCGGGAAAGAAATAAAGGAAATCAAAGTCGGCAAAACCCCGCGGGGAATGGTTTTTTCTCAAGACGGCAAAAAACTCTATGTCTGTAATTTTGAGACCGCTTCGAACAGCATCAGCATCATTGATACCGATTCGTTAAAGGTTACGAAGACTTTAAAAGGCTTCCGGCACAATCCGCGCCATGCCGCCATCACGCCCGATGGTAAGAAAGTCTATGTGGCGGTATACTATACGGGCTACGTCTACGTGATTGATACGACCCCGGACACAATTATCGGTCGAATAAAATGTAAAGATAAGGTGAAGACCCTTGAAGTTTCACCCGATGGCAGGTTTCTCTATGTGGCGGTATTTGGCGATAAGGCGTTTGAGGTGATTGATGCCGGGACCGATTCGATTATTGCTACCGTCGATGCCGGCCGCGCACCCTGCGGGCTGGATATTTCAAAGGACGGCAATTATATCTGGGTTACCAACTGGGATGATAACACGGTGATGGTTTTCAGGAAGCGGGAGAATTGAACCACTGAGATTTTTCACCTTGACAACCGCTTAAAAAATTTAATAATAAAACTATAAAAAGGAGGTGCCAAAAAAGGAGAGAAGATGAAAAGTCGTAAAAGTCAAAAAACAAAGTAGAGGAGGTAAAAATGGCTATAAGAAAAAATGCCATACTATGTGGGGCTATATTGACTCTAATCCCGGGGTTGATACTCGGCCTTACCCTCGGTTATTCTTCTGAAGATGATGCCCAAGCCTTCAATAACGGTCAACACTTAGATACCTGGTGGGTAGATGTCCCTTCGTTTCTATTCATCGACAACATCGTTTACCACACAAAGGAAAATGGACAATATTTAGGTCATCATATCCTTAGACCCGGTAACCCAAGGCTGTGGAACTATGATAGATGGATTGGTCAGAACCTTGAGGTTGCCGCTTATCCCGCAGTAGCTGTAGCACCTTATCATATAGGTGCTACTATCTCGGTAGTTGCCGTAGCTTATCTCTCAGGAGAGATTTCTGACTATTATCCTCCAGAATACCCTTACCCTATTCCTCGGGGGGAACTATTGCGCATTAAAGTGGCGGTAATTTGGGGCTATCCATATATTTGGCCACCTACTGTAGCTGAGTATTGGTTTACTGTTCCGGATAATGTAGGGAATGTATATATGACTAAGGGTTCCCCCGCTATTGTATTTGCTCATTACTGCCCACCCTCGGGAGGCGAGGGAGAAAAATACTATTTCGTTCTCTCTTATGTGGGTTATGTGGATGACCCACCGGAATACACGCGAAAACTGAATCTCGATCTAATAAAAGTAACCTTCCCATCAGGAGGAGGAATACCAACAATCGAAAAACAGAACATAAGGAGAGAAGGGGGTGGGTTAGACTTGTCTAATCCATCTACTGCGGTTTTCGAGGGGTCGCCTACACAGTCTATCAGGGGTTTCCGGCTGCCAGAGTACACTATCTATCTACATACGGTATGGCAAGACCCCGGATATATAGGCTATATGGTAACCCGCAGTGGTAGTTGGGACGGACCCTGGAATTGTGTGGATCCCCTCGACAATATCGGGGTGTTTGACGATTATCGCAACTACAATCAACACATATCTGCTTATGGCGATAGGGTATTCGTTAGCTGGACTTTTAGTGCTACCGATGGTCAGATTGTGCGCCGTCACAAAGATGTGGAGTACTTTGATTATCCTTTATTAGGCTGGGAACCAGCGTTAGAAGAAGACCCTGAACAAATCAGTGTTTGGGAGGGGCATCCATCAACTTACCATTCCGATTACCCACAGGGTTCTGGTACCTCGGTGGTCTGGACGGAGCAAGTATCAGATGATCCCACTCGTACTGATATTTATCTCCGAGATAAAGACCCGGACATACCAGGGGAAGATCTCTTCTTTGTAGTCTATGACGAACCGGACCCCGGTCACTCGAGATTGGCTGATTCATTCCCCCATCACTATTCATTTTTAATTTATTGTCCGCCTCCTCTCACACCTTGGTATGAAATATCCTGGACCCAAGAAAACGAAGGACTACCTTTACCTTATAGAATCGCTTGGTACTCTGGGTGACCACCGATCTCTGGTAAAGCACTCGTGAGTGCTTTCAGTTCTAATAACCAAAATTCAGTTCCAATCATGCCTCCTACTCATATGTACTATCAGATAAGTTGCGGTGATTCGCTTCCTTCTTATTTTTGCGTTAAAAGAGACGGCTTCGTCAATGAAAAAGGGCGCAAGGTTGATATCGGTTATAACGAACTTATTTACCGTCTTCCGCTCCTCTCCCCGCCTTATTCTTATTGCATCTGGGCAATCACCTCTGCTCCCAAGCCTACTCGTCTGACCTTCAGTTTCCAAGACACTGTAATTTCAACATCTCTTACACCAGCTAAACCCGAAACCCTATTCTATTTTTTCAAGCCTCAAGAATCCTGTAATGGCAGTATTGAGCTAAAGATAACCGGCAGCGATGGTGCCTACTTAGAGAATCTCCGGGTCTATCAGGTTGTAGTTGCTAAAGATTTTCCTTGCAAACCCCAAGGGAAAGGTATTTCTGCTTCTAATTTCTCCACAGACCTGTTCAACCTTACGGTTGTTCCCAATCCCCTCAGAAAATCAGCAACCATTCGATATTCTATTCCTCAGGCTGGTAAGGTAGAACTCGCGGTCTTTGATGTCACCGGCAGGATGATAGTGGGACTAATAAACAGGGAAGAGGATGCTGGTAATTATATCCTAAACTGGAATAGTGCGGGCCTCCCAGACGGTATTTACTTTATCCGGCTGAAGACCAAAGCCTATACGACTACAAACAAACTTTTGATATTAAGGTAAAGTGAAAAATCGGGGGAGGGAAGTTAACCCTCCCTCGAGGAGGTTCTATGCACTGTATGCTTGGTTTGTTGATGATTATTTTTAATTATAATTTTAATTGTTTGACTAAAATCCAGAAGGGTATTAATACCGAATCGGTTCCAATATTGATAGGGGATACTAACCATAATGGTTGGGACGAGATTATCTTCGGCCATTCTGCCCATGATTGGTTTATATACGAATATGTGCCGGTAAATTCTTATAATGAAGTTTTCCATCCTTGGAGTGAAGATACCATGTTTGAGCCAAGAGATGTGGGAGACTGCGATAAGGACGGGCAATCCGATATTTGTGGTGTCCTGGGTATTGTGAGATCTCCTCAGTGGTGGGTTGGCGCTGCTATTTTTGAAAGTAAAACTCCCCATTCATACCCGGATTCCCTTATCTGGGTGGAAATAGATACTACAGTATCGCATACAGAAAGTTGTATACAGCCAAAGAAAATCACCGACCTCGATAGCGATGGCAAAATGGAGTTGTTTTGTGCCTGGAGAGTGAGCTCTCTCAATGACTGGGGGATAGTTATTTATGAAAATCAGGGTAATAATTCCTTTAAGTCAGTTTGGAAATACTACACCGGTGTGTTTGGAACCGTTGTCTTTGGAGACTTTGACTCTGATGGCAAACAGGAATTTTTCAAAACGAGCGATTACTCAACCCGTGATTCTTTCTCGATTTATGAGTGTGTTGGTAATGACAGCTATGAGTTAACCTGGATAGGTTATCATCCAGAGACCATCAATATGTATGACGCTTGGTTGGGCAATGATACCGACCAGGACGGCAAGCCGGAGATATTTATGAAAAACTACTGGTATGGACCAAATCCTGCCGCCGTCCTAACGATGTGGGAATCAACCGGGGATAATTCCTATGAGTTAGTAGAAATTGATACGATCAGGGGTTATGACGACCCTATTGAAGGGAGAAGCACCTGTGGTGATGTGGATGGAGATAGCATCGATGAGGTTATAGTCTCGGTAGGCACCCGGGTTATCATCTACAAAGCTACAGGAGACAATACCTACGAACGAGTCTGGGAGTGGGAGAATGATTTCGGGGAACCACCCTATGGCGGCTATCAAGCGGTAGTCGCCTGTCACGACTTTAACAAAAACGGTTACGAAGAGCTTGTCATATCCGGCAACGACCACACTGCAGTTTTTGAGATTGATAAAACTTCAATCGTTGAGACCAAACCTTATCGTAAACCTTTTTCGCTCTTGGTAGTCCCGAGTATTATTAGAAATTCGGCAATAATAAGATTCACTATCCCTGAACAAGGCAAGGTTGAACTCGTTGTTTACGATGCACTGGGGAGAATCGTGGAAAGACTTGTAGACAAGGAACTCAAGGCTGGAGTCTATACCGTAAGGTGGGCAGAGAAGAAACTCCCAGCCGGCATCTATTTCTTTCGACTCAAGACTTGCAATACAGCCCTTACTTATAAAACAATATTAACGAAGTAATAATGATTTTAGTAGTAGCGCGAAGTGAGAGAAAAATGAGAGAGAAGACGCCGGAGAAAAGCTGTTATTTAAACCTGAATCCTGCGTGATTTTTTGGAAATAGTGTCACAAATTCCTTAATA
>CAYHGV010000123.1:0-6181 GCA_964356135.1 uncultured bacterium
AAAAAAAGGCAAGGAGGCGGTCTTTTTATCATTAACTGCATTATAGCATCCTGACGTAGTATAAAAATTACCACGAAATCCGCCACGCAGTATGGCGGATAGATGGAGCCCGCCACGTATCTTGGCGGACGACATCAAATCACAAAGGGAGAAATTCATGGGAAAAAGATAATATTTTCAATATATTTACGATTTGAACTTCTTGCAGTCGTTCTATCCGCGATAGATGGTAGCGGATTTCGTGTTTTTCAAATTTCGTGGATTTCATGGTAAAAATAGGTTTTTCAGGTCTCATGATTCGGTCTTGACAGAGAGGCTTTTTCCTTATACATCAATAGTAGAGCCATGAACGACCCAACCTTCCTGCCTGAACGGTATCAAGTCATCGAGCTCGTTGGCACCGGGGTGGCGAGCGAAGTCTACAAGGTTCGGGATACGACCCTGAATAAAATTGTCGCCTTAAAATTGAGCAAGCCGGAACAGTCCCGGGAGAGCGCACTCCGGTTTCAGCGCGAGTTCTATTTTTTGAGCCGGTTCAATCATCCGCACATTGTTCCGGTTCATGATTTCGGCACGACCAAAGACGGTCGTCCGTTTTTTACGATGGATTATATCAGCGGCGCTCCGATCACCAGGTATTTCTCAGGATTCGACCCGGCGATCTTCCCGATCATCGCCCAGATCTGTCAGGCGCTGGAAGCTATTCACAATCAGGGATTGGTGCACTGTGATTTAAAACCGGAAAATATCTTAATCCGAAAAACTAAACCCCAGGCGGTGATTCTCGATTTCGGATTTGCCGAGCAAACCCTCGAGCCGGAAGCGCAGAACGCGGGCGGCACCATTGGCTATATCGCACCCGAAGTTTTTAAAGGAACCGGCGTCGATGCCCGGACCGACCTCTATTCGCTCGGGATGGTTCTCTACGAAACCCTTGCTCAGCGTCGACCCTTCGGTGAAAAAAGCCCGGTCTCCCAGCTGAAAGCACAGTACCGCTCGGAGCTGCCCCGGCTGCGGTCGTTCAATCCAAAAGTTCCCGAGGAGTTGGATGGACTGATTCGGCGGATGGCAGAGCGGGAGCCCGAGGCGCGGCCAAACTCGGCGTATGAAGTTTTGGAGTCCTTGTCGACGATGAGTTCGATGTCGGTTCAGCTGCCGACTGCTTCGTCGCCGAAAAATTTGCTCCTCACTTCCGGTTTTATCGGACGGGACGAACTCCTGGAAGAATTGAAAGGACGGGCACAACGACTTGCGCTCGGGCACACGGCGACACCGGGTGAAAGGACGGTTGTGCAGATCACCGGTGAGCAGGGGGTCGGAAAGAGTCGACTCTTGAAGGAGTTCAAATTTCTTCTCCAGCTGGAACGGATTCCGGTCATTGCCTATGACCCGGTCGCTCTGGGGGAAAGGACCCGGCAACTGCTGCCGTACCTGGTGTTCCAGATTCTGGGCCGGCACGAGACGTTTGGTGCCTCCACCGCCGAAGATAAAAAATATGAACTGTTTGAACGGTTGGTGGTCGAACTCCAGAAACAGGCTCCGCTCGTGTTCCTGCTCGATGATCTGCATCTCGTCGACCCACCGGGTTTAGATTTCTTCCGCTATCTTGCCTGTAGTGCCGCCCAGGGGAGAATACTGGTGGTTGCCACGAGCCTTTCGGAAATACCCGGCAGCCAATCTCGGGATGGCGGCACGACCGGTCGGAACGAGCACCATCCGCCTGACCGATTAAATCTCCTCCCGTACCTTGCCCTGAAACCCTATATCGACTACCGCAGTCTGCCGCCGCTGACACCGGAGGAGACCGCCCGTCTGATGCGGTCGCTGCTCGGCTCAATCGAAAAGCCTGAACAGCTCACCCCCTGGCTCTATCAACGGACCGGGGGCAATCCACTTTTCATTTATGAGACGATTCACGCGCTGGTCGAACAGTCAATCCTCAAACGCAAAGCCGGCCGATGGGTAGTCGGCGCGGAAATTTTTTCGCGCTATAAACCGGCACCCCGTCTCAGCGAGCACATCGCGGTCCGGCTTTCAGGCCTGAGTTCAGAAGAGCGGCATATCCTGAATTTTGCTTCGGCGATCGGCCGGTCGTTTGATCTCCGGTTGCTCCCGAAAAAGACGGGTTCGCAGTTCGCTACCCTCGAGACCCTGGTGGTAAAAGGTTTTATGAATTCGACCATCAACAACGGCCGAACCGAATATGTCTTTGCCAACAAAACGATCGAAGAACTGGTCGATCGACAGCTCAAAGGTGAAGAGCGGAAAAAAACCTACCGCCAGGTTGCCGAGACGCTGGAGGCGCTTGGTGCCGAGGACGAGTTTTTATTCGAATTAGCGACGAGCTTTGCCGAAGCAAAGATTAAAGATAAAGCCTATCGGTATGGTTTGAAAGCAGCACAGCAAGCCCAGGCAGCATATCTGCTTTCGGAGGCGCTGCACTATTACGAGCGGGTACGGGGTTTGATTTCGAGCAAGACCCCGCCCGAAGAACAGCTGAGTATCATCGAAGCGGTGGGCGACCTCGAGAATTTGACCGCTTCTTTCGTTGCCGCCGAAGCAGCCTATGATGAGACGGTCAAGCTGCTCAAGACCAATAAGCGTTTTTCCGGGCTCGTGTCTCGACTCCCCCGGCTGCTGTGGAAAGTGGGAAAGGTCTACCAACTGCAAGGGAAAACCGATGCCGCGATTGCAACCTTTAAGAGCGCCCGGAAACTCCTGCCGGCCGGATCGACTGCCCAGGGAGCGTACCTTGCCAGCAGTCTGGGCTGGGCGTATAACGCGTTAGGCGATTATGACCGCGCCGAACAGACATTTCAGCAAACATTGGAAATTGCCGACCAGCTCAACCACCCCGAGACCGCGGCTGAGGGTTACTATGGGCTGAGTGCGACCGCGTGGTATAAAAAGAATTACCAGCAGGCTCTGGGCTTTGCTCACGAAAGCAAAAAAATTGCGAAACGCTCAAACCAAACCTATCATCTGGCAGTGGTCAACAGTTTTCTGGGAACGCTCTATGGCGCACACGGCGAACTGGAACCGGCGCGGACCGCCTATGAACAGGCGCTGCAATTCCTCGAGAAGACGGTGAGTCCGTATTACTGTATTCGAGCGCTGCACGGCCTGGGGTTGATTTACACCGAACTCAGCCAGTGGGAAAAGGCGCGCCGCTCGTTGGAAGACGCACTCCAGTGGGCAGAGAAGATCGGCGATGCAGGTGAAATAGCCAACCTGAAAAGTAATCTGGGCCAGGTTCTGGTCGAAGTTGGTGAATGGCAAGCGGCAATGGCGGCATACCAGGCGAACCGGTTGATTCGAGAGCAAGCCGGCGACACGAAATTATTGCCCGCGACACTCGACAATATCGGCGAGTTGCTGATGCTTAAAGGGGATCTGCCCCAGGCCGAGGAACATTTTCAGGCGGCGTTACAACATGCCGAAAATCCGTTTTTTATCTATTGTGACCTGACCCGGCTGCATCAGATCAAGCACGACTACCAATCCGCCCGGCACGCTGCCGCCCAAGCCCTCCGACTCGTCCGGCAGGCAAACAATCGGCACTGGTCAGGGAAAATTTTTCTCATTGTCGGCGAGCTTCATTTCCAGCTCAATAACTTTCAATGTGCATTCCGGTATGCGCACAAAGCGTTATCCGTGCTCCCCGATCAATCGAAAGAGCACGCCCTTAGTCTGCGGCTCGCAGGTTGTGCACAGGTCGCTTCGGGCGATACAACCGGTACCAAAGCGGTCCGGGACGCGACCGCACAGTTGCGCCGCCTCGGTGCGCGCTATGAACTCGCCCGTTCGCTGTTCGAGTACGTTCGCCTGGTGGTTGGTTCGAGTTTCGACTCGGTCTCGGTCGAAACCGCAGCTGCGGTCGTCAGGGATATAGAAGAAGCCCAGACAATCTTCAAGCAGTTAGGGGCGAAGCTCGATCAAGAGCAAACCCAAAAATTGAAGGATGAACTTGTCCGGAACTTGCTCGCGATCAAGCCGGAGCGATGGGCACGGCGGGAGTACCTGCCGATATTTTCCCGGCTCAGTGAATTGATTACCCTCGGTTTAGCCCAGGAGAATTTCCTCGAGCGGATTTTAGACCTGGTGATTGAGATCACCGGTGCCGAGCGCGGTTTGCTGTTCCTGTTAGAAGATGGGGAGCTCCGGTTGGTCGCGGGTCGCAATATCGACCATCTGACGACCGAGGATGCGAAGCACATTTCGCATTCGATCATTCGGAAAGCGGAACAGACACAGGAACCGGTTTTTTGTGCCGATGCCCTGGCTGACCCCAGATTTGATTCCAGCCAGAGCGTTATTCTCAACCGCATCCGTTCGATTCTCTGCGCACCGCTGGTGACGCCGGTCGGCGTTATCGGTACGATCTACCTCGACAGCCGGATTACCAATAATCTCTTTTTGGAAGAAGAGAAGGATTTTCTCCAGGCAGTTGCCAATCTTTTGGCGGCGACGATCGATAAATCGGTCGCTTTTAAAAAACTCGAGGACCAGGTTTCCTCGCTGCGTGAGGGGATTATTATTGATGCCGCAACCGGCTATTTCCTGGGGAAGTCGGCGGAGGTCCGGCTGATCTATGGTGAGGTCGAAAAGATTGCGCCGACCGACTGCACGGTGCTGATCCTGGGCGCGACCGGTTCAGGCAAAGGGATCTTAGCGCGCCTGGTCCACAATCGGAGTCCGCGACGGGGGAACAAGTTCGTCTCGGTGAACTGCGGGACCTTACCCGAAACTCTTTTCGAATCCGAGCTCTTCGGCCACCGGAAAGGAGCCTTTACCGGCGCACTGCGCGACCGGCAGGGAATTTTAGAAGCGGCGACGGGTGGAACGGTATTCTTAGACGAAATTACCAATACTTCACCGGCGATCCAAGCCAAGCTGCTTGAACTCCTCGACGATAAAACCATCCGGCGGCTGGGCGACGACGAGTCCCAGACGGTCGATGTCCGTCTCATCTGTGCCACCAACCGCGACTTACAGGAAGAGATCGCGGGCGGTCGATTCCGCGAAGACCTGTTCTACCGGCTGAGCGTGGTTACCATCAGGGTTCCACCTTTACGGGAACGGCTGGAGGATATACCCTTGCTTGCCCAGTATTTTATCGAACAGTATGCCCGGCAGCTCAATAAAAATATAACCGGTTTTACCGCCGAGGTCCGATCGCTCTTTTTAAAATATCCCTGGCCGGGCAATGTCCGGGAGCTTCAGAACACTATCGAGCGGGCGGTAATCATGACCGAAGAAAAAAGGATCGGGCTGACGGATTTGAAACTTCATTTTATGACGGAAGAGTCGCAGCCGGTTGCCCTCCGGTCCGACCGGAAAACCTTTGAACGGAAAAGGATAGTCGATGCGTTACAAAAGGCGCAGGGCAATGTTAGCCAGACGGCAAAGCTTTTATCGATCCATCGGAGACAGCTCCAGCGGTATATAAAGACCTATCAAATAAAAAGAGAAGAATTCGCCTGAATTAGATGTCGCCCTGCGACAATCTGTCACAGCATTAAAGGTCAGAAAAACTGCATTTCTTAGTTTCCTGGTGCGACAATATGTCACAGTTGGAAGTTGTTGTGCGAATTGAAATTTAGTCCGGAAAAAATACTATGAGTTTAAGTTTCTCCACACCAGACACTTACCACAGATGGTTTTAAACCTACCTAATCTGGCACGGAAGTTGCTTATTAATAACCTTATAGTTAACCAAGGAGGAGCTATGAAGCTACTGGGAAAAATTGTCGGTCTTCTGCTTCTATTAGGAGGAGCAGCAATTTTGGTGGGGCAACTCTATGCGGGGACGCCAATTTGGCCTCCGCCTGCGCCGCCGCCACCGCCGCCGATATTAAGCAGCGGACATTAAAAGACTTTCAGAAAGGGGTGAAGTGAGATGAAGGGAGGGGTTGCTTTACACCAGACCAACCATCGGTCTGCTCAAAAACCCGGGCTCCCCTTGTAACACACCCCCACAAGGGGAGCCCATAATTAATAAAAGTTCGATTCGAAACAGAGTCAGAACTTAACAATTTAAAACCTGGTGCGAACTGTGAAAAAAGCATAAACGAGACCACTGAAAAAGGCCTTTTTACCACGAAATACCCAGTATAGAGCGACCGTAGGGAACTCAAATTTAGAAAACACGACCCGCAACGATTCTTGGCGGGTTAAACCG
>CAYHGV010000124.1:0-6061 GCA_964356135.1 uncultured bacterium
CCTTTATGTGTTTTTTTCTTCTCATCAACGACGGGTTTTAAACATGCAACGCATGGATCCATGTAGCACATCGCATCATCATACTCTTCCAAACAGACCGTGCCCAGATTGGCACACGACCCGCACACGGTAGTTGCGGCTTCCGGTCCAGCGCAACGAAGCTGGCAGGCCGGGCAGATATAGATACAGGCGCCGCAGAGACGACAGACTTCGGATTTCATGTCAAACGGCGTGGTAATGGTGCGCTTGTAGCCCCGGTTGGTAAAACCGATTGCCCGGGCATCCATCTGCTCGGCACAAATCCGGGTGCAGAGACCGCAGAGAATACACTCCTCGTCCTTCGGCTTAAACCGGGTCTGCAGGACCCCCATTTTTGCCGCCAGGTCCTGAATCGTGCGCGAACGCGGAGCAGTAGCGAGCAGCAGTTCGACCAGCATCTTCCGGGCTTTGTTGACGCGCTCGGAATGGGTTCGAACCGTCAGCCCCTCCTCGACCGGATAGGTACACGAAGTGACAATTTTGCTGTTCGTACCTTCACCGATTTCGACGATACACAATCGACAGCCGCCGTAGGCCGAGAGCCCTTCATCGTAGCAGAGGGTTGGAATTTCGATACCGTAGAATTTGCAGGCCTCGAGGATGGTCGTGCCTTCTTCCGCCTGAATTTCGAGGCGGTTGAGAGTTAACGTTATCATTGCAGCTCCTTTTCGCCTTCTTTAACGATCTCCAAATCGCAGCGCAGGCAGCGCTTCGCTTCTTTGATTGCACACGTCCGGTCAAATC
This sequence comes from uncultured bacterium, assembly GCA_964356135.1. GTDB lineage: Bacteria > Hydrothermota > Tepidihabitantia > CAYHGV01 > CAYHGV01 > CAYHGV01. The sequence continues at coordinate 784 of CAYHGV010000124.1, forward strand.
CCAGCTCGACCTCTTTGAAGCTTTTCTTTCGTTTCTCCGGGGCAAGCCGGTTCGTCTTTTGCCGTGCGGTCTCGAGCATTTCTTCGGCGGTTAGTTTGACCGGTTCAACATAAATCGACGGTCGGGTCAGCTGATAGGTCAGACCCAATTTTTCACCTTTCAGGTAGCGATCAATAACCTCAGCCACCTTCTTGCCATCGGCCATTGCCTCAATCACGCTGCTCGGTCCGCGAATCGCATCACCGCCGGCAAAAACGCCTGGGAGATTCGTGGTCAAGGTCTCGGCGTCAACAACAATCGTATTCCAGCCCGAGATGTTGAGTGCCGGACCGTTACCCAGACAGGCACTATCCGGTTCTTCGCTGATCGCCGGAATGAGCGTGTCCAGTTTAACAATAAACTCTGAACCTTTAATCGGAACCGGTCGTCTCCGTCCGCTGTCATCGAAATCACCGAGTTGCATCCGGATACATTCAACCGCCGTTACCGTATTGTTCTCGGTTATCACCCGGGTGGGAGCGGTCAAGAGCTGAATATCAATACCCTCTTCGATCGCCGCATCGATCTCTTCTTCGTACGCCGGCATCTCGGCACGGGTTCGACGATAGAGAATGGTAACCTTTTCTACCCCGGGCAGCCGTAAAGCGGTTCGGGCCGCGTCGACTGCGGAATTGCCGCCACCGACAACGCCAATCCGTTTCCCGATCGTAACTGGCTGACCGAGATGGACCGCGGTCAGAAATTCCATTGACGGAACGACACCCCGTGCATCTTCGTTGGGTATCTTTAATTGGATGCTCTTATGGGCACCGATTCCAACATAAATCGCCTTAAAGTCCTGAGAAAATAGATCGTCGAGCGTAAAATCACACCCGAGTTTCTGGTTGGTTTTAATTTCGACACCGGCTTCGATGATCCGATCGATATCCCGGCTCAAATCCTTACGCGGCAAACGGTATTCCGGAATCCCGACCGCCAGCATTCCACCTGGGATTGGCAGTGCCTCGAAGATTGTCGGTGCATACCCCCGGTGGGCGAGGTGATACCCCGCCATCAACCCCGACGGACCCGACCCGATAATCGCAACCTTTGCACCGGTCGGCTGCTTTTTTACTGTTTTCGGGTTTGAACCGTTTCCGGACTCAACTGCAAATCGCTTGAGCGCGCGGATGGCAATCGGCTCGCCCCCCTGTCCGGCACGGCACTTGGCTTCGCACGGATGATGGCAGACCCGAGAGCATATGCTCAGCAAAGGATTGTCTTTCAGAATGATCTCATACGCCTTTTTAAATTCGCCGTGGGCAAGAAAGGCGATGTACTGGGGAGCTTCGGTATCAATCGGGCAAGTGTGCTGGCAGGGAGAAGAAATGATCTCCTTGCAGACGACTGCCGGACAGCGTTTATATTTAATGTGCGCCTCATACTCATTCATAAAGTAGCGGATTGTGCTTAAGATCGGATTTGCCGCGGTTTGACCGAGACCGCACATCGAAGCATCCTTGACGACATAGGCAAGCTCTTCGAGCAGAGCGAGGTCGGCAAAGGTGCCTTTGCCGGTCGTTATCTTTTCGAGTAGCTCCCACATCCGTTGGGTTCCTTCACGGCAGGAGAGGCATTTTCCACAGGATTCGTCTTTCAAAAAATTCATGAAATATTTTGCGACATCAACCATACAGGTATCTTCGTCCATAACGATCATTCCACCGGAACCCATCATTGAGCCTGCCGCTTTCAAGCTTTCGTAGTCAATCGTCAGATTGAGCAGCTCTTTGGGAATGCAGCCACCGGAGGGCCCGCCGGTCTGAACCGCTTTAAATTTTTTATTCTTGGGAATCCCCCCGCCGACATTATAGACGATCTCTTTGAGGGTGATCCCCATCGGCACCTCGACCAGACCGGTATTATTAATCTTGCCCACCAGGGAGAAGATTTTCGTTCCTTTGCTCGTCTCGGTGCCGAGGCTGGAAAACCATTTTGCGCCCCGGAAAATGATCGACGGAACATTTGCCCAGGTCTCGACATTGTTAATATTCGTCGGCTTTCCCCACAGTCCTTTGTAGACCGGGTAGGGCGGGCGCTGGCGGGGAATACCAATTTTACCTTCGACCGAAGCCATCAGAGCGGTCTCCTCGCCACAGACAAAAGCGCCGGCTCCGCGCACGACTTCGAGTTCAAAATTAAAGCCGGACCCAAGAATGTTCTTTCCCAACAACCCGTAATCGGTTGCCTGTTCGATTGCAATCCGCACCCGTTTGAGCGCCAGCGGATATTCGTTGCGAATATAAATGAACCCACGTTCGGCACCAATACCATTGGCACCAATCACCATTCCTTCGAGCACCGAATGGGGATCGGCTTCCAGGACCGACCGGTCCATAAACGCACCCGGGTCTCCTTCATCGCCATTACAGATGAGGTATTTCGGTTCGCCTTTGGTTTTTCGGCAGGTCTCCCATTTCTTTCCGGTCGGGAACCCGGCACCACCCCGCCCCCGTAAACCGGCAGTGATAACCTCGTTAATAATCTCCTCCGGGGTCATCAGGGTCAGAGCCTTCGCCATGCCTTCGTAACCATCGTAGGCGATATATTCATCGATGTTCTCCGGGTCAATCCGGCCCCGGTTTTTTAAAACGATGAGCCGCTGATGCCGGAAGAATTCAATGTCCTTCATCTTGGGAATAGGCTCGAATTCACTCGGTGGGACATACATCAGTTTTTTAACCGGCCGACCCTTCAATAAATGCTCTTCGACTAAAAAAGGAATGTCTGCCTCTTGCAACCGCTGGTAGAACACCCCGTCCGGTTGAACCATCAGGATCGGTCCCCGTTCGCAGAAACCGTTACAGCCGGTGGCGATAATCAAGACCTCATCCTGAAGTTTTTTGCGAGTGATCTCTTTTTCGAGAGCCTCTTTAACCTTAAACGCTCCGCAGGAAACACAACCGGTCCCGGCACAAACTAATAAATGAGTTCGGTATTGTTTCAATTCTCCTCCTTCAATACATCATTTCGCTGCCGACTGCCAGAGCGTACTCGGTGACGATTTTTCCCCCCAGCACATGCTGGGTGAAAATTTTCCGTATCTTGGAGGGAGTCAGGTCAATATATTTCACCGGCGGTTTATCCTTGAGCTCGACCGTCGCCATTGGTTCTCGATTGCAGAGACCGGCACACCCGGACGTGGTCACAATCACATCTTTCACTTTTTTCTTCTGGACCTCCGCTAACAAAGCCTCCATAATTTCGCGGGCACCGGCTGCGATACCGCAGGTTCCCATATGAACCGTAATCTTCGCTTTCCCGGCACCTTCACGCAGGACTGTCAAAGCACGGGTCTTTTCGCGTATTTTTGCCAAATCCTGAACTCGCAGTTTTACCGTTTGCTTCATGCTTCCTCCTTGTATCGTTTCATGGTCTCGCTAACTTTTTTAATCCTTGAGCAAGTATCGTCCGAATCGTACGAATAACCTCCGGTGTCGATTGCGCACCGTGGTCAAAATCCTTTTTCACCCTGCCGCTGTTAAAAACAAATGCCCGTCCATTCCGCCGGTGATGGTACCGGAAATCAATTTCGGGATGGCCGATCACCAACCCCAGGATCGTCTCCGCCATTTTTGTCAACGGCTGACGGTCAATGTGACTGTAACGGAACTTCGCTTCGACGGTCGTCCCTTTACCCGGTCGACTTTCGATCCGGAGTTCACCGTCGCTCATCTGAGCCGCCTGGGCTAACAGCGCCAGACCGAGTCCGGTCTTTTTCTGCTTGGTCGTAAAAAACGGATCGACCGCCTTTTTCAGTGCCGATTTCGACATCCCCTTGCCGTTATCCGTAATCCGAATCGTCAAACGGTCATACTTCTGGTTCTCATTGATTGAAATAACAATCCGCTTTGCCCCGGCGGAGATTGCATTCTCTGCGATATCGAGGATGTGGAGCGAGAGGTCTTCCATTAATAATGTTCAAACCGCAGATAAACGCTGATGAACACAGATAGGGCAAAGGTTAAATACGAAGTGTCGATGGAGCGAAGCGACGCCAACACAGGTTTATTTAATGAAATAAAGAAACATCTGTGTTTATTATTATATAATCCGTGTTTATCTGTGTCCATCTGTGGTTAATGCGTTATCATGATTCAAGAATCTTTCTTTGGTTGAGACCAGAAAGCGCTTTCCGAATTTCACTTGGGGTCGGCTCGGCTAAAAGAAAATCGGTATACCGGCTGCCGATGTCCTTGGGCTGATGGGCATCGGAAAAACTCACCATCGGGAAGTGGTGATACTGAGGGAACGATCGTTTCGCTTCAGCTCGTTTCAAAAGCGGCGATATCTCGACGGCATCGAGCTTCAAATCCGGTGGTATGAAGCCGAGCTGCGACGGAATGCTGAACGCTTCCCGGTCAATATGCGAGGCGATGGCGACGCCAACGACCGAATGAATTAGATCGACAATTTCATACACACTGAGACCGGAAGCACCGAGCAGGACATAGGGGCTGAATCCCAGCACCTCATCCTGCTCACTGACGATCACCTGATCATCGGCAAATTTATAATGAGGCGGCGCCTTGGGTAGACTCTCGGCCACGACCGCCTCGACTTTCAAAGCATCATTGACCGTTTCAAAAATACCTAAAATATGCGCCTCTTCGGCGGAGGTAATTTCCATCGCCGGCACGACCGTCAGATTCTTGCCCTGGGCAGCTCGCATGGTCGCAGCGATGTTTCCGGCCGAATTGTGGTCCGACACCGCAATAATATCGAGACCGGCTGCAAGTGCTTGCTCTACAATCTGACGGGGATACATCTCAATCTCGCCACACGGTGACAGGCACGAATGGATGTGCAAATCGGCCCGAAACCGCCTGAGGCGCATTAGGACCCTTTAATTCCCAGTTCATACAGTTTACCGACCAGGTCGAAAGCGCTTCGCTTACTAACCAGAATCGGAACTTTCTCTTTTTCTGCCTGCTCGAGCGTCTCCTTTGCCGGCTCTCGTCCATTGACGATAATAATCGCTGAGAGCTCCTTAAGCACTGCCACCGCAACGATATTGGGATGGACCTGAAGGGTCACCCAGATATTGTCCTTTTTGCTGTGCCCCATCACATCACTCAACAGGTCGCTCACATAGCCGCCGCTGATGGTTCGGCTCAATTCGCCTTGTGCTGACCGGACGGTCAACTCCAGCTTCTTAATAACCTCAGTCAAGAGCAACGCCATCTTACCCCTCCTTTTTGATAAACGGGCAGTTTTCGACCGCGGCCATGCCCCGGAC
>CAYHGV010000125.1:0-5919 GCA_964356135.1 uncultured bacterium
CGACCAGGACAAGACCGCCGAGACCGAGCTGGTATGCGATCGAGCTCAAACCGGAAAGAATGTAGCAGTAAAAATCGGCGGCGGTTGAGTAATCGTAGAGAGCGGGGATGTGGTAGCCGCCTTTGATCCGGTGCGAGGAATATTCGACCGCATATTCTTTGGTCGATTCACCTTCGATCCACTGCCAGAAGACTTCGTTGACCGGATCGTCGGCGCTGATCCGTTTGAGGCGCTGTAGAACCGGGGTAAAGAAGCAGTGGTCGCGCAGCGGCAGCTGGGTAGCTTTGCGCAAGAGGTCGCGGAACGAGCCTTCTTGGTTCTGGTCGAGATAGCGGAGATTATGGACAATGTCGCGGTAGACCCGTTTCGGTCGGTTGGGAGTTACCTCCTGGGGATCGAAGCTGACGGTACTGGTTACGACCCCCATTTTTAATGCCGTATGAAGGAAATATTCTAAGAGGTGGGTTTTGCCGGTACCGTAATCACCTTCGATCAGGTAGACACCACCGGTGCCGTGTTGAAATCGCTGTAAACCCTGTTCAAGCTCGTAGAGCTCCGGCTCGCGTCCAAAGGTGAAATCTTCAACATCCTGATGGGGAACGATCCCCAACCGGAACGCTTCGACCATTCGCTTCGCCGAAATTCCGTCCAGCGCCTGGAGCGGGCGGGTAATGATCTTCACCCGGTCGAGTGGCAGCCAGAGCGTGAGGCCACTTCGAAATCTGACCAAAATCTCGGTTTGGTTGTATCGACTCTCCAGTACCGTGCCTTCGCCGAAGACCGGGTGGGTGGCGATTGCGACCGTCTCGGTTGCAATCGCTTGGGCGTCCGAATCGGACGCCTTGACCGAAGCGGACGCCTTGGCCCCTGAAGCAGGTGCTTGGACTGAAACAGCCGCTTCGCCTTCAGAGATCGCTTCGATCTCAGAAAAGGTCGCTTGGTCGACTGAAGCAGTCGCCTTCACCTTAGAACTCTTCACTCTCGACTTTTTCTTTCGCTTCGTCCCGTAAACGACCGGCAGTGATTTTCAGAATTTCCTCGGCATCGTTCCGGTTAATTGTCGTTTCCGGTTTAGCTTTCATCCGATGGAAGGCTTCAATCGCGCCGATGACGAACAGCCGCCGGTAGCTGACATCAAATGCGAACGAGGTCAGGGCTAATTCCGCCAAATTATCGATCGATCGTTTCAAACGGGACGGATCAAACTCGAAATCGTAGGCGGTTGCAAACAGCGCGGCGAGTTTTAAACCCAGCTGGCGGAGAAACTCAGTCGAATCGAGTCCGAGTTCTTCCAGGTTGATTTTTACCCCCACCGGATTGGTCTCGGTGAGGGCACTGCGCAATCGCTGTTTGAGCGCTTCATAGACCCCGCCCGAGCCATCGAGCAGGAGGTTTTCATCGGGGATGGCATAGAAGAACATCGCACCCGGCAGCCGGCTGTTGCCGCATTCGTCGACGATCTGGCGGAGATTGTCCAATGCCCGGCGCCGGTCGCGGGAGGAAGAGATACTCATCCCCCGTTCGGCTTCGTCAAAGAGCAAAATCAGCCCGGAATAGCCGATCGCCCGAACCCACTGGCAGAACGAGCGGAGCATGCGAAACGCGGTGGTCTTGTCGATCCGTTCGGAAATCCGGTAGCGACCCCGGACATCCTTGCCGATCTCTTCACCTTTCAACCACTGCAAAACCGCATCGAACGATTCAGGGTCCTGGGCACTCAGGCTGACAAAACATCCTTTTAGCGCATTTATGAAACTGATACTCTCAGTGCCGCCGAGGGTTAGCAAGTACTCATCCAATGCCTGGGTGTGTTCAACCCTGGACCGGACGTCGTGATACCAGGTTTTAATCAGGACATCGATTCCCCGTTCGTCCGGTCGTATAAAATCGGTGTCTTTCCGGGGCGGAGTAACATTGGTGGCGATCTGGCGGTAAACGAGATTTAATTTATCAAACGGGCATTCGGTCGGATTCAAGCTGACATAGGCGACGACATAATTGTGCTTGAAGGCGAGATTTCTGACCGAGTACAGGAAATGGGTTTTGCCACCGCCGTAGTTGCCGGTAATGAGCTTTACCGACGAGAGGTTGTATTTTAAGATTCCATCCAGGTATTCGGTTTCGATGATTCGGAGATAGCGGTCAAGGCCGACCGTAAAGGTTTCGATGCCGAATTCGGGCGGCGTGCCGGTCGAGCCCAATTTGTTGATAATCGCTTTGGCGTATTCCGGTTTCATTATTTAGTATTCAATCAAAATAAACCACGAAAAACACGAAGTAAATATTAACCACAGATAGACACAGATTGACACGGATAAACACCGATAAACCGAGGTGAATTTAACCACGGAATACACTGAAGACACCGAAAAAATAGAAGAAAGAAAACTTTACCACGAATTCGCCTCGAGGCGAGGCGCAACACGAATTGAAGGAGAGGGTAATTCCCATTAGCTAAGCTAACCCAGTGTTGCTGGTTTTAGATTTTCCCTATGTTCATCTATCTTCATTCGTGTGCATTCGTTTTTATTCGTGTCCATTCGTGGTGACTTTTAATGATCATAGTCTAATGTTGGTTTGCCGGTTCGAAGGCAATGTAGGAATAGTAGGTTCCGTCACCCTGTTCGTTGTCCGGCACCCAGAGCGATCGTTTCCTGTCGGTGGTGGCATCAAAGGTGGCGACCGAGAGTTTGAGGGTGAGGTTTTCAATCGTCAGGGTTTCCGATTTTTTCAGGCGGTAGAGGTCATAGCCGAATTGAATTCTTGAGTATTCCCGGAACCGCTCTTTTGCCGGGTCTTGGCGGAAGCTTTCAGACTGGGTGAGGAACGCAAGCTCGGGCAAGAGCTCGACCAGAAAAACCTTGCTCGAAACCCCGAGATTGTTCAAGGTGGTATGGCGATAGTGGGCGGCGTGCAGTTTTATTAAAAATGGAGGTGCGGCAAATTCCTTTTTTTGAAGCCGGGCGAGACAGTTTTTTATCGCTTCACTGATTTCTTCGGGAGTGAGAGAAATCCGGGTTTTAATGGTCTCAATCTCCGGTCCCCAGAAGAGTGCGGCAGCCCGCAGGTCGAAATTGATTTTCAAGGTAAACAATCCGGCGCGTAACGTCGGGAGCTGGCCCTTTAAAGAGATTCCCTGTTGTTCCAAAAGTCCTTTCAAGGTGGTGCCGAAATTAAAGCGGAACTCTTCTTTCGCTTTATTGAGCAGAGCGGCTTCTTCGGTATACCAGACGAGGACCGAGTCTTTGACCGCGGTATCGGGAAAATCGAGCAGGAGACCTTTAATGACCGCAAGGTTTTTCTCTAGGACCGGCAGGTTGCTCACACCTTTCGCTTTCAGGGTCTGGTAGACTTTAAGCCGTTTGACCAAGAGCTTGGTCTTTTTGGTGGTGATTGTAAGAAATTCGATCAAATTTTCCATAGTAATAGCAGTATAAACTTTTTTACGATTTAGTCAATCGTTATCAAGAATAGTTTTTGTGGGATTCAATAAGGAGGTGCAACGCATGGAGTAGGGTTTGAAATTATGGTTATCTATCAGCGGACGGTGATTGAGCGTTTAAGGCAGACGCCGGGTGTTAGAGAAAAGATGTTAGTCAAGAAGTTTAGCTGTCGCGCATTTTGCTCTTGACAAGTGTCGAGTTTGATTTAATTTGAGCTAAACAAGGAGGTTGCGATGGGAAAATATTTATCCTTGGTTTTTGCACTTACCAGTCTTGGTTTAACTGAAGGGCAGTGGGTGGTGCAGGATAATCCGTTCAGTGGAAATGATAGCATCGTTTTCTCTGATGTCCAGGCGGTGGATAGTTTGCATGTCTGGGTAGTGGGCTCTCAGGATTTAAGTCTTTTGGTGCTATGGACATCTGACGGCGGCAAGAACTGGGAAGCTAAAGGACTTTATGGCCAAAACGTCTATTCCTCGCAGACCACTCTTAATTGGCTTATCGGGCCTGGTATCAAGTTTATAGATACCCTCAGGGGTTGGATTTGTGTTGGAAAGACCCTTTTCACGACCCGAGACGGAGGTGGAACTTGGGTGGATACTTTCTTAATGGATCCTAACTCAAGAGTGGTTTTTACCGACATTGAATTTGTCGATTCGCTCAATGGTTGGATTGTTTCAGAGGGGTTTAGTGGGGGTTTGCCTCTTATCTTACATTCGAGCGATGGTGGGAAAAACTGGCAAATCCAGGACAGCCTTTCAGCTGAATGTGACCTGCGGGGTGTCTGCTTCCTCGATTCCCTCAAAGGTTTTGTGGTCGGGGATTCGGGGACCTTGTTTAAGACCACCGACGGCGGCGAGCACTGGACAAAAATCGAGACCGGCACCACCAAAAACTTCATGGATGTCCAGTTTGCGGATTCGCTGCATGGGATTGCAACCGGCGAAACGGATTTTTGGACAAAAGATGGCGATAAAACATGGACAGAAGGCTCGGGAGGGGCTTGGGATGTTGCCTTTCCCGACAGTAGCCATGCGTGGGAATTGTTCTGGTTTTCCTCAGACGGTGGAATTACCTGGAAATTCTACGATCCAGGTTCTGGGATACCTGTCGTAGTCTACTATGGGATTTCTTTTCCTGATAGCACACATGGTTGGGCATGCGGGGAATACGGAACGATCATACACTACAACCTAAAAACCGGAATTGAAGAAACCTTCAAGGGAAAACCGATGATCAATCAATTGAACATTCGGCCCAATCCTTTCGGTCAGACTACAGCTATCAACTACCAGATAGCAAGTCGAAGTCTTGTTACAATCAAGCTCTACAACGCCGTAGGTCGTTTGACAAAATCATTAGTTAATGCAACAAAACCAGCCGGTAGTTATAAAATCTACTGGGATGGTGAAAATGACTTTGGGCAGTGGCTACCTAATGGTGTCTATTTCTGCCAGTTGGAAGTTGCAGGGAAGGGAAAAATAACCAAAAAACTTGTTCTTATGAAATAGAAAGGAGGTTGCGATGAAAAAGAGGATTTTGGTTCTGTCAATTTTACCGCTGAGCGTTATCTTCGGGTTCATCCCCTATATACAACCGGATTCTTTGAAACTATACCCCAAGCCCCAATACCTGAGCCTATCCTTTCCCATACTATGCAGTTTAAATGTTTTTCAGCCTAAGATACGATTGGTCATTGGCAATGATTCCTCTCTCACCCGGACAGCGGCAGAGGTTTGCACGACCGAGATTCGGAAGGCTTTCTATTTTGCCATCAAGCCGGTGGGTAACAAGATCGATTCTATAACGATAAAACGCCAGGATAATCTACCATCAGATAATCAGGATGTGCAGATTATTTTTGTCTTAGGTAAGCGAGGTGACTTATTAGTAAATAATGTTTTGAGTGAACTTGAGATTTCGCAGAGCGATATTCCGGGTGGAGATACGACCGAAGGGTATCTTCTCACGGGAAAGGCAAGGAAAACCGGGCAAAAGAGGTTATTGGTTTTATGTGCCGGCAATACAAACATCGGCAGCTTTCGAGGAACCTCGACATTGCGAGAGCTCATCGCCCAGCACTGCCAGGGGCTCTTGCCTACAAGTTTCAAGATTCGTGATTGGCCGGATTGCCCCTGGCGGGAGGCGAGCTGGGCAGGGTTGGAAGTAGGGTGCGATATTACGAAACCAGATGAAGTTGCTTTACGGTCCGCCCAGCTTGATTATTTCTCTTTGCTGAAGTGTGGGCAGGTGGAGCATAGCAACCATCGGTTCTATTTTATGCCGGATTCTCTTAAGACTCCACCAGGAGGGGATGCTCTAAAGATAGGCTTAATGATGGATAGGTACTCAAGTGATGTAGCCGCCAACAACCTCCCCAACTTCTGGTATCCGAAATACCGGCATCGGGGGATTGAGCCGATGCCACATTCAACCTCGAAGTGCAACATAAAGAGAAGCGACTTCTAGTGGTGTT
>CAYHGV010000126.1:0-5896 GCA_964356135.1 uncultured bacterium
TCACGAAGAAGTAAGCGCGTGGAACCAGGCGCTGTTGAAATTGAAAAAAAAATTTTGATGCGGCGCGTCCAAATTAGAGGATGGACGCGACATAGATTTCGTCCGCCCTGTAGCTTGGCGGACGAAATCAACCACTGAAATCACGGAGTTCCCCGAACAAAATTGTAAAAATATTCAACATTCGCTGATTAAATTTCGTGTAGTCAGTGTCTTCGGTGGTTCTATATTTTTTTTGTTACTCTTGACAAAATCTGGGATTGGGTAGAATGGTTCTGGTTGACAGAAGCCAGGGAAGGCTGTGAAAATCAGCCACGGTCCCGCCACTGTGACCCCGATGCCGGTAAGGCATCCGAGCCTCGAAGATAAAACCACTGTCCGCCACAAACCATGGCGGATGGGAAGGTGAATCGAGGGAGGGGAAGTCAGGAGACCTATCTGTTGACTAACTAAAATCAGGCATCCTTCGCGTGAAAGGAGGCAGAATGAAACGGATGCAGAAAATTTTACTTACGGTTTTATCAGGCGGTGTAATTGCGTTTCTTCCGGCTGAAGACGAAGTCAAGCCTGAAACCTTAAAAACGGTCTACCAGATGCCGCCGATTATTGTGATTGGGGAGAGGGTGAGCGAGCCGACGAATTCCAGTTTTATCCCCAAAGCGGCGATTGAAGAGCTCAAAACCGATAAAATTTCCGACCTTCTTTCCGAACTCGCCGGAGTGAGTGTTACCGACTATGGTGGTATCGGTGGTGTTCAGTCGGCGATCATCCGCACCACCGGTTCGTCCTCACGCAGTCTGGTTCTGTTGAACGGCCGGCCGGCGAATGACCCCTACAACGGCGGGTTCAATCTCAACCTGATCGCACCCAACCTTTTAGACCAGGTAACTTTGTATCGCGGTCCGTTCTCCCATCTGTTCGGCCGGGATGCGTTGGGTGGACTGATAGCTCTGACGACCAAGTCTTTGAATACAGGAAAGCCTTATAGTAAAGCTGAAATTGCAGCGGGTTCGTTTGGGACGAACCGACTTCAGTTCGATTTCGGACGGAGTCTGATTCGCAACACCAGCTTTTATTTTGCTTCAGATATATTAACCACCCAGGGCTTTCGCGATTCGTCCGCAGCTCGACTCTATTCTCTTTCCGGGAACGTGAGTGCAAGATTCAGCGAAAATTTTAAGATGCGCTGGGACCTTCTCTTCCACCAGGACTCGATCCAGACACCGGGTCAGGACTCCGCTTTGTTCCCTGCCAATAAAAAGGAATGGGCTGCCCCACCCGGTATACAAAAGGACAAACGCTGGGATGGAGATCTGATTTTGCAACTTCCGGCTGCGACCCAGGCTGTAGCTTTCTATACCAATTCCCGGCTCGATTACAGTGATCGTTATTCCTCAAGCGGCCATCGTTACCAGACCTATGGAATCAATCTGTCCAAGGATTTTAAGTTCGGTGTCCATGAAACCGGCTTTGGTTTTGATGTTCAGAATACCAATGCCTCATCAAGCGAAATAACCGAGCGGTCTTTACTCGAAGGCGGGGGCTCGGCTCACTATCGCTTTAATCGCTACCCCGTTATTGCAGCTGCGACGCTCCGTTTCGACCGGCTCTACACGAAGGAGAATGCATTTAATCCAGCTTTGAAATTGGGCTATTGGTTGCGACCGGGGGTATCAGTCTACGCTGGCTTTGGCCGGTCATTCCGGTCCCCGACGATAACCGAACTTTATTGGCCGACGGATACGATCTTCCGCTATCGAGGTAATCCCCATCTCAAGTCCGAATCGGGTATAAGTTATGAGCTCGGAACAAAAATAAAATACGGTTGGTTGAACTTTGAGGCAGCGGTTTTCGAAGCTCACTATAAAAATCTGATCACGACCAGCGTCGACACCGAAAACTATCTGACCAAGCTCAATTTCGATTCGGTAACGACCAGAGGTGTTGAAGGTACGCTGGCAATCGAGCCGTTCAGGGGATGTAAGGCTTCTGCTTCCTACAGTCAATTTTGGGCTGATACTGCCCTTCCTTATACCCCCGGTTATCGTGTATTTATTGCTCTTGAATACCGCCACCCGTTTTTTGAAAAAAAGGTCGAGCCGTTAATCCGGTTCGAAACCGAAATGGCGGGTAACCGCTTTGACCCGTTCTGGTGGTCGGTGCAACAGGAGAAACTCCCGTCCTATGCCGTCTATAACTGTTTGGCTTGGGTGAAGATCATTGATTTGACAATCTGTTCCCGGTTGAACAATCTGCTCGATAGCAAATATGAACTTATCGGTGGGTACCCGATGCCGCCCCGGGAATGGAAGATGGGTGTTGCCTGGGAGTTCTGGGATTGAAGGGATGATAAAAAAATATGGCGAAAGCACGAAGTTCGAGTCGAGTTTTGGTCTCGTTTCGCTTGCTTGACAACGGTCGTCTGTTAGGGATAATTGGGGCGGGAATATTTAGACTGGTTTTAGGTATATAATAGTGAATGTTCCATCAGATAAAGTCAAACATGACGAGACCGATCTGGTTCTCATCCAGCAGAGCAAAAATGGGAACCTGGTTGCCTTTGAGGAACTGGTGCGTCGGTATCAAAGGCAGATCTATCGCGTGGTCTACCGGTTCGTGCACAACTCCGCCGATGCCCAAGACCTGGCTCAGGAGACCTTCATTCATGCCTTTGAAGCCATTAAAAGTTTTAAAGAGGAGTATCGATTCTATACCTGGATCTATCGTATTGCCGTCAATCTCTGCTTGAATTTTTCGAAACGGAACCGCCGAATTATCCCGAGTCGGATAGACGATGTGCCGCCCGAGTATGTTGTAGCGCCCGAACAGGGAAATCCGGAGCAGGTTATGGCTCGAAAGGAAATGAGTGCGAAAATTAAACGGGCAGTCAATCGGTTGCCCGGCCCCCAGAAGACGGTTTTTATTTTGAGAGCCTACGAAGAACTGAGCTACGAAGAGATTGCGCAGGTGCTTAAGATCTCGAAGGGGACGGTCATGTCACGGCTGGCTCGGGCACGGGCAAAGCTGCAGAGTTATTTGAAAGAGGTGAAAGATGCGGCGTCATAAGTTTCAGCAGCTCTTGAGCGGTTATCTCGACAATGAGCTCGAACCCGATTTGAAAAAGGAAGTAGAGGAACATCTCAAAACCTGTGAAGCGTGCCGGCAAGAACTGACAGCTCTCAAGGACCTCGACCAGGCAGCGCAGGCTTGGACCGTTACGATGCCCGGCGCTGCCTACTGGGGTGGTTTGACCCGCTCGACCCTGGCACGAATAAAGGAATGGCATTTTAAAGAGGTGACCTTACGACCGAGAGTGAACTGGCAGCGGCTGATCCCGATTACGGCGGCGGCAGCGGCGGCAATTCTGGTTGGGGTCGTTGGTTTCCAGATGATTCATAGCAGATTCCGAATAACCGAAAAGACTACGTCCTTCGAACGGCTGGCAGAGACCTATCGGCCAGAAGCGCCGGCCGAGCCTGTGCGGGTGGCAAAAAATGAGGAGAAGGAGCAACCAGCCGGTCAGGGCAGAGGCGTTGGTGGAGTGGGCGGTGGAGTGTCAGTAACCCAGAAACCAGTGACCGTTCCGCTGTCGTTTGCCCAGGGGAGAACCGGTGCGGGTGGTGCAGCCGATCTCAAGGCAGGTTCGGGTGAAGGTGTTCTTGCCTCTGCACCGATTTCGCAACCGAGAAGAAAAGATGAAGTATCCGGGGGGGGCAGGGCAGAGGTGCAAGCAGCGGAAGTTGATACTTCGATCGTTCCTCTTGACCAGGTCGATGTGAAACCAATACTTAAAAGTGAAGCGCCGGTTGCACAGGAAGAGTATGCGAGCAAGCTTGCGAAGGGAACCGCCCTCACGGTCATTGTGAGAGCGTTAATCGATTTGGATGGTTCGGTGAGCAGGATAGAAGTTCTCAGGTCTTCCGAGAGTGACGACATTGACCAGGCGGCAGTACAGAAAATAAAGCAGTCTATTTTTTCGCCGGCGCTAAAAAATGGAAAGCCGGTCCGGGTCTGGATGACCATGCCGGTCGAATTCAGGAAGTAGTCAGAGCCAAAAATCGTAAGCCCCTACCCTGGTCGTTCAGGATAGGGGCTTAGTTTTCTATGTGTTGACTAAGAATTCATGCTGATTTTATTGAGGACGAGCCGAGTGAAGAGCATTAGCCCTCAAGAATCATGAATACGACCCGGCGGTTTTTCGCCATTCCTTCTTCAGTGTCGTTGGGCGCAATGGGTTCGTCTTCGCCGTAGCCTTTGGCAACGAGCCGGTTGGCTGAGATTCCGTGTTTGTCAACAAGATAGGTTTTAACCGAGGCTGCCCGGTCATCGGAAAGTTTTTTGTTGTAGGAGTTTGAACCGCGCGCATCGGTATGCCCCTGGATTTCGACTTTGATTGAGGGGTTTTCTTTCAATACCTTTGCCGCTTCATCGAGGATCGGATACGATTCGGGGAGTATCTCGGCAGATGCGGTTTTGAAATTGATACCCCGGAAGGTTATTTTCATTCCCTTTTTGACCAGGGCGATTTCTTTTGTAAGTTCGATCGTCTTGGCTTTGGCGGAGATGGTGTTGTCCTGGGCAATGTAATCTAAAGCCGCAGCCGTTACCTTGTATTCGCCGGGGTAGAGTTTAACACTGAATTCACCGTTTTTGTCGGTTGTGATCGGTTTGATCGAAGCAAGCTCGAACGTGACGGTCGCACCGGCGATTCCGTTTTTCGTCTCCCGGTCGACAACCTTTCCTTTCACCAGGACGTCCTTATACTTGATACCGGTGAAGATGACCTCGACGACATCACCGATCAGAACATCGGCTTTCTTTTCGCCATCGACGTACCAGGTTGGGGTTACCTTGACCGAGTAGGGTCCGGGAAGCAGACTGTCGATTCGAGCGATGCCATCACCGCTGGTTATTGCTGCCGGGATATCGGTGCCGGGGAAGGTCACTTGAGCGAGGATTGGCTGGTCTTGTTCGTCATAGACTTTGACGATAATCGAGCCGTAGCGAATCTTTTTTTCCGGGGTTGAATACATGATGCCGAGACTCACCTGGTCGATATAACGGCTACCTCCGGGCGAAATAGCTTTTGCATCGTTATTAAAGCCGATATCGGCACCGTATTCGAATGCCATGCCCATGGGGAACGCAATTCTCAGTCCCGGGGTGACGAGTAACGGTTTTAAAGAATCGTATTGGGCGCCGGTAACTTCAACGAACGGATTAAAAACAGAAAAGAGGAATTCAAGCCCGGCTCCGTATTCAATACCGGTTTGATAATGGGAGGTATAGCCGCCATTTAAGTGTAAACCGAGGGGGCCAGACTTAAACGAGACGAGGCCTTTAGCGCCGTATCCTACTTCTGCATCACCAAAGATATCGTTACTGCCTTTGGTTGGAATGAAGCCCAAACCCAGAATCCCGAAGCCGAACGAACCAACCTTTTTCGACAACCGGGCATTTACTTCCACATCCCAGAGGGCGCTGTGAAAACTCGAATCGGGCGAGTCGATCGGATACCGTAAAATATAGCCGGGGACTACGGAAAAATCCATGAACGAGAACGGGGTATAAGTTAGCGGTAATCGGATAACAGCGTCGTTCCAGGTCTTTATTTTGCCGTCGTTCACATGCTCGGCTCCCTGGTTGATACCGGCAAAGGTGAGTCCGATTCCGAATCCACCTTTATCCATCACCGTCGCGTCCCAAACCCGGAACAGACCTTTTCCGCCGGTGAGGGTCGGTGAAGTAAAAATAAGTGACGCTAACAGTATTTGAGCTATCATTTGTCACTCCTTTTTTGATTGTTTGTTTGGTGATTGAGGTTGATAAATTGCGCACCCCCTGTTAGTGTGGTGTTTCTTACAGATCTTTACATTTGGAAGTGGCAATTTATTCATTA
>CAYHGV010000127.1:0-5883 GCA_964356135.1 uncultured bacterium
GGTTTTATTTTTTATCCTGCATTTTCCCTCACGGCTCGCTGCTCATATCTCGCTACTGATTTTCCGGTTTCGCTTCGACAATCGCTTTCGTAAAATCTGCCGACGTCACGCCCGGCGTTTCGATCTTTTTCTTCTCGTAGAATTCTTCAATCTTCGAAACCAGCGCCCGTTCATCGAGCGGTGTTGCACTCAAGTCAGTTTCAAGTTCGGTCAATCCTTCTTTGGGTAAAAAAGTGAAGTCACCGGAAATCGCAATTTCCGACAGCGTCGTGCCCTGGATCTCTTCCGCGGTCCGGATTAAACCGCCCCGGGCTTTATAGAGCCCGTAGAGAATCTCCACCCCGGCTCGAATTTTCACACCCTTCGGAATCTTCGGTGTCTTTTTATGCAAAAACTCAGCCGAGGTCAACCACTGCTCGAGTTCGAGCATCTTCCGGCGGACCTCGTCATCCAGGGTCACCGGTTCGAGCCGACCCAGAATTTTTTCAAACTCTTCGCGCAGCACCCGCCGGATATCACCGCGCGGCGGAATCGAACCCAGCTCCCGCTTCATCGTCGTCAGGTTCGCTTCCATCGTTGTATAGATTTTGTCCCGGAATTTTTCATCCGGCACCCGCAGCACCCGGCTCATCGTCCGGTAGTCAAAGTCCAAAAGAATCCCGCCGACAAAAACCATCGAGTCGCCGATATTGGCACCGCCTTCACCGGCAATCTTTTTCCCCGCCCCGGTGACGATGTCGTTCTCTGCCCGAAACGACGCCTGGATACCGAACCGCTGATAGGTCTGGCATGCCGGCTCCGACAGGGAACGGTAAATCTCCGACATCGCCCGGGGGAATTTGGAATTGTCCCGGCGCCAGATCACCTGATAGAAAATCTGATTTCCATCCAGATAGGTAGCGCCACCGCCGACCTCGCGGCGCATGACCGGGATTGCTGCTTCGCGACAAAAATCAAAATCCACTTCCTTCGCCGCATCCTGGAAATAACCGACACTAACCAGGGGGACGGTGGGTGACACCAGGACCAGCGCCTCCACCCCCATTCGTGCCAGCGCATGAAAGACGAGCATCGACTCCTGTCCGGGCAGGTTATCTAAATTCAAAAGATACACAGCACCTCCTCTGGTGAAACGCAAAATGTAAATAGCACGGCCCAAAATAAAAATCATTCATTGAATTCGTAAACTTCGCACCAGTTCATCCGGCAAAGGTGCAACCAACACCGTATCGTTGTCGCCGACGCTCACCGCAACCGGTTCCGGGTTCTTGTAATCGCTGTAGCGTGCACAGAGCCGCGCCGCGGTTTCGATGTCTTCGCTATTGGTATATTTTTTCAGAAGCGTGACCGGTCCGACAAATCCTTGTACCTCAATCCGGGGAGTTCCGGCTCGAACCAAACGCTCAAGCAGTTGGTTCTCGGCTTCGCTTCTCCCGACAATCACCTTGGCTCCACTCGGTAGCCGGAAATGGCGACCGATGCTTAAAAGCTCCAGGTCTTCGACTGAATCTTCAGTATGGCGAAGCGCTTCCCCTAACCGGCGGGAATACTCCGGGTCGGTGAGCTTGCAGCCCCCGGCCGGCGTGGGGTATTCGGCAATGCCGAACTCGACCGCCAGCGCCATCTGGGGTTTCCTCGACCGACCCGAGAGCCCCAATAATTTCCTCCGGTCAACCAAACCCTCATTCTCCGGTATCGTCGGCGGCAGCAGCTGTGCCGATAAGGGTCGCACCAGCCTGCCGGCTAAACCCGATTCCTTTTCGATCACCGCGAGCGTTGCGCGCATCTGCGACATCGGCCGTTCACCCAGAACCTCGCCGGTGAAGACACACGCCGCACCGAGTTCACGTTGATACTCGCCGGCCCGGGCAAGCATAAAAATCTTACAATCAATGCACGGATTCATGTTTTTACCGTAGCCGTGGCGGGGATGTTTCACCAGCTCGATATACTCTTCCTTTAATTCTATAATTTTCAGGTCAACCCCGAAATGCTCGGCGGTCCGCTGGAGCCGGATTTTGCTTTCGGCTTGTCTGCCGGTTGAGAACGGGGTAACAAAATGCAAGGCAAAAACCCCAATTCCCTGGTCGAGCATCAGCTTGACCGCCAGGAGCGAGTCGAGTCCGCCTGATACTAATCCGACTGCTTTTGTCATCGTCAGAGCACTATAGATTTCTGCGACCGCCTGTCAAGGTATTGACAGTCAAGCCAATTGTCTTATAGTAAACAGTTTATGCCCGCAAAGACTGGAATCACGAAAATCGAGCCGAACCGGATTACGATCCGCGGCTATCGCCAGGAACAATTAATTGGCGCTATCCCCTTTGCCCATACCATCTTTCTCCTCTGGCAGGGCAGACTTCCGACTGAAACTGAAGGTAAGATGTTCGATGGACTCCTGACCGCGTGCGTCGACCACGGTGTCACCCCACCTTCCTGTCTCGCCACCCGCACCCTCGCTTCGGTCCGGGCTTCTTTGCCAACCGCAGTTGCCGCCGGCATCATGGCAATCACCGATGTCCACGGCGGCGCAATTGAAGCGTGTGCTCAATTACTTCAGGCATGGGTTAAAAAAGCCCAAGCCGAAAACAAAACCTTCGAAGCCGCAGCCCAACTACTCTGTGCCGAACGTGCCAGTAAAAAAGAGCTGATGCCGGGATACGGCCACCGGCTCCATACCCAGGACCCGCGTACCGGACGGCTGTTTAGCCTTGCCGAAGAACTGGGAATTGCCGGCAACCACCAGAAATTAGCACTCGCAATCGAAGCCGAATTTGCCAAAACCAAAAAGCTGCCGATCAATGTTGACGGTGCAATTGGTGCGATTATCAGTGATATGGACTTCGATTACCGGCTGGGTAAGGCGTTTTTTCTCATGGGTCGCACCGCCGGCCTGGTCGCCCATGCCTACGAGGAGATGACCCGGGAAAAACCGATGCGCCCGCTCGCGTCCGGCGAAGTCGAATACGACGGGCCGTGGGAGCGGGAAGTAACAAAAAAATGATTAAATGGTTAAATGGTTAAAAATTTAAATGACGATTGCTGAAAAAATTTTAGCGAAGGCTTCGGGAAAAAAAAACGTAGCCCCGGGAGAAATTGTCACCGCCAAAGTCGATGTCGCACTGTCCCATGAGAATGCCGGTCTGGTCATAAAACATTTCCAAGAGCTCGGACGCCCCACCGTCTGGGATCCGGACCGGATCGTCATCCTCTTTGACCATCGGATCCCAGCCGAATCGGAAAAGACCGCCGTCGGCCACAAAGCCGTCCGCGAATTCGTCAAACAACAGGGAATAAAAAATTTTTACGACCTGCGCGCCGGGATCTGCCACCAGATTCTCTCCGAAAAAGGACATGCCCGGCCGGGCGAGCTCATTGTCGGCACCGATTCCCATACCACCACCTCGGGCGCGTTCGGAGCCTTTGCCACCGGCATCGGCGCCACCGAGATGTCGGCAGTCTGGGCTACGGGCGAAATCTGGCTCAAAGTTCCCGAAACATTGAAAATAACCGTTCACGGAGCATTCAAGGAATGGGTGGGAGCCAAGGATTTGATTCTCTATATTATTAGCCAGGTGCGTGCCGATGGCGCCGACTACCAATCGGTCGAGTTCGAAGACGAAACGATCGAAGCGATGACCGTCGCCTCCCGGATGGTGCTCTGCAATCTTTCGATGGAGATGGGCGCCAAAGCGGCGATTGTTCCACCCGACCAAAAAACCCTCGACTATCTGTCCAGTCGGACACGGATTCCGCTTTCACCGGTTTACGCTGACCCGGACGCTCACTACGAAAAAACCCTGAGCTTCGATGTATCGAACCTCGAACCCCAGGTCGCCTGTCCCCACCAGGTTGACAATGTCAAACCGGTGAGTGCCGTCCAGGACATGAGGATCGACCAGGCGCTCTTGGGCTCGTGCACCAACGGCCGGCTCGAGGATTTAGCCGTCGCCGCGAAAATTCTAAAAGGGAAAAAAATCCCTCTCACGGTCCGAATGATTGTCATCCCCGCCTCATGGGAAGTGTACCACGAGGCAATGAACCAGGGCTTGTTAGCAACCTTCATTGAGGCGGGTGCGATTATTTTGAATCCTGGATGTGGCCCCTGCCTGGGCGCGCACCAGGGACTGTTAGCACCGGGTGAACGGTGCATCTCTTCCACCAACCGAAACTTCCAGGGCCGAATGGGCAGTCCAGCAGCCGAAGTCTATTTAGCATCACCCGCGGTTGTCGCAGCTTCGGCCGTAGCGGGTGTAATCACAGCACCTTGAAAGGAGTAAAAGAAATCAACTATGGAACTACTCACTGGTAACGAAGCCTCAGCATTAGGTGGACTTAAAGCCGGGGTTCGATTCTTTGCCGGCTATCCGATTACGCCTTCGACCGAAATCGCCGAAATAATGGCGTTCGAATTGCCGAAGAGGGGCGGGGTTTTCATCCAGATGGAGGATGAGATTGCGGCAATCACGGCAATCGTCGGTGCATCCGCCGCCGGCGTCAAATCAATGACCTCCACTTCCGGTCCGGGTTTTTCTTTAATGCAGGAAGGAATTGGCTACGCCGGCATGGTCGAAGTGCCGTGCGTAATTGTCAATGTTCAGCGCGGCGGACCTGCCACCGGCTTGCCGACCAAGGTTGCTCAGGGCGATTTGATGGCCGCGCGCTGGGGAACCCACGGCGACCACCCGGCAGTTTCGCTTGCCCCCTCGACGATTTACGAATGTTTTGAACTGACCGCGAAGGCGGTTGAGATTGCCGAGCGGCTGCGGACACCGGTTATCGTCCTGATGGATGAGATTGTCGGCCATTTGAGCGAAAAGGCGGACCTGCCGGAATCGATACCGGTCTATGAGCGAAAAACACCCCAGGTGAAACCCGAAGACTACCTCCATTACGGTGATGAAACCAACTACGATGCTCCGATTGCATCGTTCGGCCAGGGCTTCCGTATTCACCTCTCCGGCCTGACCCACCGTCCGGACGGCTTTCCCACCAATAAACCGGAAGAGATCGCCTGGAAGATGGAACGGCTGCGGAAAAAAATCGACGACAACCGGCACTGGCTGGTCGATATCGACCATTCTCATTTAGAAAATGCCGAAACGGTCCTCGTTTCATTCGGCAGCTCCGCCCGGTCGGCAAAAGAAGCACGCCGGATTACCGACGCTGACGGCAAAAAAATCGGATTCGTCCGGCTGCGGATGGTCTGGCCCTTCCCGGACAAACAACTCGCCCTGCTCCTAAAAAACGCGAAACGGATCGTCGTGCCCGAGATGAACCAGGGTCAGTTGATTCACGAAATTCGACGGATCGTTGGTCTCGGCGTCGAGCTTACCGGCGTCAACCGGGTCGACGGCGAGATGATCACACCCGACGAAATTCTGGGGGTCTTATGATACCGAAAATTTTTAATTACCTCCGAATGGGCGACCGCTTCCCTCACATCCTCTGTCCGGGATGCGGCACCGGCATCGTCATGGGAACGATGGTGCGCGCATTTGAAAAATTAGGACTGGACAAGAACAAACTCTGCGTCGTTTCCGGCATCGGCTGCTCGTCGCGGATACCCGGCTATATCGACGCCGATACCTTCCACACCCTGCACGGCCGGTCAATCCCTTCGGCAACCGGCGTCAAGCTCGTCCGACCGGAGATGACCGTGGTCGCCCTCGGCGGCGATGGCGATATTTTGGCAATCGGCGGCAATCACTTCATCCATGCCGCGCGGAGAAACCTCGATTTGACGGTTCTCGTCTTAAACAACTTTAATTATGGCATGACCGGCGGCCAGTATTCTCCGACGACGCCGTTAGGCGCGCGGGCGACGACTGCACCCTACGGTAACATGGAACGCGGCTTTGATGTCTGCGATTTGGCGCGGGC
>CAYHGV010000128.1:0-5849 GCA_964356135.1 uncultured bacterium
GGGGTATCGACGGTCCAGATCACCCCTTCTTTCCGGGTGATACGGACGCTGTGCTCGGGACGGGTTGACCCGGAGTTGATTATGAATGCCTTTAAAAAAGGTGTCGACGGGGTGATGGTTGCCGGCTGCCATCCGGGAGACTGCCATTACTCCGACGGAAACTATAAAACCCTGCGCCGGATGGCGATGCTGCGGCCGATGCTCGAGCAGTTCGGGTTGGATACCCGGCGGCTGAGACTGGAGTGGGTTTCGGCGGGCGAAGGCGCAAAATTTCAACAGGTCATCAATGATTTTATCGGGGTCATTACTGATCTCGGTCCCTTGAAAAAAAGCAGAAAGGAGGCAGAACATGGCAACAGTGGGAAAATACAACATGCCGGATGAGCTCTATTATCATAAAGAGCATATGTGGGTACGAATTATATCTGGTCCATTAATTGCATGGAATGTTGGCATGGGTCAGATTCCTCAAATTAAAAAAGAAGATGTAATAGGACAAAGAGTAAATATTGCCCAGGTCGGAGTGGACGATTTCACCCAGCAACTGGCAGGTGAGGCGAGTTACCTGGACCTGCCGGGTGAAGGCGATGCGGTCAAAGCCGACGACCGGGTGGGAACGATGGAAACCGGTAAGTGGCTGGGAAAGCTGTTCGCACCGGTTTCCGGGAAGATCATAAAGAAGAACAGTGCGGTGGAAGACGAGGCGACGCTCGTCAACAAAGACCCCTACGGTCAGGGTTGGCTCTTCGAAATTGAAATGTCCGACCCGTCCGAGGTTTCGAAATTGATGCAGGGCCAGGCCGTTCTTGACTGGCTCAACGCGGAAATCGCCAAGCACGAACCGAAATAGGGAGTGTAATGTTAGGCATCTTCTACGGCTGCACGCTGACAATGCAGGAAAATTTGAAAACTGCCCTGACGACTTTTTTGGACAAAGCAAAAGTCAGTTATCTCCCGATCGGTACCGACCAGTGCTGCGGCATCCCCTTGATCATCTCGGGTAACATCGAAAAAGCCAAAGAATATGGCAAAAAGGTCAAGCAGACTCTGGAAGCGAAGGGCATCAAGACCCTCGTGACCAACTGTCCGCACTGCTACACCGCGTTCGCCCACGAGTACGGTGAAATTCTGGGGATTGAAATGCCATTTACCGTCCGTCACTTCTCCCAGTTTGTTCTGGATCTGATTCGACAGGGTAAGATCAAGCTCTCAAAAGATGTTAACCTCAAAGCGGTCTACCACGACCCCTGCTATATCGGACGGCAGTGCGGCCAAATTTACGAGGAACCGAGACAGGTCTTGAGGTCGATCCCAGGGATCGACTTAAAGGATTTTCTGCTCAATCGGGAAGAGTCGACCTGCTGCGGCGGGGGAGGATTGGTGCGTGCGGTGCTGCCCCGGTTGTCGGTCGAAATCGCGAAGGAAAAGCTCGAACTCCAGGCGCTGCCCCTGGGAATCGATTCGGTCATCTCGGCGTGTCCGTTCTGTTATATCAACATTAAAGAAGGGGCGGAAGAACTGAAGGATACTTCGCTTAAGGTCTACGACTTAGTCCAGATTCTGGCAGAAGCTATCGAATGACAGATAAAACTCTAAATCCCAAATACGAAATTCAAAACGGTACGATTTGGAGGAGCGGACATTGAAGTTCGCCAAGGCGGTAGTTCAATTCGTCAAGTCCGTTCCCCAGACTATGGCTAATATCGAAATCGGCAGGCAGCTGATTAGGGCCGGCCCCTCGGTCGGAGCGAATTACATCGAAGCGAACGAATCTTTGGGTAAAAAAGATTTTTCGATGCACATTAAAATCTGCCGCAAAGAGTCGAAAGAGAGCATCTATTGGCTGAAGCTTATCGAATCGAAAAAAGAAGACGAAACCACCCGAGAGAATTTGGTACAAGAGGCAACTGAGTTGATGAAAATTTTCGGTTCGATCGTAAGCAAGACAAAATGATGAAAGGTTTGGGTTATTTGAAATTTGTATTTGGAAATTATTTAGGATTTAGGGTTTCTGATTTAGTATTTCTTAATTGTTTAGGATTTAAAACTCCGAATTTAGTGCTTTTTGCCAAGGAGGTGTAATGTCCCAAGATGTAGAGGCTGCTTATCGTGATTTAAAAAAGAACGTCTACAATGCGGCAAAGGATAAATTCATCCGCACGGCTTTGCGCCGGGCAGTGAAAGCCTTCCGCGAAGCCCGGGACAAATCAGTGGCGGCGTATCCCGAAGTCAAAGAGAAAAAGAAGATTCTCCGCCAGCGGAAAGAATTTGTCATCGACCATTTAGAGGATATGGTCGGGCAGGTCGAAAAAGCGCTGTCGAGAATGAACACCAAAACCTATTTCGCCCGCACTGCCGACGACGCCCTAAAGATAATGGATTCAATTGTCGGCACCGGTAAAACCGTGGTCAAAGCCAAGTCGATCACCTCGGAAGAGCTCGATATGAACCATCACCTGGAAGCGACCGGCAATACCGTCTATGAAACCGATTTGGGCGAGTTTATCGTCCAATTGCTGCACGGCCGACCGATGCATATTTTAGCACCGGCGGTCAATGTTCCGCGGGAAAAGGTGGCTGAGGTGTTCTCCAAGTTGGCAGGGAGGGAGCTGTCTTCGGACCCGACCGAACTGACGATGTTTGCCCGGGAGTATTTACGCGACAAATACTTTAAAGCCGATATCGGCATTTCGGGGGCGAATGTCATCACTGCCGACACCGGTTCGGTGTTTTTGATTGAAAACGAAGGCAATATCCGGTTTGCGACCAATGCCCCACCCGTCCATATCGTTCTCGTCGGCATCGAAAAGATCCTGCCGACATTGATGGACGGGATGCTTTTGGTCGAAGTTGTCACCCGCTATGCCGGTTACTATGCCACGAGTTATGTTTCCATTATTACCGGACCGGCGAAGACCGGCGACATCGAAAAAGTCGTCGTCTACGGTGCGCACGGTCCGAAAGAGCTCCATGTCATTTTATTGGACAACGGCAGAACCGAGCTGGCAAAAGACCCGATTTTGAAACAGGCGTTATACTGCACCCGGTGCGGACCATGTATGTACGAATGTCCGGTCTATCCGATTACAACCGGCCATTGGGGCTATCGCTATATGGGCGGTATCGGCATTCCCTGGACCGCGTTCGTCTCCGGCGGTCTGGAAAAAGCCGGCCCGATGGCGTTCGCCTGCGCTTTGTGCGGCCGCTGCGCCAAATTCTGTCCGCTGGAAATCGACGGCGCGCAGATGGCGCAGAGGGTTCGCGAGATACTGGCGGAAAAAGGGATGCTGCCGAAATATATCGCCGAAATGGCGGAGAACGTCTTGGCAACCGGTTCACCCTATAAAGCGGCGGAGGGCAAGTAGCCGTTAAGAAGAGAATATAATATTGGTTAAATGTCGGCTGGCTCGGACTCAGCTCGGAGCGAGCCGCACTGGTTAAATAGGAATTAAATTCATCACCACCCAATAAGACGCAATAAAAACGAGCTTTAAAAATAACTAATCTTTCGTTGTTCAGCCAACCCAATGGCTAAGATTATTCCATGTAGCGGTCGGATTTATACGACAAGGTCGTTGAATACGACAAGGTCGTTGAAGCCGACAGGGTTGGTTTCCAACGATAAAAAATTGTAGCGCAGGGCTTGTCCCCGGCAGGGTCAGGGCGACAATGTGGGAGCGACTTCCAGTCGCGAAAAAGTAAATATTTTTTATTGCGAAAATTTTGTTCTTGACATAAACCGCCCTTGGGTTATTATGGAGTTGAGGTGACAAAACAGAATGCAATCGCAACTATTCAATCCAAAATCAGGCGTTCAGTTTTATGCATAGATACAGCTATCGAAATGTTGCACTTCGAGGTTGAATCTGCCGCGGGAAAAACATAAATGAAACCGGTGAAAGGATATTAAAAGTGCATAAACAGTCTTATAAGCTCCCGAAAGAACGGTCCGGGGAATTAGATTCTTACCTTATGAGGTGTCGTAACTTCGACTCCGGTTCCGGTAATGTCTGGCAGGAGCTGCAGGAGATTTTTACGAAAGCCGGGGTTAAACCGGTGCTGATCGGCGGAATGGCTGTAAGACTATTCGCCGAGCCTGTCATGACTTACGATTTCGACATTCTGTTATCACGGGACGATTTTTTGACTTTGAAGAAAGCCGGAAAAGAATTCGGTTTAATCTATAAGCAAACTGGAACTTTCAGATATAAGGAAACCGTTATCGAATGCCTGGTTGAAGGAAAAAAGGTCGATGGCGGTGCCGTGCCATCGCCGGATTTAGTCAGAGGCGAAGGATTTGTTCCCTCTCGGGAAGGAATTTTCTTTCTAAAATTGATCAGTTTTCGACCCAGAGACCGGGAACATTTAGCTCGACTCTATTCCAAGGGCTTGGATGAAGAAAAACTTCATGCCCTTATTGCTTCTTACGGCAAGGAAAGGTTGTGGAAACGCTACCAGGAATTAAAAAGATTTTGGACTTTCAAATGAAGGCTCAGCATAAACTATGTTTTGTTTCATGAAAAAGAGTTCCCTATGGCAATAAACGAAGTAGGAAGCGATGCAATCTCGACCGTGGCGAAGCAGGTCTTTGGATCTCAAGCCTCGGTCGAGGCGGTTGTTGAGATTCGCCCAACCAGCCAGCATGGCATCCCTCAGATTGAGGGGTGCAATGCGAACCTCTCGTATGTCGTCCGGATGGTTGAAGACCCTCAGAAGTATGTTTTTCGTTTTAGCAGGAAACACAGGGAAGATCGATACGAAACGGAAGCAAAGAACTACGCCCTCATCGCCGAGAGCACGGACATTCCGACGCCACGGGTCTATGCGGTGGACAGGACGGCAAGAATCGCTCCAACGCCGTACATGGTCATAGATTGGATGCCGGGAGATATCTGGAGCTTCTTGTCTCACCCTGCCAATCCCATGACGAACCCGGAGGAGAAGGAGGAGATAGAACGGCACGTGGGCGACTGTTACGCACAGTTCCATGGCATTGAGAGGAAAACGTCGTCAGCCCGACAGGGAGTGGAAAAGTTGCTCTACCGGCTCGAACAACTGTGTCATGTCGTGCAGGACGGTCAATTTGCCGTTGAAATGACCAAGCTCGAGAGGTGCCGGCAGATCATTGAAAGCGACAGCTCGCTTCTCATGCAAACGGAGTCCGTCTGCGTGAATGATGCTGAACTACATTTCGTGAAAACTAACGGCAGGTGGAAGCCGTCTTTTGTATGTGATATGGAATGGGTTGATTTCGGCGATCCCTATTTGGACCTGGCGAAGGTTTGTTCGCCCAAGGCCTTCTGGGATTTGGAATCGCTGTTTGCCATTGAAGATGCCTATTCGGTTGCTTCACGCCCGTTCCTCAAAGGTTACGGCGAGCACAGGTTTATTGACTACGACCGGCTGGGTAGATTTGCCGGCTATGCTCATTTTTCGGTTATGTGCTCCATAGTGGGCCAGGTCTACAGAGCGGACAAGAGGGCTTTCATGAAATCCCTCGAACCGAAGTATGTTGCGATCGTCGATGGGATTCTGGAAATGGGCGGCTGATGAAGCTCATATTCAATTCCGGGGACACAATACTAATTTCTTGGTAATTGGTTCAATGTCGGCTCGCTCGTACTCAGCTCGGAGCGAGTCGCACTGGTTAAAGTTCGGTTCGGTCGGGCAGCAAGCCGACCGAACCGCTGTCATTCTGAACTCGGCTCGTTTCGAGCCGTCAGCGAAGAATCTCATCATTCCTTGTCCCAGCTTGACAAAAAATCGAGCTGTGCTACCATGCCGTTAATATGGTGAAGATGAACCTTTCCAGAGTGGAAGGGAAACAGAGAGCCCTCGGGTATGCTCCG
>CAYHGV010000129.1:0-5833 GCA_964356135.1 uncultured bacterium
CCGGAAGCCCTGCTATAGCATTGGATTCAAAAGGAAATGTGTATTGTGTCTGGGTGGACTTTCGTAATAATTATCCTCCAGTAAACCCGCCTAATTCGGATATTTATTTTTGTGAAGGGATCAATACCGGAATATCGGAGATCGATAATAAAAAATATGAAACGACGATCGATAGATTGGAGATTGAACCGAATCCGGTAAGTCAATCGGCAATTATCCGTTGGACAGTAACTGTTGAAGCGCGGATAGGTCTTAAAATCTATGATGGAACCGGTCGATTGATAAAGACACTAATAGATAATCAGAGGTTTAAAAAAGGAGAGCAGAAGGCAATCTGGGATGGTAGAGATGGAATAGGGCGAAAAGTGCCAGCCGGTATCTATTTCTGCGAGCTTTCATTAGAGAACCGTACGATTACAAACAAACTGGTAGTTTTAAGCAGGTAAAAGAAGGAGGCAATAAGATAACCTTTTGCCGAACCACCTCTTGACCATTGACAAATTCAGATTATTGGTGAACGATAGCGGATAACAGGAGGGTGTAATGAAGCTTTTGAGTTGGATGGCAAAACCAGTAAGCGCAGCTGGGTTGCTTGGTTTTGGTCTCGTGATTTCATTCCTCTTTATTTCTTCATCCTGCACCACAGACCGCTCAGGTTCTATCCAGGTCAATTCAACTCCAACCGGTGCTTTGGTCTCGGTTGATGGCGATAATACGGGCGAGGTCACCGATTGTCTCTTAACCGATATTACGGTTGGCGAGCATACGGTCAAACTGACCAAGGACGGGTATCTCGACTGGGATACCACGGTTACTGTTAATAAAGGGGAGCGGGTAACTCTTAATGTGATATTGACACTCTACCAATGTACCGAGGTCGGTCATCTCGACACGCCGGGTCAGGCAGAGGATGTTTGCGTTGCCAACGGCTATGCCTATGTGGCGGACTATAATGGTGGGCTACAGATTATCGATGTCGCCGACCCCAGCCAGCCCGTTCTCGCCGGCAGCTACGATACTCCGGATAATGCCTGGGCGGTTGCGGTGTCAGGTTCATTCGCCTATCTCGCACTCGGCAACGCCGGGATTCGGATCGTCGATGTCTCGAATCCAGCGAGTCCAGCTGAGGTCAGCTATTATGAAACCCAGGGCAGCGCCGAGGATATTTTTCTTTCCGGGACATTCGCTTATGCTGCCGGCGCGAATTTTGCGCCTTTGATTATCAATATTTCCGACCCGGCAAATCCGACCGGCGTGAGCCGTCATTCTATACCGGAAGTCGCGTACGGTATTTTTGTCGCCGGTTCGTACGCCTACTGCGCGGACCAGGATTCAGGACTGCGGGTAGTCAACATCGCTAATCCGTCGGTTCCGACCGAGGTTGGCCGCTGTAATACGCCGGGCCAGGCGCTCGATGTTTTTGTTTCGGGTTCCTACGCCTATGTTGCCGACCATTCGGGTGGTCTTCGGGTAATCGATGTCACCGACCCGGCTCATCCGACCGAAGTCGGTCACTGCGATACACCGGGCAACGCCTGGGCGGTTTCGGTCGTCGGGGCATTCGCCTATGTGGCAGCGTGCGAATCAGGACTGCGCATCATCGATATTACCGACCCGCAGCACCCGGTTGAAGTCGGTTATTGTGATACCCCGGATTGGGCGTATGGTGTTTCTGTTTCGGGTTCCTACGCCTATGTTGCGGATGGGGCTTCGGGCTTGAGGATAATAAAAATTAAGCCATAGGGTTGACAATTCGAGGAGCACGATTACAATTTCGGCGAAGATGAGCAGGCTCATAATTTTTTTAATTTTCGTTAGTTCTTTCCTCGGCGCCGAGGAACTGCCGCTGCAGCCGGCGACCGAGGTTCGTGCTTTCGATACCCGAAACGATGCCGGCTCAAGCATCACCATCACCTGGAAAAAATCTTTAGATACAACGATTGTCGAAAACCAGATTCTGCGCACTGAAACCAAAGGCGAGAACTGGACGGTCGTCGGTCAGACCGGTCCTGATGCCGAGACCTTTACCGACAATGGTGCGGTTAATAAAAAAAATTATTACTACCGTGTCCGGGCAACCAATGGAATAACTGCCGTCGATTCCGAAGAATCGAATCCGGCACAGGCAGTTGCCCAGGTTTTCAATACCGACCGGATTAATATCCTGGTCACCCTGGTTATCATTGCCGCTTTTATCCTGTTCTACATACTGAGAGCGAAGAAAAAACCGGGGTTATTCGTCCGGCGCATCGCCGGGCTTTCTGCAGTTGATGAAGCGATCGGCCGGGCGACCGAGATGGGAAAGCCGGTGCTGTTCGTCCCCGGGATTATGGATGTTGACGACCCCCAGACCCTTGCCGGGATGTCGATTCTGGCACGGGTCGCAGAAAAGACCGCGCTCTACGATACTCCCCTTTTCGTTCCGACCTCGCGGTCGATGGCGATGAGTATGGCTCAACAGATAGTCCGGGAAAGCTATTTGAAGGTGGGCAGGCCGGATGCGTTCAAACCGGACAATATCCGGTATCTGACCGATGACCAGTTCGGCTATGTCTCGGCGGTCGATGGAATCATGGTGCGGGAGAAACCGGCGGCAAATTTCTATTTAGGAACGTTCTATGCCGAATCGCTGATTTTAGCCGAAACCGGCCATTCTACCGGCGCAATCCAGATTGCCGGCACGGCGATGGTTGACCAGTTGCCGTTTTTTGTGGCGGCGTGCGACTATACCCTGCTCGGTGAAGAACTGTATGCGGCTTCGGCGTACCTGTCGAAAGAGCCGGTCCAGCTCGGCAGTTTAAAAGGGCAGGATTTGGGCAAGGTGCTCTTGGTCGCTATCCTTGTTGCCGGTCTGGTCCTCAAGCTTTTCGGGTTCGATTTTTTTACTAACTGGTTCAACGCCCTGTAATGCGCCGCCAGCTGCCGTTAGCGATTATTTTGATCTCCGGGCTGTTAATTATCATCACCTTTTTTATTCCCCACAAGATAGCGACCGACCTCTCCCAGACCCTTCAGAAATGGTATATGGGTGTTGCCGCATTCTTCGTCTTTTTAGGGGTAATGAACATTGTCCAGATCAACAGTAATAAGATTTACCGGCGGACTCAGGGCTGGGGCTACAGCATCGTTCTTTTGTCCTGCCTGGCGGTAATGCTTGCTGCCGGGTTTATCGGCGGCACCCAGGGCAGACTCTTCAACTACCTTTTTAACAATGTCCAGGTCCCGCTGGAGTCGACGATGTTTTCGCTGTTGGCATTTTTTGTTGCCTCGGCATCGTTCCGGGCGTTCCGGGCGAAGACGAGCGAAGCGACGCTGTTGTTAATTGCGGCGATTTTAGTGATGATCGGCCGGGTACCGATCGGCTATCTTATCTGGCACGGGTTTCCGGATTTGACCGAATGGATCATGAAGATTCCCAATACTGCCGCTAAACGGGGGATTGCATTCGGGGTTGACCTGGGGCTGATCTCAATGGCGCTACGGCTGCTGTTGGGCATCGAGCGCTCGTACATGGGCGGAAAGTAATTTCAATGCAAAGTGTAAAATGAAAAATGCAAAATACACAATCATTTATTTGGTCGGACTACAATATTCGTGTCGGTTCGTGTGCGCCTCGAAACGAGGCGAATTCGTGGTTAACTCTACTTTGATATGAGGATCTTTGAACGGATATCGAATTTAGACCGGCGGATTATATTCATCGCGATTGCCCTGGCGGTTGCGATTCCTTTAATCTTCCCGCTCCATTTCAAAGTGGATATCACCGACCCGGTCAAAGGTTTGTACCGGACGATCGATTCGCTGCCTGCCGGTTCGGTAATTTTAATGTCGACCGACTACGACCCGGCGACCTTGCCCGAACTCTATCCCGCGACCGAGGCGATTCTGCGCCATGCGTTCAGCAGAAATCTCAAGGTCTTCATGATGGGATTGTGGGCACCGGGTGTTCCGCTGGGAACGAGAGCCCTTGCCACGGTCGCTCCCGAGTATAATAAACAGTACGGCGTGGACTACGTGAACATCGGTTACCGGCCCGGGGGCGGCGTCATGCTCATCACCCTCGGCAAGAATATCCGGGATGTGGCGGTTTCCGATTTTCGGGGAGTGCCGGCGGATAGCCTGCCGTTGATGCGCCAGGTCCGGTCTGCCCAGGACCTGAGTCTGGTGATAGCTTTATCGGCCGGTGACCCGGGCATGCTCCAGTGGATTCTTTATTTCCGGGCGCGCTACCATACAATGATTGGCGGTGCGACCACCGCGATCATGGCACCGCAGATGTATCCGTACCTTCAATCGAAACAGCTGGTCGGGCTGTTAGGCGGATTGAAAGGCGCTGCCGAATATGAGAAGTTGATACAAAAACCGAGACTCGCCACCGCCGGTATGGATTCACAGTCGATTACCCACGCGGTGATTGTCCTCTTTATTTTATTGGGCAATGCGATGTTTCTGTTAACCCGAAAACGCAAATGATTACGACGATCGGGATCTGGGTTGCCGCTCTTTTAACCCTGGCGATTTACAGTTTTCTCTACAAGGATAATCCGTTCTATAAGGTGGCGGAAAATATTTTTGTCGGAGTATCAGCCGGCTACTGGGCGGTCTATCTCTGGTTCAACTTTGCCTGGCCCAACCTCTTTGAACCGTTAATCAAAGGCCACAATTTCTTGTATATTATTCCAATCCTGTTAGGGCTATTGATGTTCACCCAGCTCATTCCCAAGGTGAACTGGTTAGTGCGTCTGCCGCTGACGTTCACGATGGGAATTGGACTCGGGCTGGCAATCATTGCTGCCATCCAGGGCGATATTCTGCCCCAACTCCAGGCAACGTTTGTGCCGTTTCGGGGGGTGAACTGGTTCACCGCGTTATCAAATTTCCTTCTGGTCGCCGGTGTCGTCGCGACATTGATTTATTTCTATTTTTCCAAGGAGCATAAAGGTGTCCTGGGGGTGGGCGCAAAAATTGGCGTCTGGTTTTTGATGATCGCGTTCGGCGCTTCCTTCGGCTATACGGTTATGGCTCGTATTTCTCTGTTAATCGGCAGGATGTATTTCCTGCTCCATGATTGGTTGGGTTTTATCAAGTGAAACGATTGCGAATCATCGGATTTTATTTATGAAATATACGATCGGTTCTGATTTAAAACTTAAGGAGCTGCTTAAGAATTTTACCGAGAAAAAGGAAACCGGTCTTTTAAAGATTCTGCCGGCAGAAGATGCAACCGGTGAAATCTACCTTAAAGAGGGGAGGCCGGTGCATGCGGTGTTTGGAATTCTTGAGGGGTTGGATGCGGTCTACGCTCTGACCCGCTTAGAAACCGCGGAGGTTTTATTTGAGCCGTTTAAAAAACCGAAGAAAGAAACACTGCCCGACGGTTTCGGTATCGAAGAGCTTTTGGAACAGCGCCGAATCCGATTGGAGGAGATTAACAAGCGTATGCCGCCCGACGATACGGTTTTGTTAAAATCGAACGAACTGCCGAGCACCGGCAGCCTTGCGCTGCGCAAGACCGACTGGCAGGTGCTTTTGCTTTTCGACGGCAAACGAGATCTGAAATCGGTGCATGAGAGCTCGCCGCTGCCGCCGGAAACAACCCTGCAG
Organism: uncultured bacterium; assembly: GCA_964356135.1. Classification (GTDB taxonomy): domain Bacteria; phylum Hydrothermota; class Tepidihabitantia; order CAYHGV01; family CAYHGV01; genus CAYHGV01. Next base: position 5,605 of record CAYHGV010000129.1, read on the forward strand.
GCAATCGATTGGCTTTTGGAAGCCGGGTTGTTGATTCATCCGGAGTAAGGAAACGTCCCATAACATAAATATGGAAATATGAAATATGGGAACAGAGAGCTTGTCTAAAAACCTTTGCTAAGCGGGTAATCCTGACATCGAAGTGTGATCGATTCCTCAAGATTTGAGAAGTTACCTTATTCCCTACGTTGCCCACCCCAATCTTACTTCCCCCTTCTGCACCTTCCCG
>CAYHGV010000130.1:0-5769 GCA_964356135.1 uncultured bacterium
GCCCAAGTATTGTTGAAACAAAAAAACTATGAACAAGCCGACCAGAAAATATCCCTTGCCCGGAGTCTCTACTGGGAGATCGGCAGCGATGCCCAGGTTGAAGCAATTGATAGTCAGCGAGCGATACTGCGGACACTTGAAAGGAGAGAAAAAACAACCGGGGTTCTTATTCGTTCCTCCCTGCTCACCTTCATCGGCCTGATCGTCCTCCTCGCTGTCGGTTATGGAACCTATCCGGTAGCCGCAAAGGCGTTTCGAATCGTCAGGGTCAGAGCCGAAACCCTGCTCGGTCGCGTTCGGAAACCGCAATCGGCCGCGACCCTCAAAGTCCTTGAAGCCGCTTTTCTTCACGAAATGAAAAAGAAGCTCAATAAACTGAAAATCGCGCTGAAAGAGATAGATAACGGTTCTCATGCTTCCGAGGTGAAAGAATTTCTTGCAACCACCTTGAGCGAAATTCAAGACAAATACGACACCCATCGACCGGCACTTCGTATCCTGCTCGCTAAGAAGAGTGATGTCGTCGACCGGATGGATCGAGTGTTAAAATCCCTCGAACCCGGACATTTCTCACATTTGAACAACCAGTTAATAATCAAAGCCCGGGAATCCCTCGAGGCATCGAGTGCTCTGCTCGAAACAGTGCAACAGGAACTGAGTCTCCATAAATATTCGATTCACCAGGCGGTCGAAACAGGATTTTTCGAAGTAGAAAAAGAGAAGATACTGGAACTCCGCCAAAACCGGGTATCATTCACCAAAGTCATCCCGGAGGGACACGTCGAAAAAATAATATATTACGATGACTACGAACAATGGAGGAATATTTTTGTCAACCTGCTCCGCAATGCCGTTGAAGCGGTGATGGTGACTCTGAAGACCGACCTTCGTGCCGAAGGACAACAAAGAGTCGGTATCCAGCTCAGCCGGTCGGCTCTCGACCCCAAGAAAGCTCTCGTCGTCATCGAGGATTCCGGCTGCGGCATGGATGAAAATACTCAAAAACACTGCTTCCGGAGAGGATTTACCAGCGGTAAAGAAACCGGTTCCGGAATCGGCTTGACCGAAGAGACGAAGCGTTTCATCGAGGAGCGAGGCACCATCGCCATTGAGAGCGCGGTCGGCACCGGAACGAAATTCACGATCGAGATTTATAATGTGTAATTGTATCGGCGAAATTCTAAGTTCCAAATCCGAAATTCTAAACAAACTCAAAACCCCAAAACCTAACATTCAAAATGGTCTCAGTGATTCGGTTTTTAGATATTGTTTAGGATTAGTGCTTCTTTCTTACAATTTGACCGTAAGGAGGATGTATGGATAAACCCGTGATTCTCATTATTGACGACGGCAGAGATATTGTAGACTACTGCCAGCTCTTTCTGAAAGACGAATTCGATTTTTTCTACGAAACCAGCGGTAAAGACGCTCTCGAGCGGCTAAAAACTTCATCCTTCAATCTTATTCTCCTCGACAAGAATTTCATCGGCACCCCGAAAGAAAAGCTCTTCTTTCCCCAGGACCCGACCAACGAGGGTCTCTACATCCTCCCGGAATTGGTCAAACGGTATCCCGCGATTCCGGTGGTGATGGTTACGAGTTACGGCGACCTGGATTCTGCGCAGAAGGCGTTACAGCTCAAGGCGGCGGATTATATCGAATGGAGCGTTCTCGGTCATGATAAGCTTTTCTTGAAACACCGGATCGAAATAACTCTCGCAGCCGCAAATGACGGTAGCAGTGACATTATCGACGAATATAATACCCTCGGTATTATCGGTTCGAGCTCGGTGATGGCGGAACTATTCTCCCGGATGAGACGGGCTGCCGACTCGGATGCGACGGTGCTGATTACGGGCGAGACCGGCGTCGGCAAGGAACTCGTCGCCCGCGCTGTCCACAGAAAGAGCCGGCGGAGCGGACAACCTTTTGTCAAAATCGGCTGCGCCAATATCCCCTCCGGGCTCCTGGAGAGCGAGCTGTTCGGCTACGAAAAAGGGGCGTTCACCGGCGCCCATACCCGGCGTATCGGCCGGTTCGAATATGCACATAACGGTGTGCTCTTTCTCGATGAGATTGCTGAAATGGACATCCCACTCCAGGCTAAATTCCTTCGGTTCGTCGAAGAAAAGTGTTTCGAACGATTGGGGAGCAATGAGACCTTGCAAGCCGATGTTCGAATCGTTGCTGCCTCCAATCGAGACCTCGCAAAGGCAATCAAAGAGAACCAATTTCGCGAAGACCTCTACTGGCGATTGAACGTCCTGAGCATAACGGTTCCGCCTCTGCGCGAGCGGAGCGAGGATATTCCCCTGCTCATCGACCATTTTATCGCGAAATATTCGAGCGAATACAATGTCGATATTGTCGACATTACTCCCGAAGCACTGACCTTCCTCAAGGATTCTAAATTCGAGAGCGGCAATGTTCGGGAGCTGGAACACACCATCGCCTCAAGCATCCATTTTGCGGACCGAATCATAACCCTGACCGCTATCTTAAAAGCCAAGGAATCTGCGCCCCCGGTTCCCCACCGCGCCTGCGACTACCTCACCGAAAAAGAGTGTGCCTTGCTTAAGGAAACAGCCTTAGACAGGATAGAAAATATCATCATCGGCAAGCGGTTGGAACAAAAAAACGGCAATGTCCGGGAGGCAGCACAATCACTTGGCATCAGCAAAACGAAACTCTACAAAAAACTTCAGGAATTGAAATTAACCGACAAGATTCACCCGGAAAGAAAAGGGAAGAAAAAATAGAATATTTCGGGAAAATGAAATAAAGCAACCATCCGCCTTTTTTATTTAACCTTTTAACCTATTACCTATTAACTTATTCCGTTTCCGTCTTCGGTATTTCATTTTTCGCCTTACGCTCTTCGCCATATGTTCTACGCTTTACTTATTCCGTCTTTCGTCTCACGTCTTACGTTTATTGTTATAACCTTTTATCCAGTTACCATTTAACTAATTCTACTTTTTCCTTTGTGCTCTTTGTGTCCTTTGTGGTTTAATCTTCTTATCCTTTGCCTGTCCGTATTTCGGACACCTTTCCGGAAAGCGGACAGGATTCTCGAAACCTTTGATAACCCTTAGAATGCTCCTTCGATTTTCTCATTGATTTTCAATGGTTTTGCCCTCCGCACTATGCCCTTTTCCCCTTGCTTCACCCTGGCACGCAAATTGCTTTATTATTCTGAAAATGACGGAGGGAAAAATAGAACATACGAAGGACAAGAAAATGAAAACACTAAAAACCAACGGGGGCATAAAATATGAAAAAAGGTTGCATCTGCGAATCTAAAAGGAGGCAGAATATAATTTTGGGAAAACTCGTACCCTTAACGAAAAACACAATCAAGGAAGAGACCTCTTGGGTGGGTCCGAGGGAAACTGATATTTTTATTCTTTGTGGGCTTTACGCAAATCCAGACTACAATCTACCAACAGGATTTTCATGGCACCTGGTCGAGCAGCTTTCTTTTAATAATATAAGGAGGTGTTCGGCTAAATAAAAATTAAAAAAAATCTAAACAAGGAGTCAAAAATGAGAAGGGTAATAGTAGGATTAATGTCGCTGGCAGCGGTTATGATGGCGGCAACCATCTATTTTGAGGATTTTGACAGCAATTGGGATGCTACCTCCCCACCTACAGGTTGGACAATAACCGATAGCTATAATGGACCTCAAAGTACGGACAACTGTGACTGGAACCGGAACACTATCCTCCCTCCTGGAGGGTCGGGCACCTGTGCATTCATAAACTGGACCGGCCAAGGCTATTCTACTGATCAGACCGACATCATGATGTCACCGATTATAAACTGCTCAGGGTATACTGGTGTGGAGTTTAAGTATGATCTGGGCTACAGTGGATCCATTAATACGCCTTATTATTGCGGCTATGTAGAAGGCTCGATTGACGGTGGTTCAACCTGGCCTTATACTATTGATTCCTATTCTACTAGTCCAAAAAACGGGGCCCAATTAACCTTCCCCATAGCCTGGGCTGACAACAAGCCAAATGTCAGAATACGGATACGGGGATACGGACAGCCTTGGAATATTTTTCTGAACTGGTGTTTCGATCATTTCAACCTTACTGGAAATCCAAGCGTGACTAATGCCGACATGCAGATGTTGACACTTTTTCTGACCGGGATCCAGCCGGCAGCCAATCAGGTCTGGTGCGGTGCAACCTATACGCCTTACGATACCATCATCAACAACGGTCCTTCTACTGCCACTACCGTAACGACCTTCGCCTATATCGATGCCTGGAATAACTCTCAGAGTATTGGAAGTCTGGCATCGGGAGCCAAGGCGCGCAATAATTTTGCGAGCTGGACAGCAAGTCTCACGCCCGGCACATCGCACAGCCGGCGCGACACCACCTACGCCGCTTCACCCGCCGACCCGAATTTGGCAAACAATAAAGTTACCGCTTCCTACACAGCCGTCTACGACGGCCAGGTTGTTTCGATAGGCAACCCCCCTACCAACCCCTGGTGCGGCGCCACCTATACACCATCGGCAACCGTACGCAACAACAGCGCAGCCGGCTCAGCCACTTTTACCGTTACCTGCACCATCAACATCCCCGGCATCCCCGGCGGCTACTCCAACACCCAAACCGTCACCAACCTCGCCGCCGGGACCAATACGACTGTCAACTTTGCCAACTGGACTGCAGATCAATCACCAGGCATCCCCTATACGGTTACCATCACCTGCAATGGGACCGGTGATGTCAATATAGCCAATAATACTATAACCCTACCAACCATCTATACGGTCTACGACGGCCAGACGGTTTCGGTTGACAATCCACCGACCAATCCCTGGTGCGGTGCCACCTACAATCCATCGGCAACCGTCCGTAACAACAGCGCTTCCGGCTCAGCGACCTTCACCGTCACCTGCACGATTACGGGCGGCTATTCATCGACCAAAACGGTTACCGCTCTTGCCGCCGGTACCAACACCACGGTCACCTTCGACCCCTGGACTGCAAGCGATGCTCCCAACACCGCAAACACGGTCACCGTCGCCTGCCGGATCGCGAATGATAACAACACCGGCAACAACACCGGCACGAAAAATATTACAACCGTTTATGATGGCCAAACAGTTTCCATCGACGACCCGCCGACCAATCCCTGGTGCGGTGCGACCTATGCTCCAAAGGCAACCGTCAAAAACAACAGCGGTGCTGGCAAGGCGGATTTCAGTGTCACCTGCGTGATTCAGGGCGTGTATACGAGCACCCAGAACGTCACCGACCTTGCAGCGGGCGCATCGGTACAGGTCACATTCACTAACTGGACGGCAAGTCGAGTACCGAACACGAACTATGCGGATACGGTTCGATGTCAGACGACCGGCGACAACGCAACCGGAAACAACACGCTCACTCGCACCCTGACGACCGTTTACGATGGGCAAACAGTTACTATTGATGACCCGCCAACCAATCCCTGGTGCGGTGCGACCTATGCGCCGAAAGCGACCTTCAAAAACAATAGCACCCTGGGTGCAGCCGATTTCTCGGTCACCTGCACCATCACCGGCGGATACACGAGCACCAAAACTGTCACCAACCTTGCCTTTGGAGCTACGATCCAGGTTACCTTCGACAACTGGACTGCGTCGCGCGTGCCCAACACGGGCTTTACCGTTACCGCTACCTGCCAGACGACCGGCGACAATAACACGGCAAACAACACCGGTACGAAAAATATTACAACAATCTACGACGGCCAGACCGTT
>CAYHGV010000131.1:0-5150 GCA_964356135.1 uncultured bacterium
GTCAAGTGCGCAAAGCCCGAACGCCGGTTACGGTCTCCTATGACCCGGTGCTCAAATTGACCTGGCTTGAAGGAACTTTGGAAGCAGGAGACATCACCGCGGTGCTGCCCGGACCCGGTCTTGACGGCGGCGCGGACGAAGGCGATGCCACCCTGTTTTTAAAAGCGGGCGGCATCACCACCGACATGCTTGCCGATGAAGCGGTAACATCGGCAAAAATCGAAGACGGGACTATCCAGCCAGTCGATATGGGTTTTGCGACTGGAGATATTACTGGAGTGAACGCAGGCAATGGACTTACGGGCGGTGGAACAGCGGGTGATGTAACCCTTGATGTCGGAGCGGGTACCGGCATATCGGTCGCAACAGACGCGGTCGCGTTAGATCTCACTTATGCCGACGGACGCTATGTTAACGAAGGACAGGCGAATTCCATAACCAGTGCTATGATAACGGACGGTCAGGTGCAAAACGCTGACCTTGCCACCGATGCGGTCACGCTTGCCAAGATGGCAGATAACTCGGTTGGCTCAGCCGAGATTGTTGACTTGAGTGTTGCGACCGCTGACCTGGCGAATGGTGCGGTGACCAATCCAAAGCTTGGTGCGGATGCCGTCACCACGGACAAGATTTTGAACCTGACCGTTGGCACTGCTGACCTCGCCGATTTGTCGGTCACAACTGCGAAACTCGCTGACAATGCAGTCACGAGCGGCAAGATTCAGGATGGACAAGTTCAGAACGCTGACCTTGGCGCCAACGCAGTGACGACCGACAAGATTCTGGACGGGACGATATTGAACGGTGACATCGCCCCCACCACAATCGATCGCACCAAGCTCATCGGCACCGGTTCGAGCTCTGGTCAGGTCCTCACTTCAACCGGAGCCGGGTCTGCGCCTAATTGGGTGAATACTGCGAGCGATGGTGACTGGGTTATATCCGGCACCGACCAGTATTCGGCGGTGAATGGCAATGTCGGTATCGGAACATCGACTCCGAATACTGGTAAGTTAGTTGTGTTGTGCCCCACCGGCGTCGGTGTACGTTCCAACACCTCCGACCCTTCGAGCCCCGCCGTGTCTGGATTCAGCAGCGGCGTTACGGGCACCGGTGTTTACGGTGACGGCAATGGCAGGGGAGTGCAAGGCGCCAGCTACGGCGGCGGCAACGGCATTGAAGGAATCGCCTTCACTCCCAGCGGCAGCGGCTATGGAGTGCTGGGAACCAATACCCAATCCGGCGGTTCCGGCGGTATCGGTGTTAGGGGAAACGGTTATGCAGTCGGTGTCTATGGGAATGCGAGCAGTGGCAGCGGTTATGGAGTGCAGGGAATGAGCACTGGAGCTGCGGGTGTATTCGGTTCCGGTGGAACCTATGGCGTACAGGGCTCTGGCAGTAGTGCGGGCGTTTTCGGTCAATCAACCACAATCGGAATCCAGGGAAATGCCTCCAACACTTCAGGTGACCGCTGCGGCGCTTGGTTCACCGTCCAGAATGGCACTGGCGGGTCTGCTCGGGTTGCAGCCTGGTCCGGCGGCGTACAATATAAAATCGTCGGAAACGGCAATGTCTCGACCATTATGCCCACTCAACAGGGTCAGAAAATACTCTTTGCCCCGGAATGCCCTGAACCCTACTTCGAGGACTTCGGCCAGGGTAGACTTACAAACGGCTATGCCCACATCGAGCTTGACCGGCTCTTTTTAGACTGCATTAAAACCGATACCCAGCACCCGATGAAGGTTTTTATCGAACTCAACGACGACTGCAAAGGCATCTATGTGAAAACCGGTACAACCGGCTTCGATGTCTTTGAACTCCAGGGTGGCAAGAGCAATGCCGCTTTCACCTACCGAGTGGTGGCAAATCGAAAAGACACTGATTATCTAAGACTACCAGCTGCTGCTCCTGAACCCGAAGCGCGCCAAATGCCGATACGGTAACGATGGAAATCACAAACAGGTCTAAAGACCTGTTTCTACAAAAACTGTAGAAACCGACCTTAAGGTCGGTTAACGAGGGGCGGGCAAAAAGCCCGCCCCTCGTTTTTCTGTAGGAGGGTTCCTATTCCGGCAACGATCGAAACTGGAAAGCCTCTCCCACATGGAAAAGATATATCAGAGGGATTCACCAAATGGGGCGACCACATTCGCGACTGGGAAGTCGCTCCCACCTCCAACCTTTTACCATTTACCCTTTTCAACCATTCTATTTTTAATTATTTAACCATATAACTATCTATATTTATCAATCTGTGTCGATCTGTGTTGCCTCGCTTCGAGGCGACCTCGTTTTCGAGGCGAAATCTGCGGTTCCTCTTTGTGTCCTTTGTGCCCTTTGTGGTTCAATATGACTTTGTTTAATGCGCCTCGAAGCTCGGACTTGACAATAAACCCTCCTTTTAACTATTATACTCGCAATGTTTTTTCAAATCCTGAATCGAAGAAAGAGCTATTCCGCACCGAGACCAGCAGTCAAAATCATCAGCTTTTCCGGCATTATGGTCCTCCTCCTGCTGACCGGCTGCCGGTCACAAAAAACTTCCAAAGCCTGGCCATTACCCGGTTATGATAACTACAATACCCGTTTTTATCCTTTTCCGGGCAGAGTCTCAAAACCCTATTTTAAAGAAATAGGCCGGTTCGGTTCGTTTGAGCACCGGGAAGTAAGTGACCCCCTGATTAATCGGATTGAAAATCTATTGCTCGCCAAGGATATCAACGGTGACGGCATCCTTGAAATCTGTGTCCATGCCCGGGGTTCAGAAGCGGTCATCTATACCCCGCGAGGAAAAATCGTTAAAAATTTCTCCGGTATTTTTTCTTACTACGCACAAAAGGGTTTGAATAATCTCGAGCCGTGTCTTACTTGCAAGGACAGCGTATTTCTGACATTGGATTCAACCCGCATCGTTGCCGTCCCCCCGGGATGCAACTCATGGTTTTATTATATCAACGATATTAACAGGGATGGGAAATTGGAGATTATCGACAGCCACTGGGAACAGGTCGGCACCCAATTTGAAACCCGGAAGGCATATATCCATGCACACGCACTCACGACCGGCGCCGTGCTCTGGAGTTTCCCGATTGCCCCCTGGCCATATCTTGACGGCTTTCTGGATATCGACGGCGACGGAAAATTGGAGCTCCTCTTCGGAACCTACTCTCCCAATAATGGTGTCTATCTTAATGGAATGACCGACGTCGGCGAGGGTTATGTGCTGCTCCTCGATTGCTATGGCAACCTATTATGGCGCCAGACCTTTTACGGCTCCTATCTGCGGACGATGACCGCAGTCTCCGATCTCAACCAGGATCGACACCTTGAGATTATCGCTTTTTGCGATTCCTGGTGCGACTCATGCCCGGGAACCGACGGCGTCATCGCGCTGCTCGATGTAACCACCGGCAACATAATCCACCAGTATAAACAGAACTCGGTCTTTACCTCTGCCGCCATTGCCAATATGGATGGCGATAAAAACCTGGAGGTCGTCGCCGCATCCCGGGACGGTAGAATATCGGTGTTCGATTGTCAACTTAAAAAACTGCGGGAATATCAACTGCGACCAGATTCTGCTATTCAGTATGATGGGGTCGATATCTATGTCTGGGCACTCAACGATATCGATAACGACGGCAGGCCTGAGGTTATCGCCACGTCCGGGTTCGAAGAATTTCTGATCCGGGACCCGTTTGGTTATAATTCGAGAATCCATGAACCGAAACTCTTAATACTCGACAACGACTTGCACTTGCGCCAGCAGATTCCGTTGGATACGAAGTGCTGGCAGGGGATTATTGCTGACCTGCTCCCGGGCGGCACCAACGAGATTGTGCTTCTGACCGATAAGATAGAAATATTCTCTGCCCAATGATTATCCTGCCGGGAGGGTCAATCGTCGATACCAGCAAACGGTATCTGCGGTTGCTTCACTTCTTCGGTTCCATGCTCTTATCAGGTATCGCTGGTGCGGTGCTCCTGCCTAAAAGCGTACATGCCATCGAACCGCCCCTCCAATTTCGGCTGACCTTTGAATTAAAGGAAAAACCCGTGGCTCTTACCGGAGTAAAAATCGGGGAGCACTCCGCCGTCGTGGTTGCCCTTGAGCCGAATATTCTCGAATGCATCAGCAGCGAAGGAAAAGAGATGTGGCGACGAACCATTTCCTTCCGACCCGAGAATATTGTCGGTGCAGGCGACAAAATTCTTATCAATGCTCCACCCTTGCTGGTCTGCCTGAATAACCAGGGAACGGTCGTTTGGCAGAGAAGGATTGGTTCTATCCTCCCCCAACAATTGATACTCAACGATTTCGATGGCGACCGCGAACAAGAGATACTCTACCCCAAAGGCAAAGCGGTCGAGATTATCACCTTAGTCGGTTCTTATAAATCAACGATTGCCTTGCCATTCGTTCCCCGCCAAATCCTTATGGTTGAAAAGGGTAAACTCGTTGCCCTGGGTGAACATGAGGTGCTCTGTCTGAATGAACAAGGTGAGCGCTCCTGGAGTTTTTCCCTCCCTCGGGGTTTTAAGCCGTTCTATCCAACCGGCAATAATCTTGAACCCTATCCACTCCTCTTCCTGGCGCAATCCAAACCAACCAACCAGATCGTCTGCCAGGTTTTCGGATCGGAAGGCGGAACGGCAATCACCAGGCTCCTTGTAATAAACATCAAGAACGGGATGCTTGACTATGTTCTGGCGATTGACGGTATCTGTCTGTCAGTCGTCTCATTGAATTATTCTCAATATCTTTCCATCATCGATGTAAAACAAAAACAAAGTTCCATCTGGCAGGTCGATGCCAATTGGAGGGTGATCCGTACGCATGAGCTGAACTCTATCGCATATACGACCTATACCCCACTTCAGTTTTTGCTCCCCTTCTATGGGGCTTTACTGTATATACCCGTATCGGGCAGTATTAATTTACTAAAACCGGAACTGACACTGACTGCCGTCGCACCGCAACGGTTTGGAATCAAGTTCTCTCTCAACGACATCGACCGTGATGGAGATGATGACATACTCGTTGCCGGCAGTGTCCCCCAGGCGGACAATCGGTCTGCCCTCGATTTTATCATAAACAACATTCCGGAAAATCGAAGTGCTGCCGAGAGGCTAACCTTGGAAGCCCA
>CAYHGV010000132.1:0-5006 GCA_964356135.1 uncultured bacterium
GATGTCGTCCCACAGGGTGGGACTCCATCGATGCTTTGCATAACGTCCGCCACACTTCTTGGCGGACTCAGAATGACAGCGCCTCGAAACGCGGCGAAAGCGAAGGTGCCGTGGTTTCACTCCGTTCACCTATGCTTCGTATAACGCAATGACTAAAAGGACTTCTTGGGACAAGCTTTTTCCCTTTGTTAATTCTGATCCCTCTACTTACTCTGCGATTCAAAATATCTTTAGGAGGGGTTTTCTCCCCCCACTTGACAATACCCTTGTAGCCAGTTAGTATCACGCCATTATGAAAAAGGTATTCTTCTTTTCAAGTCTGCCTCTCCTCTTATTCGCCAAATCTTATTACTACCCTGAAATTTCGACGACAATTCATTTTGAACCGAACGGCAACGCGCACTTTGTTCAGGAACGCACCTACGCATTTGACGGTTCTTTTTCATGGGCATTCGTTGACTTAAAGAAACTGGGTGCCACCACTATCGTTTTTAACAGTATTTCCGAAAAAACCCGGGCCGGCTGGTTACCAGTAGAAAATGTCCAGGTTGACGACCGCCCCACTTCCCTCTACATCCGCTGGGGATACCAAGCTCTAAACGAAACCAAGACCTTTTTATTGGATTATACGGTCAAAGGAGCGGTTAAACGCTACCAGGATGTTGCCGATTTCTACTGGAAGGTTATCGAAGACGCGCATGAAAAAATTGACCGGGTTAAAATCTCGGTTTTTCTCCCCGAGCCATCGCCGGATCTCTTTAAAATCTATATTCATTCCCGCGCCGCACCCGGGATTTTAGATTTTAATACTGCGAAAGACCAGGCCCTGGTCTTACAGGAAGGCATCCCCAAAGACGCCTTTGTTGAAATCCGTGTCCTGGCTTCACCGGCAGTCTTTTCGTTCGCTCCCCAAATCGGCCTTCTCCGCTACCGGGAAATTCTTGCAACCGAAAAGCGAACGTTCCTCGCCTGGACGGTGCGCACGTTCGTCGTTCTGCCCTTAAGCGTCGTCTTTCTGGTCATCATCCCGCTGGTTCTGGTTCTATTCTTTTACATCCGCTATGGCCGCGAACCGAAGATCAACTATACCGCCGAATACGAACACGAACCGCCCCGGCCGGCTCCGCCTCTGGCGGTAGCAGGAATCCTTGAACAGAGACCGGAGGAAAAGGAAAAAAATCGCCTTATCGCACACGGGATGTTCGCCACTCTGCTCGACCTGGCGACCAAACGCCTGGTGTCGGTCGCCGAGACGAAGACCGGCCACCATACTCAGTACCAGTTCAACCTCGAAAAACCGGCGGGAATAGAAACCCTTGATTTCTTCAGCCGTCAGGTCGCTGACTTTTTCTTTAGCAAAGTTTCATCCGGTGCCGGTTCGTTCAGCGAAAAAGAATTGAAATCCTATACCCGGACCAACTCGAGTAAAGTCCGTTCGCTCTTCGCCAGTCTTTTCGGTTATACGATTGACTGGTGGGAGAAAGAACTGAAAAGCGCGTTGCTTGCCCGGGACAGCGTCCGCGCCTATCGCCTCTACTTCTGGATAACCGTTCCGAGTATAATTATCGGCTATATTCTATTCGCGATCGGCTTGGGGATGTTTGTCGGTACGCCCGGCGTCGGCTTTGCGGTCGGCATACCGGCAATCCTTATCAGTTTTCTTATTTTCAGTCTGGCGGCGAAGCCGATTTTACGCTGGTCGGACCCGTGTTATCTCGAGCATAAACGCTGGCGTGCCTTCCGTAAGTTCCTCCTGGATTTCTCGGCGATCAAGCAGGCACCGATTCAACTGCTGCCAATCTGGGAACAGTACTATGTCTATGCGACCGTCTTAGGTGTGGCAAGCGAGTTTTTGAAAAATGTCACCCTGCTTGCGCGCGAGCAACAGGCGACCCTTGCTCTACCGGTCTGGTATTTCGGAGCTGCCGGCGCGACTACGACCGATCTTGCGTCGATGAGCGCCGGTTTAAGCGGCTTTCAGAGTTTTGCCGATAACTTCAGTTCCGCGATGCAGTCGTTTTCAACCTCGACTTCTTCGGGCGGCGGATTTTCGGGCGGCGGCGGAGGCGGCGGGGGCGGGGGAAGTTCGGGAGCGAGATAAGATTATGGTTGACAGGTTTTCACAACTTTGTATAGTTTAATCATTATGCATATGGGTGTGAGATATATCTGGGAAAATTTGGGTATTTTGTCCCTAACCTTAAAAATTGTAATTGACAAAACATGAAAATATACTACAATGGAACCAGGATGTCACTTTTGGGATCTGTAAAACAGAGAAGCAAAGAAGCGTTTGAGATTTACAATACCTTTAATAATCAACATTCTAAATTATTAAGGTTCTGTATTGTTATCATTGATTCTATTTTAAGTCACAGTTCCCTTCGGGAGAATCTAAGTTGGTGACTCCGGATAACTCATTAACCAGTAGGCTAATACTGATTGACCTCACTTCTGGGTGCTTGAGTGCCTTGAGTAAACAAAAAAATCGTTGACAGGGAGAGAGTAAGCGTGTATATTTATTAACGCACGGAGGGATCATGACTAAAATAAAAGACTGGGTCGTTAAAGACGATTTGGATTATGAGGTCCAACGACGAGGAGGGCACTATTCACGTCCGATGACAAAACCTTCCGGCCTGAAAGAAATCTGCGGGTTAGAACACATCGATAGATTTAGAACTAAACAATACTTGAAATCGGTGAGTGCTGCCCGGAAAGAGCAAGACCGAAAAATTCGTGCCCTACTCGAAAAACTGAAGTAGCTGCAATTAGACTGTAATTTCATTGCCTTATCAAAATTCCTCCAACCTAGAAAAGCTGGATAAAATAATTGAGAAAGTTTCCAATGACCTACTTGCATCGAGAAATCAAAAACAAAGTTATTGGCTTCGGGTACTAATTGGAGCTGGTGCTTCTTGGGGACTCCAAACAATAAGATCACCGAAAACCTTACTCAAGAAACGACGGCTCTATTTAATACAAAGATTTCGGGGGGAAAAAGGTAAAAAGGAATATAATCGACTTCGACAGATGAAGTGGGGGAAGCAATTAATGGTCTGGGATGATTACGAGTTTGCACGATTCGTTAGCACCAACCTTTGTCCACCAATTACATACTATTTCCTTCATCTCCTGTGCGAAAGGAATTTAGTTGACTCTATTGTTACTACTAATTACGACATGTATTGGGAATCAGTATGCACACGGATTCCTACAAAAAAATATCAAGTTGTAGTTTACCCAAGAATACAAAAGAACAAGATAAAAAGTGATACTGTACCTAAAGGGGAAAAAACTGTTCGGTTCTGGAAAATACATGGCTCTTTTAATATACTTTACCATCCAGAATGTGAAGACGCCATAGTGCATCCACCGACGGTCATTGGAGCTATTTCTCCCTATTTTTTGCATAAATTATGTAAAAACCGTTACCCCGATACTTTTCACGATTATCCTTTTTCTAAAGGCGATTCATGTGGTCTGTGTAGACTAATTGGGAGAACAGGTCCTGCTATTCACTTCACAGATGCTTTTTCCCCTCAAAGAAACCCGTTCAGGCTTCTGATGAAAGAAGCATTAACAGATTTTTTATCACCCGGGAGAGGAATGATACTCTCCGTTGGGTTTAGATGTGGCATCACCGAAGAGTTACGCCCTATAATCTTGCGCCTAGCGACAACAACCGTTCCCATTGTAATGTTTCTCCACGAAGAACAGCAAAAACTGGATAGACCACTGCTCGAGAGAATTGAAAGAAACCCTTTGAGTGTAGTATTGCATGGTGTTCTAGAAGAGAATCTCGAAAGATTTCTTCGAGCACTTTTTTTTAGAATTTTTGCTCTTGGTGATACAGAATGGCGAAAGTTAGTAGAAGGATATAGAAATTGGCAAGGGCAGCAATATTTTATGTATAAAATCTTTTAGACTCTCAAGGGAGCATAATGAGAACACTTCCGTTGGCCCGAGTAGCTAATTTTGGTCTTAAGGTCGTTCTAATGGAAGTTGCTCCAGGTTCTGAAAGGATTCTGATCCGCAATGTAAAGAAAAAAGTAAAAGAAAGATCTCTAGGTCCTTTTTTAATCTATAGAACGTTTGGGAAATATGATTTGATGCTTTTATTTGAAAGTGATTTTCAAAGTGACTTTTTAGGACTCGGGACTTTTCCAGGGATACTGAGTAGCACAGAACTCCTTTGCTTCCCTTGGGAAACGAATACAACTGGGTTTCGCACAGCAAGAAAATTTCTTAGCAGCATCAAAGAATCTATATTAGGCATAAGTATTCTTAAGCTGGACCCTTTTTTTCTACGTGAATATGGAATATTGGTAGAACAGGTTCTTGCGAATACGTTATGTCAAAATGGTAACCGGAATTTTATTCTAGGTTCTCTTGGTTGGGCTGAATTGCTAGTATTGGTTCCGGGGAAAAAAATTAGCGCGGTTTACGACGACCTGATAGCCCTTGCAGACCAAGCCGGAAAAATTCCACATACTCGGACTAAAGGGAAAATTCAATTCCGCAATCTTATCTTGAAATCATTTTCAATTATAGGGTTAAAAGACTCGACCTTAAGAACATTGCCAATAGGAAACGACGAAATTTTTAATGCGGGTGACGATTCTATTCCCTCTCCCGTGCTATCTATTTCATGTGACCCAGAATACATGCACGATATTAAAGAAAGGTTGAACAAATGGTACCCGGATATTAAATCTTCAGTCTGCCTCGGGAAATTTGACATTCGGATACATATTACAAAAGGAAAATGGCTTGAATTTGTTAATAGAGTGGAACTTCTCAGAAATCAATTCAAAAATGGTATCTTTTCAACCTCAATTGTGCCGATAGGAATACACACAGCCTCGAAAGGTTCTATTAGACCAAAGAAATCACCTTCTGCTATTATTCGGTTATCTAAATTTAATATCGAACGCTTGAGATTACTATAGGTTGATTGCCAAATGAATTTGAGCACCCTGGATTTGCTCAAATTCAATGATTTA
>CAYHGV010000133.1:0-4947 GCA_964356135.1 uncultured bacterium
TAGTCCGTGGTCGCCGGTCCATCCCTGCTCCTGGGCGAAAACCGAGCTGGGTTGGATCAATCCGACCGTAGTCAGTGCCAACAATTTTTATCCGGTGAATCGGCTGGAAACCAACCCGCAGTGTTATAAACTCTGGACCGCAGGGAACCCTTCCCAGGAGTACTTTTTGATTGAAAACCGCCAATTAACCGGGTTTGACCAAAACCTCTATAACACCGGCCTGCTCATCTATCATATCGACGAGTCGGTCATTCAGAGAAGGAGCGCAACCAATCAGGTGAATGCGGGCGGAAACTTTCCCTATGGTGTGGCGCTGGAACAGGCTGATGGTCTTAATGATCTCTGGAACGGTTCGAACGTGGGTGATCCAAACGACCCCTATCCGGGCGGCACCAATAATACCGCGTTCGACAGTACTGGAACCAATCCGGACTCGCGTAGCAACAGCAATGCCACTACCCAGTGCGGAGTCAATCAGATTCCCCCATCCGATACGACGATGGCCGCTTATATGTATATCGAACCTGAACTGCCCGACATCGCGGTCCAACCGGATACCATCATCTTCGACTTTTCCAATCCTGGGACCGCATTGACCGATACGATGTGGGTCTATAACACCGGCTCGGTCAATCTGAATGTAACGGCCATGGCGGCAATCGAAACCTGGATCACCAATATTCAACCCGCTTTCTTGACAGTTGTTCCGGCCGATTCGGTGCCGGTGGCGGTAACCGTGGATACTGCCGGGCTGCCGGATGGGATCTCGTATGGAACGATTTCAATCACATCCGATGACCCGGATGAAAATCCCTATCTTGAACCGGTAAAGCTTATCAAGTCCGGCCCCCCCGTAATCACCGTCGCCCCCGATACGGTTGCCTTCGATTTTCAGGGAACACTTTTACTCTCCTCTCAAAACCAGACAATGTGGGTGAAAAATATCGGTGGTGCAGAGCTTGCCGTAGCCAACATCATAACCGGTGCCACCTGGATAACCGACATTCAACCCGCCAGTTTCGACGTCGCTCCGCTCGACTCCCAGGCGGTGTATGTAACCGCCAGTGACGATGGATTATCACCCGGCACCTATTATGACAGCCTCGAAATCCAGTCTAACGACCCGGCCAGTAACCCCTACTTCGAACCGCTCAAGCTCACCAAAACAGGGCTACCGGATATTGCCGTCCAGCCTGACACCCTTGTTTATGATCTGTCTCAGAAAGATGCCTTCACCAATACCATGTGGGTATCAAATCCGGGCGATGAAGTCCTGACGGTAAATTGTTCGACCCAAACCTCCTGGATTGTCAGTATTGAGCCGCCCAAATTCTCAGTTTCGCCCGGCGATTCGCTGCCGGTCGCGGTAACGGTCGATACGACCGGGCTCTCCGATGGTGTCCACCAGGGCGAGGTTGTACTTAATAATAATGTTCCCAACAAGGATCCTCAGCGGGAACCGGTACAACTCATCAAACCCGCCGGCATCGCTGATGCCACGTCAAAACTACCGGCGGTCTTCGAACTCTCGCTCATCCGACCCAACCCGTTCAGCCAGACCGCGATCATCCGCTATGCGCTGCCCAGAACTTCGGAGATTTCATTAACGATTTATGATATCTCGGGTAAGCTGATCAAAACCCTCATTTCCCATATTCAACCTGCAGGTTACTATACCATTTCCTGGGATGGCAGGGATAGTCATGACCGCCAGGTGGCAAAGGGTATCTACTTTATCCGGATGAGTACACCGGCCTATACATCCAACCAAAAACTGATCGTCCTGCGCTGACGAATCTAAAACTTAAAGCCCTCCCGCTATCCTACCGGGAGGGCTTTTTTTATTGCTGATCTTGAAAATCAAAAACATACTCTAAAAAAATACCGCTTTTCTTTTTGATCAAACACAACAAATGCGCAGGTCTCTTTTAACTTTCTTTTGATTTGCAGTTTTATATCACTGGTTCCGGGTACAGAGGGTAGTGTTTCCAATATTTCTTTACAAAAAAAGCATGTAATCTTAGCCAGAAGATAAGGATATTCCAATAAACGCTGATGGAATTTGATTAAGGCTCATGTAAAGTTATTTAGAAAACACTACCCTGGCTATTCTCGCACCCGTTCCAGGTATTTCCCGGTCTCGACTTCAATTTTTACCAGATCGCCGGTCTTGATGAACTGGGGGACCATCACCTCCATTCCGTTTTCCAAGGTTGCCGGTTTGTAGGCGGCATCGGCTTCGCCTTTGACGCCGGCGCCGGTCGATTTGACCCTGAACTCGACTGCCCTCGGAAAAATAATCCCAACCGGCTCGCCTTCGTAGAATTCGACTTTTATCTTTGTGCCTTCGGTTAAAAACCTATCGACCGCTCCGATAATCTTCTGATCAAGAGGAATCTGTTCGTAGGTAATCGGGTTCTGAAAGTAAAAATCCTCTTCTGCCCGGTAGAGAAACTCCATGATTTGGGTTTCTAACGTCACCGTATCGATTTTCTCTTCCGGATGGAAACGCTGCTCGGTAAAACCGGCGGTGGCAATATTTTTGAGTTTGGTATGGACGACACCCCCCATCTTCGCCGTGCCCGCCTTATACTCAGCGTTCATTATCTTAAACACACCTTCGCTCAACCGGATAACCATTCCATTTCTCAACTCGTGGGCAAGAATCATGCTTTTCCTCCCGCTCGTAAACGGTTCGACCTCGTCGGCGTCATCAACTTCATTCGCTTTTAACAAACCGAACCGGCAATTCGGTCTTATCGACCGTGACGAGCGCAGACGGGTAGGCGATGACCATGATGACAATACTCCCCGGATCTGGTTTACGTTCCGCATAGCTAACGAGCAATTCCTTTTTTGTCTTCTTTATTTGATTGATGGTAACCGCATAGCCGCCGGTTGGACGCTGACCCAAAAAGACTCCGACCAGAGTATGCTTTTTAAAATCGATTGCCGGAGGCGGCAGGATGGAACCTTTGTCGTCAAAAGCGTTGCAGTAGGTAAGCCAGAACTGCTGCCAGGTCGTAGCATCCTGAAAAACGATATTTTGAGCGGTGGGACAGTGGAGCCCGCCAACCAGCACCGGCTCGTAGGTAAGTATCAGATTTTGGCTTGAACAACCACACAGCGCTACTAAAAACCATCCGAGATTTTTCATGTACCCTCCTTGAGAAAGAGAGTAAACCTGGCAATAAAAAAGTCAAGCACGAAACGGTGTACAAAAAAGGGGCGCTCAGTTAGAGCGCCCCAGAGTTCGTCGCACACGCAGACGAAACAGCTGTTATTACTTCACTATCGTCTTCGCCGAAATTGAAAGTTCGCCCGCGGTCAGCCGGTAGAAGTAAACACCGGTTGAAACTTTTGTGCCGGCATCGCTCCTGCCATCCCAGACGACCTGGTGGGTTCCTTTGTCCTTGAATCCACTGACCAGGGTCCGAATCAAGCTACCCGAGATATCGTAAACCTTTAACGCAACCGTGCCCGAACTGGCAAGCGAATAGCAGATGGTCGAGAAAGCGGAGAACGGATTGGGATAAACCCCTATCGCTACGGGTGAACTGGTAGCCAGATTCGCCTCTTCGATACCGACAAAAAGCGGGTCGTTGCTCCGGGCATGATAGACTTCTTCGTTCCCGGTTTGGTCGTTCCAGAAGACGATATGGCCAAAACCCTGGTTGTCGGCGACGATATAGCGCCCGAAAATAGCCATGTCATTCGCGGAGTTATCGGTTACCCGGCCGATACTCCAGATACCGGCAACATTGTTGGCGTAGAAGATTTCGCCATCGCCCGGCTCCTGCGCCATATAGGCGATATGGGCTTTTTTATGGGGGTCGATGAAAAGCGAAGGATAATAATCGGGAAAATCGTTCGTGGTGACTTTGCTCTCCTGCCAGGATCCGGTTGCATTGTTGGCGTAGTAGATTTCGAGGTCGGTACCCGGTCCTTCGTCTTTCGAATAGACGACGTGAGCAAAGTTGGCATTATCAAGAACCAGGAAAGGATAGGATCCGAGCCAGACCGCACTGGTGATGTACTGGGGCGTTATCCAGACCCCGGCAACCTTTTTTGTGTAAAAAAGAACTGATGACCCGCCGGTGAACATGATGTATACAATGTTAGGATTCCCTTCCGAGTCGAGCATCATGGAAGGATAGGCATTGTCCACCGGGTCATTTGTCACCTGCTCGGATTGCCAGGAACCGATTACGTTATTGGCATAGAATATTTGTGGATGACCGCCGGTCACTTTATAATAGGCGATATGGGCGAAGCCGCTGTTGTCGATCGCCATTGAAGGCCAGCCATCGTCATCGCTATCGTCGGTCACCCGCTCGATAACCCAGGTTCCCGGTTTGCCCTTACAATAAGAGATTTCATCATCGGGCGAATCTTCCCACATCAGCGCGATATGGATATCGCCGAATTTGGCAGCGATATCGAGTCCAAGATCAAAGTGGGTATTATCGGTCACCCGGCTCGACTGCCAGGGACCGGTGGCATTGGTCGCGTAGAAAACTTCGAGGTCTCCATCATTGTGGGCGTAGACCACATGAACCCCCTGTGCGTCGGTTGTTATAAAGGGGTACACATCCGGTTCAGTATTGTCCGTTACCTTCTCGATTGACCAGGTTGCTGCCGGCGATTGCTGGACGAACCCGAACAAAAAGAGAACCGCCATTACGAGTACTATTCTTTTCATTCTAACCTCCTTGCTTTTAAAAAATGGTTTTTTTACCTATCCTTTTACCCCTTTCCCTCCTTGGTTCGAATTATCGATGCTCGTAGTGTTTTGAAAATCGGCGTCCGTGCCTGATCCGTCAATAGTCTAAAATTTACTTCTTTTAACCCCCATTGTCCAAAGAACACGATACTATAAGTTTCGGTCACTTATTTGTCAACCCTCCATGTCAATTCCCTCGAGGGTAACGATAGGGTGACCGGGTC
>CAYHGV010000134.1:0-4789 GCA_964356135.1 uncultured bacterium
TTGATGATAACGATCGAAAGGCCTTTTTGGAGTTCCTGAAAGACTCGTTAAAAACCTATCGCGTCAATCTGTATGCCTATATCCTCATGAAGAACCATTTTCATTTGCTGATTCAAACCGTAAATGACAATCTTTCTGAATTCATGCGGCAGTTTAATGTTCGGTACACAGGTTGGTTCAACCGTTCTCATCATCGGTGTGGTCATTTATACCAGGGGAGATACAAAGCCTTTTTAATTGATGCTGATAATTACCTGATAGAAGTATCCCGGTACCTTCATTTGAATAGTATCCGGGTAAAGGAGTTGTCATCAGCCGACTTTCACCGTCGGTGGAGCTCTGTGCAACAGTACCGCTGGAGTAGTTTGCCAGGGTATCTTCACAAGGACAGGATTCTTGATTTTGTTGTATATGATCTGATTGTATCAATGGTTGGTGGACGTTCCCACTATCGAGATTTTATGATCGAGGGTTTGAAGAGCGGTATTGATAATCCCTTTATCGAAGTAAAGAGCGGATTGATCATCGGGGATGATGATTTTGTTGAACGAGTGAAAAGTGATTTTCTTAAAGCAGGCTCTTTCCGGGATCAGCCGAGTTATCGGGGCTTAATGGAACCTCACACCGATTCCCGGGTGGTGATTGATGGTGTACTGGATGTCTTAGGAGTCGGTTTCGAACGCTTGAAGAGGCGTTATGGTGCTGGTGTTGAGCGGGGGATCGTAAGTGAGTTATTGTATCGTTACAGCGGTCTTACGCAAAAAGAAATCGGGGGGCTGCTTGGAGGCATTGATTACTCGGCGGTGAACAAACTGCGTCGTCGTCTCCAGGAAAAGATGATGCACGATAAGCGCATTGCTGAACGATACTCAAAGGCAGAGCGACGAATAAAGAGAGTAATGTCTAATGTCGAGATTTGACCCCATTAGTTTATTAAGGAGAAGATTATAAATGAAAAATGAAGGTTTGACCCCAAGCCACCCCTTCGGTCCGCAACGAACCGTTCCAATTCGATTTATTCGTGATTTCTTACGTTCCCAACTGCCAGGAAGAAATATATTTCTTCTGTTCCGGGGTTAAGGTATCGATCGTTACCCCCAACGATGCGAGCTTGAGCCGGGCGATCTCCTGGTCGAGCTCGTCAGGAATTTTATAGACCTTTTTTTCTAATTTTTTACCGTGCTCGACGAGATAGGTGCAGGCCAATGCCTGGTTGGCAAACGACATATCCATCACCATTGCCGGATGGCCTTCTGCCGCCGACAGATTCACCAGCCGACCTTCCGCCAGCAGATAGAGCTTGCGACCGTTTTTTAATTGATACTCGGTGCAGAACGGCCGGATTTCTTTTTTAGTCCGACTTAGCCCAGCTAAGGCTTTTTTATCGATTTCAACGTCGAAATGGCCCGAGTTGCAGATAATTGCACCATCCTTCATCTTTAAGAAATGTTTTTTCGCCAGAACCGAGATATCGCCGGTAACCGTCACCACCAGGTCAGCGCGCTCCACCGCCTCAATCAGCCGCATGACCGAAAATCCATCCATCTTCGCTTCTAATGCCCGGACCGGATTAACCTCGGCCACAATCACCGATGCGCCCATCCCCTTCGCGCGCATTGCCACCCCTTTCCCGCACCAGCCGTAACCCGCGACCACAACCGTTGCGCCGGCAAAGAGGATATTGGTCGCGCGCAGAATGCCGTCAATCGTCGACTGACCGGTACCATAGCGGTTATCAAACAGATACTTGGTTTCGGATTCGTTGACCGCAATAATCGGATAGAGGAGCGCTCCGTCCTTCTCCATACTCTTCAATCGAATGACCCCGGTCGTCGTCTCTTCGGTGCCGCCGATCACGCCCCGGGCGAGTTCCCGTTTTTCGGAATGGATTGTCGAAATCGTATCCGCACCGTCGTCCATCGTGATGTGCGGTTTATGCTCTAACGCCTGAGCGATATGCCGGTAGTAGCTATCCCGATCTTCACCTTTGATCGCGAACACCGGAATTTCCATTTTTTTGACCAGCGCGGCCGCGACATCATCCTGGGTGGAAAGAGGATTGGAGGCGCAGAGCCGGACCCGGGCACCGCCGGCTTTCAGGGTTACCGCCAGATTCGCCGTCTCGGTGGTCACATGGAGGCAGGCTGAAATTTTTATTCCCTTGAGTGGTTTCGATTTTGTAAACCGCTTTCGAATGATTTCCAGGACCGGCATAAATCGCGCCGCCCATTCGATCCGAAGTCTTCCTTTATCCGCCAAACTGCCATCTTTTATATCGTAATCCATTAGTATAACCCCCTAAAGCATTTTTTACCAACCGAACCAGACATTAGACACCTGCCGCTTTTTTAAGCGCCTCGGCCAGGTCACAGGCTTCCCAGGTAAAGATTGCTTCCTCCCGACCGAAATGACCATAGGCTGCCGTCTGAAGATAGATCGGCCGCAACAGATTTAATTTGGTGATCATTGCCGACGGTGTGAAATCAAAATGGGTTTTAATGAGTTCTCCTATCTTCTCGTCGCTGATCGTTCCGGTGCCGTTCGTTTTAATGCCGATATCGAGCGGCTCTTTTTTACCGATGACATAGGCAAGCCGCAATTCCATTTCCGAACAGAGCCCGGCTGCGACACAGTTTTTCGCAACATAACGCGCCATATAGGATGCGGAGCGGTCAACCTTGGAAGGATCCTTGCCCGAGAACGCACCGCCGCCATGCAAAACCTTGCCCCCGTAGGTATCGACAATAATCTTCCGGCCAGTCATGCCGGTATCAGACTGGGGGCCGCCGATGACGAATTTCCCGGTCTCATTGACATAATAATTAGTCTTGGTATCCCTGAGCTCTTCCGGAATGACCACTTTGATTACCTGCTCAATGATTTCTTCGCGCGCTTTTTGGGTTATTTTGTTACCGGTCGAGTCCAAAATCTCGGGCGTATGCTGAGCAGCAATCACGGCACTATCGACCCGAATCGGCATACCGTTTTCATATTCGACCGTTACCTGCGATTTTCCATCCGGTCCCAGATAGGACAGGATACCTTTTTTACGCACCTCGGCTAATCGGCGTGTCAATTGGTGGGCGAGCATAATCGGCATCGGCATCAGCTCTTTGGTCTCGCGGCAGGCGTAGCCGATCATCAATCCCTGGTCACCGGCACCGCCGATATCAACACCCTGGGCGATATCCCGCGATTGTTTGCCGATCGCATTTAAGATCGCACAGTTATCGCCCGAGAGCCCGAACCGGGTATCGGTATAGCCGATCTTTTTTACGAGCTCACGCACCAGCTGGGGCAGGTCAACATAATGGTTGGTTGTAATTTCGCCGCCGACAATCACCAGCCCTACCGTTACAAAGGTTTCGCAAGCAACCCGACCCCGGGGGTCATGTTTCAAAACATCATCCAGCACCGCATCGGAAATCTGGTCACAGAGTTTATCCGGATGACCTTCGGTTACCGACTCAGAAGTAAAAAAACTTCTACCCAAAGTGCCTCCTTTAATGTTTTTCTAGACCTTCGCGGCTAGAGACTAAACAAAACGGGGCCGATCCCGGCCTGAAGGCGGGACGATCCATCCAATCGCGTTATGGCTTACCATAGTCAGCCTCACCATAACCGATCAATGTTTCTATGTAGCTCCGTTTTTTCTTGCTTTTAATCTCTTTTTCTCATCGTCTCGGTGCGACCTCTAAACTCTTCGGCATAAACGCACTGCCACGGACCGGCCGCTTTCGTGCTTACCGACCGCCCTTCGTTATGTCTTCTTAAGCGGTCTCCAAGATTGCCGGTGTAACCAATATAGTATCGGCCAGTGCTGAGGCTCTTCAATATATAAACCCAATACATCGTAAAACGGGGCCGACGAGACTTGAACTCGCGACCTCTTGCGTGACAGGCAAGCGTTCTATCCAAGCTGAACTACGGCCCCAAGAAACAACACAAACCCAATTTATTTTAGAGCACCCTGGACTCGGGACCTTCCCGCCCCAGACGGGACGTTCTATCCAAGCTGAACTACGGCCCCGAATAATCGTAACACTAAAACATCGAATCATTCGTCGTTACTAAAAAATAATAGCATGCAGATTGAAAAAAGGCAAGGAAAATGTTATTCCGGTTTTTTCTCTTTCCCTGCCTTTTCTTTCTTACCCTTGGGTGTTTCTTTATTTTTATAGTCGGTACAATAGAAACCCGAGCCTTTAAAAATGAGACCAACACCGGCTGAGACGAGCCGCCTCAACTGACCCCGACATTTCGGGCAGGTCGTAAGAGGCGGCTCGGTCAGTCTCTGAAATTCGTCAAACCGGTGATGACAGACGGTGCACTCGTATTCGTAGGTCGGCATTAATATTCGCCGTACCCTCCACCAGGCGGCATTGGCGGTGCCTTCTCCTTTTCCGGAATCTCAACCACCGCCGCTTCCGTCGTCACGAGCAGTGAAGCAACACTCGCCGCATTCTGGAGTGCAACCCTGGTCACCTTGGTCGGGTCGATGATACCGGCCTGATACATGTCCTCGTATTTCAGGGCATCAACATTGAAGCCGACATTGCCCGATTCGTTTTTAACCTTTTCGAGGACGATCGAACCTTCAACGCCGGCATTCTCGGCCAGCTGCCGAATCGGCTCTTCTAAAGCCTTCCGGATGATATTGATTCCGATCTGTTCATCACCCGAAAGCTTCATTTTATCCAAAGCGCTCAAGGTCCGAATGTAGGCAACGCCACCACCGGGCACGGTCCCTTCTTCAACCGCCGCGCGGGTCGCGTGGAGCGCGTCCTCG
>CAYHGV010000135.1:0-4384 GCA_964356135.1 uncultured bacterium
TACTATAACCATGATAGATTGTGGGAGCGACTTCCAGTCGCGACAGAATTAAAAAAATAACCACGAATTCGCCTCGGCTTATTTTGAGCCGAGGCGCACACGAAATTTGACGAATGGACACGAAGAGCGGATTAGGTTCAAACAAGCGCGAAATCATCGGGAAAAGTAACTACGAATTTGCCCCGGTCCATTTTGAGCCGAGGGGGACACGAAAGTTGACGAATCGGTGGAAGCAGTCTAACGCAAAGAAAATGTTGATTTAAGCAAAATTTAATTTTTTTTAGTTCTCCTTTGACGGCGTCAGCTCATTAACGCACACACGGGCTTGGGGCTCGACGCACATGGAATATGGCATACCTGCCGATACACGATGCGACATCATTTTCCGAATACATGCTGACCGCAATCTGGCCGTCCGAACCTCCGAGGTAGCCGTAGAGTTCAATCGTCACATCCTTGTACACGCCATCCGGGAACGTGAATCCTCCATCAACGTGTCCCGAGGCATCAACGAAAAACGGCACACCTGCTCCCAGCGTTAAATTTACCCAATGCTGGTAGTGCTCGTTCGGTTCGGTTGTTTTATCGTAACAATACATTTCTCCGACATAACTGACCATGTCGAGCTGGGTTCCAGTAACACAGAATTTTATTACGTCACCGGCATCGATCATTCCTGACCAGAGGCTGCCTTCGAGATTGAGCGGTTGATTGGGAATCAACCTCGGACCGATACCGAGGAGAGCGCTCAGTTTTTGCCGGTACGCTTCTTCGGTCAGCTGGCCAGCCCGACGCTGGCGTTCGAGTTGGCGGATTTGCCGGCTGAGACCCCGGTTGCGTGTCACCCAGGAGTCGTCGGGCGGAGGAGTACTCTTCTTGCCCGCTACCCCGGTGTCCTTCACGTAGAGAATTTCCATTTCTCCTTCCGCGACGCGACCGTCGGCATCGCGATGGGCAGCCCAGACGTACTTTTGACCGGTGGGCACGAAGCCGTAAACATCAACTTCCTGGTCCCGGATGACCGTGCGCAGGACCACACCGACCTCGCCGGCTACGACGGTCACGGTTCCGTTCACCGGCCAGTTCACATAGGTATGGAATATTGTTCCGATTGCGGTAATGACCGCATAGGGTAACTGGACGGCGTAGGTCATACCTTCGCGTTCGACGACATGGTGCCAAGCTCTGCCCGAGCGTTGCACGAGCATGATGCCGTTCCGATACATCCCAACCTGGATTTCAGTGTTGGCGTCGAGCGAGAGGACCGAGCCGTAGGGCAGCACGATGTCCGCCGTGCCGTTGCCGGTGCGCAGGAACGAGCCGCTGGTCAACGAGGCAATGCCGGACCGCATCTCCCGGTACTGGGTTTCATTCCGACCGTGGAATTTGAGAATACCGGCAGCGGTGGCGACTTCAATCGTATAGGTGGAATCCTCAGCCCGAAGCATCGGAACCAGGAAACCGTATGCCGCGCCGATTACCACCACCAGCGCGATACCTTTTGACCGAAAAATTCTTTTCATGATCCCTCCTTTTAAAAGCGATTGTTTCAAGACAGCAGTGAACCTACTCATACGTTCCCAAGGTAAGATAAAGATTGGAGTTTGTCAAGATTTTTCGAATAGGTTATTCGCCATTGAGGGTACAGTGTCGGATAAAGCCGACTGCCTGACTAATAAAAGGCAGTCGGTGAATCCGACCGCTACAACCGTAGTGCCGAGGCTTGTCCTCGGCTGGGTCGGTGATAAACTGTGGGAGCGACTTCCAGCCGCGAACTAATTAAAAATTAACCACGAAACGCGAAGCGTAGATGGAGTCCGCCGCACTACTTGGCGAATTGGCGGATGACATCAACGCACACGAAGTCTGACGAATGAGCACGAAGTATTATATCGCACTCGGAGTGATTATGCCAGGCCAGATAGGAGGAGATAAAACAGCACCCCACCCAGAACAAAGAAAAAGGCTGCGGTCAGGGCTTTTACCAGGGGAACCCGTTCGATAAACGCGACCTGGGTTTTGAGGTTAAAAACGCCAAAATAGGCGATTAAAAAGACTATGACCAGCGGGACGATGAAACAGATATTATAAAGGATAAGATATAACAGGGCGTGGGTTTTCAAGCCGGGAACGCCCGATATGAAAATAATGGTCGGCAGATAGACCTGGCCGGTGCAGACGAGTTCTAACAGCGAGATGAACGCTCCGAGCAGCAGAGCGCCGAGGATATAACCGCCGAACCAGGTATTTTCGCGGATCGATGCATGGATCCGTTTTTTGATTGCATCGGGCAGACGGAGTTTCATCTCTTCGGGTTTGCCTTTTCGGGCTTTGAAAAAGTCATAGATGCTCAGTCCGGCAAACACCCAGACCACGCCGCCGGTGATGCCGATCAGCGCTTTGGCGACTACTTTTAACGGGCTTAAAAAAGCCAGGAGTTTATAGGCGCCCAAGCCGACGGCAAAATAGGTGACGAACACGCCGACGATAAACCCCAAAGCCACTGCCAGGATGCGGCGCCCGCCGATGCCGAGGATTCCCAGATAGGCGATAAAAAAGCCGAGGGTGGTGAAGGCGCAGGGGTTGATGCCGTCGAGCAGCCCGGCAAAAATAATCCCTAAGATTCCGAATGACCGGAAGCGATTGATGATACTCGAGTGGGCTTCGTCTTGCAGCGCCTGGATTTGTTGCCAGGGGATTGTTTCATCCCCAGTTTTTTCAAGTAATGAAACGATCGTGTCGTATTTCACCGCTTCACCGATGAGAAAGTTCCCGCCAATAAAGACCGACGGTGTGACGAGCCGCTCTTTCTCCGCCACTTTGTATTTTATGCCGAATGCCTCAGCCAGTTTTTTGTTTTCGGGTTTTCCTGCATCGAAGCGACTGATTGTGAGCTCGGGGAATTGGTTCTCGAGCGCTTTGAGCATATACTCGGCACGCGCGCACTTGGGACAGGAGTATTGGTAAAAATAGACCAGTTCCAGTTTTGCCGGAGTCGTGATAACGGCTGCCGTGTCCGTGCTCTCGCTCGCGACGGTCCAGCCGGTCTTTAATAGTTCTTGAATCGTTCCTTCTAATTGTGCCCGAATCTCCGCTTCGCTGCCTAAAACCTTTTTGCCGATAAAGATGACCGGCAGGTCTTTTTCGCCCACTCCCCGTTCCTTTTCTAATTTTGTTAAGAGCAGGTAGTTTTCCGGTTTATCGACCGAGATATATTTGACCGAAAGCGGATAGCGTTTCAATAACGGAGGGAGGAAGTTTTTTATTATCGAAATGCAGTTCTCGCAGTTCCGGGCATAGAAGAGGGTGAGCGGCAGTCGGTTGGTTCGACCGGTTGCCAGGGTGTCCGTTTTGGCAAGAGTATCGGATTTGGGCAGGGTTTCTCCCATACGCTCGAAATATCCTTCGGTGATTTTCATGATAACCGGGTCGTCTTTAATCCGGTCCGAGAGCGGAATGAGTTTATTCTGCTGAGTTAGAAGCTTGCCTGGGCTATACGTTATTTTCAGCACCCCCAGCCATTTGGCATCCGGTCCGGTTCCCACTAGAATGGCATTACCGATTTTTTGCGGGGTCTCGATTGTGTTCTGGGTATGGCCGTTGATGATAATAGTAAGCTGTGGAAATTTCGCGCCGATCTCTTTTTCGTTGTCATAGCCTAAATGAGAGATGAGAATTACCAGGTCGGCTTGATTCTCAAGCTGTTGCAGGATCGGCGGTAGCGCATCCTGCGGGTCGTTAACTTTGATGCCGGGAATATCCTCCGCAGCATAAAATCCCAGTGCAGTCGGGTCGATGAGGCTGATGACCGCAATCCGGTTTTTAAGAATATACGGTGTTGCCAATGGTTTTCCCTGGTAATAAATATTGGCTGAGGTGAACGGATTTTTCGACCGTTTCAGGCGGGAAAGGAAAAAGTCGAGTCCGTTGATGAACTCCTGGTCGCCAATGCCTACTGCATCATATCGAATTTCATTAAAGGCCTCAAAAAAAATCGAGTCCTTAAACGCATCGGCAAACGGGCTGAAGAGGTCGCCGGTATCAAAAGCGAGGGTGTTTTTATTCTGGTGACGCAGGGAATCGATGAGGGTCTTACGGCGGGGCAAGCCACCATACGGACCGTCCGGGCAGTCACAGTGGCGCAGATTGCCGTTGGACGAGCCGGTGTAGAGGATGGTCAAATCCTCAGTCGCCGCCACGCCCGTGATCAGACCGAGAATGATTAGAAGCCGCATAGTGTTTATGTTAGCATTTAAGGAATAGCCCTGTCAAGCCCCGGTGAGTAGGGAGTAGGAAGTAGGGAGTAGAGCGGAAAGCGTAAGGCGTAGGGGTTATATGCCAAATGAAAGTGAACACCTGTTTTAAGCGACTTGTGAGCTCGTTT
>CAYHGV010000136.1:0-4214 GCA_964356135.1 uncultured bacterium
TGGGCGTAGGATACTTGAGGGGAGCTGTCCCTAGTACGAGAGGACCGGGATGGACATACCTCTGATCTACGAGTTGTTCTGCCAAGAGCATTGCTCGGTAGTCAAGTATGGAAGGGATAACCGCTGAAGGCATCTAAGCGGGAAGCCCACCCCAAGATAAGGTTTCCCGTCTTGGTGGCAACACCAAGACCTGAAGGTCCCTTGTAGACTACAAGGTTGATAGGCCACAGGTGTACGCCCGGTAACGGGCTCAGCCGAGTGGTACTAATAGACCGTGAGGCTTGAGAAGCAGTCTGCCAATCCTTATTTAGTTAAATGGAAAATGGTGAATGGTTAAATATTTAACTTTTTAACCATTCACCAATCACTAATTTACTTTTTTTAAATGTTCCCGGTGGCATTACCGGCGGGGTCACACCTCTTCCCATTCCGAACAGAGTCGTTAAGCCCGCCAGGGCCAATGGTACTATATGGGTAACCATATGGGAGAGTAGGTCGCTGCCGGGGTTTTTGTTTTGATATTGACAAAGA
Source organism: uncultured bacterium (assembly GCA_964356135.1). Classification (GTDB taxonomy): domain Bacteria; phylum Hydrothermota; class Tepidihabitantia; order CAYHGV01; family CAYHGV01; genus CAYHGV01. The sequence goes on from CAYHGV010000136.1 coordinate 532, forward strand.
AGTAAAGGTGAATAAATTATAACCGATGAAACAAATTAACTCAAACTGGAGCGCAGCAATAGAAAATTCCCTGCCCCTTTTTTCACAACGAGCCGGTGTGTTGATCTTAACAATCCACTATTTCTATTTTAGTGATTCAACTACTTTGAACTTTAATGAAAAATAGTATATTTTCAATTATCACCGGGACCGGATGTTATATTCCGAAAAAGGTAATAAAGAATATAGATTTTTCCGGTCATGTATTTTTCGATTCGACCGGAAAGATATTAGCCAAATCGAATGATGAGATTATTGATAAATTCCAGCACATTACCGGTATTGAAGAAAGGACGTATATCGAAGATGAGTTTATGTCATCGGATATCGGTTTTTTTTCAGCCGAGGCGGCACTCGCTACTTTTAAGATTAATAGAGAAGATTTAGATTATATCATTGTTGCTCATAATTTCGGTGATGCGCAAAAAACAAACTCAAAGGTTGACACCGTGCCCAGTATCGCTTCAAGAATAAAATTTAAATTAGGTATTAAAAATCCTCAGACGGTTGCGTATGACATACTTTTTGGCTGCCCGGGCTGGCTGCAGGCACTGATCCAGGCAAATTACTACATCCGATCCGGCGACGCCAAAAAAATTCTGGTTATTGGGACGGAAACACTGTCACGGGTATCTGATCCCCATGACCGGGACAGCATGATTTATGCCGACGGCGCAGGAGCAGTTGTCGTTGAAGCTACGGAAAGTGATACTCCGGTTGGAATTATTTCCCACCTAACCAGAACCGACTCAGTGGAACATGCCTACTTACTTAAGATGGATAAATCATATAATCCGAAATTCAAAAATGATTCCCTCTTTCTTAAAATGGACGGTAGAAAACTATATGAATATGCACTCAAAATTGTCCCGCCAGCTATTAAGGATTGTATTACCAGAGCGGGGTTGTCCATGGGTGACATAAAAAAAGTATTGATTCACCAGGCAAACGAAAAGATGGATGACGCTATCGTAAGCCGTTTGTTTAAATTATTTAACATAAAAAAAATCCCTGAAGGCGTAATGCCGATGACGATCGCAAAGCTTGGGAATAGTTCAGTTGCGACGTTGCCAATCATGCTTGATTTGTTGCTTAAAGGAGAATTAGAAAATCACCAATTATGCACCGGTGATCATGTTGTTTTTGCCTCAGTTGGGGCTGGAATGAATGTGAATGCACTGGTGTATAAACTGCCGTAACCATATGGGAGAGTAGATCGCCCGCGGGTTTTTGTTTTGGGGTTGACAAAGGCATAAAAAGAGGTAAATTAAAAAATGATGAATTCGGAGAATGTGCTCGATTATAGAAAAGGTCGAAAATGTCGTAGCGTTTCGCTGGGCTATCAATAATCTGGAGGGGGTATAGATTATGAGTGAAATCTATCTCGAGCTTTCCGTTGCTAATATTAAAAATCCAGAACGGCAGCAAGTGATTTCGTTTTTAGTAGATACCGGAACCAGTAGGACTTGGGTGTCAAAAGAGTTTACCGATGTCCTTGGAATAAAACCGATCGGGACTATCCCTTTGGAACTGGCAGACGGAAGCATCTCCGAGCGGCCCTATGGGTTTTGCCTTTTTTCCTACGGCGGCGAGACTGTTGCAGGTAACGCGATCATAGGTCCACCCGGATGTGAGCCGCTGGTTGGCACTCATGTTTTGCAGGATTTCCGGCTGATTGTTGACCTCGACCGTCACGAGGTCTCCCGGAGCAGAGCGATGCGAGCTAAACGGTTGGCAGGATTGGTAAATCAGATTCAATTTTAAGAATATCGCCGACTACTACAACTAAGCGTACGGGACGAATAGTACGCTGCCACGGAATGAAATACATCAATTAAGGAGGCATAATGAAAAGAACCGTAATTTTCGGTATCGCAGCTGTTTTATTGGTTGGTGGAACCGCCAGCGGGGAAACGACCGCTGAAAAAACGATGCCAGCAATCGTCAACGCTGATGCTATCGGTTCGTTCGGAATTACCGAAGGTGAGTGGTTCCGTATCGAGCGGATACCGTTTTCGGAATCGGCGATTAAGATTTCGGAAGTTACCGATACCAGTTTTCGATTTGAGATGGTTGCTTTGAGCGGCTCTCATTTTGGAGAGGTTTCCGGTAGTGCGAATCACAACGGCGGCACCTGGATTTTCGAAGATAACGAATATGGCGACCGGATTGTCTTTACCATGAGTGGTGATACCCTACGGCTCCAATTCATCGGAAACATTGCGGATTATGCCGGTGAGGGGGTCGGTTTTGACGGCGACTATATCAAAGGGCTCGCCAAGCAAAAATTAACCCTCGCCGGTCTGGGTATCCTCAGTGAGCCCGAAGACCGTGGCTTCAAGCGGTTGGTGGGAAATGACTATGAGTTATTTGTAAATTCGTTCAATCTGGTTTCCGAAAAGGAAGATTTAGACAATCGTAATGCGAAGGTATTTGCGGGAGGAGCGAGGGGTCTCCCGACGATCGTCGAAGCAATTATAATGGTCAGCCCGAAGCAGAAATTCTGGGCAGCGGTAATTGATGGCGATAGCGTTAAATACTATACTAATGTCAAATCTTCTTTGAAACGACTTCCCAGGACGATCGATAGCTGGCGTGAGGGGTTCCAGGACAAAGAGGTGATTTTTTCATCCCGTTGAATTGAACTACGGGCGAAAATCTTTGTTGGCTAAAAAATTTCGTTATACTATTGACAATTTTGGAGAAGGGATTAGATTAAAAACGATGATTCAGACAAGTCCAACCAGCCGTAGAGAAACCACCTTTACAGTGCCTCCGATTAAAATTTCCTCTCGTGTCGACCGTTCCACTTTTACGGCAGCTGTCCGCGTCCTCTGCGGCTTCGTGCTGGTGGTCGCTGTCGGGTGTGTGCATAAACCTCTTTTAGAACGTTCCGGAGAGGTGCAGCCCTGGCCCAAGGATTGGTACGTTTTGCTTGGACGATCGGTCACTCTTGAAGGGACAGCCGTCAATGCGAAGCTCGGAGCGCTGCTTCTGGGTGAGGGGGAGATCTGGATCGATGGTTTGGACGGGTGGCCCGAGGAGTACTATCTTGGCGGTGACAAAGGAAAACGGGTGCGAGTCACGGGCATTGTGATCGAGAAGCACGACCTGCCGGTTTTTGTGCCCAAACCGGACGAGCTGCCACGAACCGGCATGCCGGTTCCGGAAGGGACCGATCTCTTCGAAGCAAGCAAGCGCTTCCTGCTCAAAGACGCCAGGTGGACCCTCATCGAGTAAGGGAAAAAGGGCTCAGCGACTTTTTAAGGCAGAAAACCGGGTTTTTTTGCGATTAAACTTTCAAAATTATTTTTCTTTGTGATGAATCAACTTTATTCTTTGATAACTCGTCATTTACCTTTTTTGTATACTCAGGAGTAATTTTTGTATTACTTGGTAATCCGAAAAATTTTTTATTTTGTAAAACAACCATATCGAAGTTCGAGTTGTTTTTTAGTGGATTTAATATAGATTGCTGCTCCAACAAAAAATTATATTGTGATTCAGTTATAATAATTTTCATAATATATAAATAGTTGGGATTATTCGTCTTTTTTGCCGTTATCTTTTGTTCCAAAATAATAAGAGAATATCATTAAAACCAATGTTCGTTTCTGCAGAATCAACAAATCCACATCTTTTAA
>CAYHGV010000137.1:0-4213 GCA_964356135.1 uncultured bacterium
GAAAATTCGAGAATTTCGAGAATTTAAAGCTCGGTTTTCACGCAGGTTTCAGGTTTAACTATAATCAAAAAGAACGAGTTTCAGCTCGGTCATCTCCTCAATCGCAAACTTCGGTCCTTCCCTGCCTAAACCTGAATACTTCATCCCGCCGTAGGGCATTAAATCGACTCTGAAACTGGGAATCTCATTTATCAGCACCCCGCCGCAGTCGATGCGCTCGGCGCATTCGATTGCGGTTTTTACGTTCCTGGTAAACACCCCGGCTTGAAGTCCGTACTGGGTGGCATTGACTTTAGCGATTGCGTCATCCAGATCCCGAAACCGGTTGACCACCACCAGCGGCGCAAACGCCTCTTCTTTGATGAGCTTCGCCGCTTCGGGAACGTCGGCGAGAACGGTAGGATACAGGAAATTCCCCTCGGTCTTGCCGCCGGTTACCAGCCTCCCACCCTCTGCCTTCGCCTCTTCGATCCACTCAACCACTGTGTTCAAAGCCAAGCGGAAAATCATCGGTCCCATATCGGTCGTCTCCAAAGCCGGGTCGCCGACCGTAATGGCTTGGACCTTGGGAACAAGTATTTTCAAAAAATCATCGAAAACAACGTCCTGGACATACACCCGCTGTACCGAAATGCAGACTTGCCCGGCATGCGCATATCCACCCACCTTGATCCGTTCCGCCGCTCGCTCTAAATCTCCGTCGGCAAAAATCACGCATGCCGAATTCGACCCCAGCTCCATGGTCAACTTCTTCATCCCCGCTTTTTCAGTAATCCGTAACCCCACATCCTTCGAACCGGTAAAGGTAACCATCCTCGGACGGGGGTCGGAAACAATCCGGTCGCCGATCTCCCCACCCAGACCGACCACGACTGATAATGCTTCCCTGGGCAGACCGGCGGCGTTCAGCACCTCAGTCAGGTGTAAAGCCGACAGCGGGGTTTTGGTCGCGGGTTTCGCCACTACCGAACAGCCCGCCGCTAAGGCGGGTGCAACTTTATGGGCAAGAAGATTCAAAGGAAAATTGAACGGACTGATCGCTACGACGATTCCAATCGGCACCCGCTGGTAAAAACCTATTTTTTTGTGCACGCCCGGTGCGGCATCAATCGGGACGGTCTCGCCGTAGATCCGCTTTGCCTCTTCTGCCGAACCGCGCATGGTCTCAACACACCGGCCCGCCTCCGCCCGTGCCTCCCGAATCGTCTTTCCCGCCTCTTGCACCAGGATCCGGGCAAACTCTTCCCGCCGGTTCTCAACCAGATCCGCTGCCCGGTCCAAAATCTTCGACCGCTCATACGCGGGCATCGCTTTCATTATCTCATATCCCTTTGCCGCCCGCTGGAAAGCCTGCTCGACGTCTTCCAGGCTGCTCGCGCTAACCTTCGCTACCAACGAGTTGTCGTAGGGGTTTATGACATCAATTTCTTTGGACATTTTAGGACACAGATCAACACCGACTAACGCGGATAGAACAACCAGTTCATTTGATTTTGACGACCTTTTCAACCCGGTTAAACGAGCCTGCACTGAGCCGGCAGAAATAGATACCGGGTGCGACCATCTGATTATCCCCATCCGAACCGTCCCAGATAATCCGGCTGAAACCCTGCGGCTGTCGTCCGGCGACCAAGACCTTGACCGATCTTCCGGTTGGGTCATAGATTGTTAGATTTACGTAGCCTGCCTGGGGTAACGTAAACTGTAGCACCGTTCGCGCACTAAACGGATTCGGCAGAACACGCAGAGAACTGATAACCGAGGGCTTCTTGTCCCAAGGTTCGTTAATTGCCGTCTTCACGGTCGGTTTGAGTGTGGGGTCGCCCAAAAGGGTCATTCCATAAAACCAGGACCGCGCCCAGATACTATCCAACGGCTGGACTGAAAACCAATCCCGGAATGCTGCGCCTAAACTTTTACCCGCACCCAACGGGTTATAGAAATCTTTAAATTGGAGCATGCTGCCGGTTTTCGCGGTTCCAACCGCAGCCAGGCCGTGGGTTGGTGCAAAAATATACCGGCCGCCCATATAATCCGGTTCGACAAAACGGCAGTTGGAACAAGCGAACAGATTATAGAAGAAAGCCTGGGGGTCGACGGTCGCAATTTCACTCCCATAGAACCAGGTCCAGAGGCTGTCCTGGTAAACAAACCCGTGGCCACCGGGCCAGGAATGAGCGAACACCGAAATCCACTCGTAGGCATCATCGAGGCGGGCGCGGTAGTCATCGGCAACCGTCGTCTCCGGATCGGAAACGATGGTTCGAACGTTGTAGACACTGTCCAGGTCGGTATCGAATTCAGGTGCCCACTGACTCCAGTCATTATCGACATAGATTAACGCTCGCGGTGTAAGGGACAGGTCGCCCTGCCGGTAGCGATGGACTTTATTAAAATACATTTCGACGAGCAACTCCTCATTCCCCAGGGGTGATGCGGTCAATCTGCCAATCCAGATCTCCGGGCTCAAATTTCCTGAGTGGTGGTCAAATATGCCATCCGAACCGGCAATCAGGGTATCGCGGTCTTCAATCATATAGTACTCGAGACTGTCTGACCAGATGCCGTCTAAATCCATGTAGTACAAATCGATCGGAAACTCTTCGTAGCCGTCGAGGGTATCGTTCTGCTCAAAATCGTCGAGCATTTGAAACCAGGCAACGGGCAGGTCGCCAATCAATACCGCACCTTCCAGCGCCGGTATCGATTGGAGCAGTCCCCGAATATCCTCCGGCGTTCCCTGCCGGACCGTATCCACCAGCACGGTCCGGTTTTCCGCCTCCAAATCCTGGATATACTGGTCGAGCGCTGATGCGGTAGCGGCGTACAGATCGGCATTAATCAGCAACTGAATCTTCTCACCGAGCCGGTGAGCACTCTCATAGACCCGACCGTGGTGAAACAATCCGCGCTCGAGCCACTTCGATTGCCAGTTTGCATAGGATGTGGGTAAAGACCCGTCCGGTGAGGCCCAGCGGGTGACCTTTATATCCTTATACGTCAACCCGGCAAAAAACGAGTTAAGGAGTAATAGACTTGTAATATAGTTTATCATTTCAGAATTTTACATAACTTTTTAACCAAGTCAAGCTCGCCGGTCGACGAGGAGTCTGCCGGAGAACATCTATGGAAGAAAAACGGCGGGAGATAAGAGCCGATATAATATCTGGTTAAGGTGTCTGGCGGGGAGGATAGAAACCAATTTGCCTTCCTTGCAAAATATAATGGGGGGTAATTAAACTTCGAATTTTCTTCACTCGGTAGTCCGATAGACTCCTATGTCATCTCGGCGTCAGGTTTTTCTTTGAGCAGCACAAATTCCATAACGATCGCTGCTTCACCGTCCGGGTAGTACGATTTTCTCGTATAAGCGATTTGAAAAGAATATCTTTTGTAAAGATTAATCGCCTCGCTATTCGATGGCCGCACCTCTAAATAGATGCGGGTACAACCCAGCCCGCGGGCGAGCTCAATCGTTTCATCGAGCAAGCGACCGGCTATGCCCTGCCTTCGGTGATCTTTCCTGACCGCGATATTGGCAATATGAAGTTCATCGGTTATCTGCCAATTGACGATGTAACCGATAATAGTATCAGCGGTTTTTGCTACCCAGCAAAACGCTGAGGGTTTATTGAGGTCGCTTTGGAAAAACCTCCGCTTCCAGGGGTGCTGGAAAGACTCGTTTTCAATCACCAGCACCTGGTCCAGATCGGCCTCCTGCATCCAGGCAATCTCTATCGGCATAATTTATTTGGTAATGTTACAACAGAGGACACAATAATTTTTACCACAGATTCACACAGATAGATTCGAATGGACTCAGATAAAAGATCGACGAAAGGCAGGGCATAGCCGGGATCAAGGGGAACCAAGATCACTTTATTAACCAAAATAACAATTAAAGAATATCCGTGTTCATCCTTGTATAATCTGTGTCCATCTGTGGTTAAAAAAACTTTTCTCCTTAACTACCTTTTTCCCTCGCCACCTCCGCATCGGTGCGGCGGAAGTAGAACGGCTCCAAATCCTCGATTCGATCGAATTCGTTTTTGCTCAGCCGTCGGGCGCCCAGGAAGGCGATGGTCGATGCTAGAGGCGTCAGGATATTTTCTGCTAACCGCTGGAAACAGTCCCCCAATTTTTCCTTTAAAAACCCTTCAATTTTTTCCAAGCCGTTACCCAAAAAAAATGCAGGCTCTCCGATCTGCAGAAT
>CAYHGV010000138.1:0-4132 GCA_964356135.1 uncultured bacterium
TAATTATATACATAATAACTTAAATGTCAAGTGATTTATGGGACAGGACACTAGTCAATACTCAGCAAAAACCCGGTTATTACATCATCACATGGGATGGGAAAGCAGATAATGGCCAAAAAGTGGCAACCGGTGTCTATTTCTATCGGTTAGAGACCAAAGAATTTAAATCCACTAAAAAAGTGGTGCGGTTGAGGTAGGGTATCGAAATCATCGTTACATTCCCCAAATAAGTAAGAGTACGCTATCTCATAAATTTTAATTCGGGTAAGTTTTAGTAGAACTTCGGACCATTTTTCGGATTTTTTGTGTTAAGAAATTATGGAGGGAAAGTTATTACCCATTCAGTGACACAGGCTGAGCCGAATACTCCCAGGCCGCCCTCAAGATGCCCGGTAGAATCTATGCCAGTTTCCCATCCATGCCACCAGTAAGCACAGTAATCATTATAATTCTCATCCACAGCCCAAACCTGAATCTTTGCGCTTACTAGCTTGTAGAGTTCTTCATCATTCCGTATCTCGGTCGGAAACCATATGGTATCGGTGGTTGAACGCTGGAAATAAGGTTGAAGGGAATAAAATAAGATTGAATTTTCTTTCATATAAGAGCCTTTTCCGGTAGTAAAATAACCTTTAGCCTCTTTACTTTCCTCCCAACTGAAGGTAACCCGAGCCTGTTCTTCTTCCTCAATAATGGTATCTATGGGTCGGCCTGCACTATCGAGAACTACGAGGGTATCTACATCTATAGTTGTATCTATTCTGACAGAAAATATCGAAAAACTATCTGGAACCGTGGTCTTGCCTTGAACTATCATGCCATCCGGATATTTAACCTCTAAAGAATAGGTCTTCGCTGCTTCAGTTTTTAACGAATTAGTTACATATCTTCCAATAAAATCCTGCTCCTCTTTAAGGTAGACATCATCTATTTTAACTGACGCTCCGGCAACTCCGTTCCACCAATGTGCGGTATCACTAAGAGTATCCGTTAATCTGGCACTCAAACCAACTAAAACGTAAACCGAATCTTGGTCGGTTCTTAAAAGGCAATACACATTCGGCTCTGGCTCATAGTTTCCGGGCGGGTTTTCACAACCAAACATACACAGTAGTAAGAAAAGAGTTGTGAACGAAGAGAAAAAATAGAGGGATTTTTTCATAGTTCGTCGTTCGCGTTTCGGCCTTTACACTTCATTACAATCGTCTTTCTGCTAATCAAAAACTCCCTTTTATTCCAAAACTTGGTATGGGAATAGGAAGAATAAAAAAGGGTTTCCGGATCGGTGGCTCGGTTATGAAACTGTAATTATACCACAATACATTCTTTCGGGCGTAAAGATTTATAACCTGAAAATACCCGGTAAACTTTAGACCGAAGAGTTTAAATGTCTTTTCGATCCCGACATCCAATCGGTGATAGGCCGGATAGCGAAAACTTCCCCTGCGACCATTGATAAGTTTCCACCAGTAGAATTTTTCACCATCCGGACCGGTTTCTATTACATACTGATACCGACCGATCGGTCCAGTATAGGGAAATCCGGTCCGATAAATCCACTGCAGGCTCAGATTCCAGGTTCGACCTAACGGAATCGCCACGGCAATGTTAAAATTGTGTCGGGCATCAAAGATCGGATAAAAACTGACGTTGTCAAATTTTCTTTTCGTGACGGCAAAACTATAGCCAATCCAACTGTCTTTTCTTTTTAAAAGCAACTCAACACCCGTAGCCCAGCCCGTTCCCACTTTATAAATAAGAGAATCGATCTCCTGGTTATTCTGACCCAACCAAGGAAACGGCATATTGGTTTCTAAAAGATTGTCCATTGTTTTGTAATAACCTTCAAGGCTCAGATTTACATCTGCTGACAGCCACTTTTCTGCACCAACTGTGTAATGTACCGCACTCACTGGCTTGAAACCCTTATTCGCGGGTAGCCACTGCTGAAACATAAACACCGGAAACTTCATCATCATTTCATCGCGGGGAAATGGAATGCTCAAAAACTGATAGTAGTGACCGTACCCAGCCTTAACGGCAAAATCCTCGCTGAGCAGATATTTGGTGCCCAACCGGGGTGAGATCCGAAAATAGTTCCCGCCCGAAAAATACTCACCGCGTAAACCAAGATTTAAAAGAAACCTCGAGCTACACCGCCACTTGTCTAAAAGATAGACGGCTGCATAATCAGGCTTCTGGTCAGAATCAAACAATGTCGCTGTGTCCAGTTTGAAAAAATTATAAATGTCTAAAAGCTTTCCCTCCCCCCCAAATTTTATCGTATGGTTCGGATGAGGGAAATAAGAGACATCCTCTTTAAGAACTACATCACCGATTCCCAAGTTAAGCTGCGCGCTTGAGCCTCCTGCCACCGAATCGCCATAGATATCAGACAGTGCCACCCGATACCGGCTCGTGGTAACCAAGAGCGTAGAAAAAATCTTAGGGGTGATGAGATACCGCCATTTCAATCCTAACGTATAATTTCCCCAGCGGAAATTGAGATTTTCTCCTCCAGTATCCAGGTTGATAACATCATCGCCGAAGAACCCACTCACGGTCAGCCGATTCTTCTCGGACAAATCGAGATTCAGCTTACCCTGCAGATCGTAAAAGTAGTAGGGTAAATAAACTTCATTGTTTTTCAGCAGTTTGCTGACCGTCCAGGTAAAGGCATCAAGATAGGTGCGCCGTCCTGCGATTAAGAACGACCCTTTGGGTATCGGACCCTCTAGGACGACCTTGGAAGATAAGAGGCTGACATCCCAGTTTCCTTCAAGCCGTTCACTATTACCCTGTTTCATCTCCACATCCAATACCGACGAGACCGCACCACCGTATTCAGCTGGAAAAGCACCGGCATGGAATTCGGCGTTCTTCAAAGCATCGAGATTAAAAGTCGAGAACAGCCCTCCTAAGTGATAGGGACTATAGACATTCACTCCATCAAGCAGGACCAGATTCTGGTCCGGACTGCCTCCCCGGACATAAAGTGCGCTCGAAAAATCGCTGATTGCAACGACGCCCGGCAGCATTTGTAATGATTTAAACAGGTCTTGCTCAATGAACCCGGGCGCTATCTTCAAATCCCGTAGCTTTAACTGCCGCACCCCGACATCGACTTCTCTCTTAAACCGCTCACGTTCTGCGGTCACCGTTATCCCTTTCACCGGTATCGGCTCAGATTTTAGCCGAGCATCGAAACGAACGAACTCGTCCGTTTTAAGAAACACGATCTTCTCTAATGGCCGATAACCAATAAAGGAAAAAACAATGGTAAATTCACCCGCAGGAATTGAACTGAGCACATAATAGCCATTTTTATCGCTCAATGTCCTAATATTAAACCCTTTCAAATATGCATCACAAAAAGGTATCGCCTCCCCGCTCTGAGCATCCTTCACAAATCCGCTGATAGTAGCGGCCTCGATTGGAAGGGAAAAAAGCAGACTGTAGAACAAAGAGCACACGACCCCCCGAAGCTTTCTCATAAGGTAATGATTCGATTTATAGTACGGCATTTCTTGCAAAGGTTGAGGTGTCGCTTCCTTTTTCGGTCAAAAGTTAGATAGATAGGTTGTTGTGACAAAGCCAAACCATGAACTACGATATGAAGTTCGTAATCGTTTCTCATATTCCTCTTTACCCCAGGATAAAGCTTTCTTCGTCCATCTCTTTCTGACGTCTAACCGATAAAATTCATCGCTCTCGCTCTAAACCCTGTTTTTGATAATGACTTTTCTCGTTGATCTCATTTACTCCGTTAGAAAGATTCATCCTTTGAGTAGCGAGGGAGACCAATACCCAATTCAAGTTTCTAGTAGCGTTTATAATTAATGGCATATTTTTATCTCTTCTTCTAATAGGTCGTATCAACATCGATTTTACGCATACTTGAGAAAGTCTAATATCGAGATTGAATCTTGTCAAGCAATTTTTTCACGCTATCCGCCGATTTTCCTCCACCGCACTGTCTACCGAGTCCTTCCCTCTTCCTCGGGGATGGATTTAATGTTTTTCTCAATTTCCAACTATGTCTACTTTGTTCTATTTCAGTCCAAAGTTGGAACAAGGTTTAAACCTGAATCCTGCGTGATTTTTTGGAAATAGTGTCACAAATTCCTTA
>CAYHGV010000139.1:0-4121 GCA_964356135.1 uncultured bacterium
AACATCTCCTTCTCCGAGCCGCCGGGCAGATCGGTACGGCCGATCGAATCGAAGAAGAGCGTATCACCGCTGAAGATAAAGTCTTTACCTAAGAGGCAGATGCTGCCTTTGGTATGACCCGGCGTGTGAATAACCTTGAGATCGATCGAACCGACCGTAACGATATCGTCTTCTTTGAGGAGGACATCGGCGGGAGGTGATTTCACCAGGCTGCCGGTAAACAGTGAGAGATTTTTGTGAGGGCGAGTGAGGAGAGGTGCATCGGCTTCGTGGATAAGAATCTGGGCTTTGGTTTTATCCTTGAGCAGCTTATTGGCACTGATGTGGTCGATGTGGCCATGGGTGTTGATAATGTACTTGGGAGCGATTTTTATTTCGGCGAGAATCGATTCGCCGGACGGGTCGATGACCGCCAGTTCGTTCTGGGAGTAGATGACATACGAGTTGGTTTGGAAATCCCCTCCGATCAGCCTTTTAATCATAAAACAAGAAGAAATCTAACCACGGATAGCGGCACCAAGGGTGCCGACACGGATCGACCCGGAGCACAACGGCGACAGTTGAAAATTGTTGTTGCTCAATCTCTTGAGTCCTCGGTGGTGTATGGTTATCATCGGTTCGGATGGAGGAATTGGTAAATACGCTCGGCCGAATAGGATCCGAGCCCGGGTGCTTTTTTAATTTCGCTGACGGTCGCGAGTTTGAGCCGCTCGACGCTGCCAAAGTGGCGAATCAAAGCGACGTGGCGTTTTTTGCCGATCCCCGGAATTGCATCCAAGATCGAGCCGGTTGCTTTTCGCTGCCTGAGCGTGCGGTGAAAGGCGATGGCAAAACGATGGGCTTCGTCCCGGATGCGTTTGAGGAGTTTTAATGCTGGCGATGAACCAGGGATAGAAAGCTCGCGGCCGTCCTGATAATAGAGCTGGTCAGTCCGCTTGGCAAAGGCTAAAGCCGGGACCTTGAATGCCGACAAAGTCTTCAAAGCGGAAGAGAGCTGCCCTTTGCCACCATCGACCAAAACCAGGTCGGGCATTCGCTTTTTATCTCGGGCAAGCCGCTGGATCCGCCGACTCAAGACCTCTTCCATCATTCGGTAATCATCCGGTCCGGTTATCGTTCTAATTTTGAATTTCCGGTATTGGTTCTTCTGGGGACCGCCGTCATCAAACACCACAATTGACCCGGTAGCGTGTTTCCCCGAGATGTTTGAAATATCGACCCCTTCAATCCGGCGGGGGGGAGCGGGCAGATTGAGCAGCCGCTGGAGTTCGATGATTGAGGGCGGGGGGTGGGGAACAGGTGCTTCTTCGACCAACTGAATTCCGGCATTCTTCTGGGCGAAAGCGAGAAGTTTTCGTTTGTCGCCCCGCTGGGGTTGATAGATCCGGACCCGGTGTTTGCGCTCGACCCAAAACCAATCGAGAAAGGTTCTCGTGTCTTCAATCGCCCCGGGCAAGAGGATCTCATCCGGCAGGTCGTAGGTATGGGTGTAGATCGTCCGGAGCAGGGTCTCAAGGATCTCGGTCCGGGTCGTGCCTTGGGTAATCGAAAAAGTATAATTTTCTTTGCCGATGAGTTTACCCTCCCGCACTTTAAAGAGACTTGCAACCGCGGTCGAATCGGTCGACGCCAGGCCGATGACATCACACCTCACCGGTTCGCGGAAGACCATCTCTTGATGACGCTGGATGTCACGCAACGCCATCAACTGGTCACGCAAATGGGAGGCGCGCTCAAAGTTTTCGCTTTGGGCTGCCTGCCACATCTTTTTTTCTATCGCCTGCTCGAGTTTGTTCGATTTTCCGGCAAGAAAGGCGATGACCTCAGCTACCCGCTCCCGGTATTCTTCCTGGGAGATAGTTCCCTGGCAGGGCGCGAGACACCGGTTCATCTGGAATTCGAGGCAGGGACGTTCGGGTGACTTTAACGGCAACTGTTTCTTGCAGGTTCGCACCTTGAAGACTTTTTTTACTGCTGTGAGCCCTTTTTTTAACGATTTCATTGAGGTATAGGGACCGAAGAGGATTGAGCGGTCCTTTTTAAGATTTCGAGTCGGAAAGATGCGCGGGTACTCTTCCCCGAGCGTAATTTTGAGGTAGGGATATTTTTTATCGTCTTTGAGCCGAACGTTGTACCGGGGTCTATTGAGTTTGATTAAATTCTCCTCAAGAATCAGCGCTTCGACCTCGGAGTTGGTGACGATGAAGTCGAGAACTTTGGCGCGGGCAAGTAATGAGCTCTTGCGCAGGTCAGCCCCGGTTCCGGCATACGCCCTCAGTCGGTCTTTCAGGTTTCGTGCCTTGCCGATATAGACGATCCGGTCTTTACGGTCTTTTAAGAGATAAACGCCCGGGCTCGTCGGCGCTTCGGCAATCTGTTCCTTCAACGAGACCACTAACCCTTCACCACGCCCAACGGTCGCATCCGCGCGACCTTTTTCGAGATGCCCGCTCGGTGGCAGACATCGACGACAACCGTGACATCCTTGTATGCGTCTGGCACCTCTTCGCGCAGGACCTCGCGGCTCGCGGCCATCACTACAATCCCTTTTGATTTTAACTCGGCAGAAATATTCCGGTTTTTGGTCTCATCCAGGGCACGGGTTCTTGACCAGACCCGACCGGCACCGTGGCAGGTCGAGCCAAACGTTTCGTCCATTGCCCGCTCGGTTCCGACCAAGAGATAGGAGCTGGTTCCCATATCGCCCGGGATTATTACCGGTTGACCGATCGTCTTATAGCGTTCGGGAACTGCCGGGTGGTTTTTGGGAAAAGCCCGGGTTGCGCCTTTGCGGTGGACGCAGACCGTTAGCTTTTTGCCGTCAATCGTATGGTCTTCGATTTTAGCAATATTGTGAGCAACATCGTAGACCAGGTTCATGCCTAAGCTCGCCGGGGTTTTGTTCAAGACCGACGCAAATGCTTCGCGCACCCAGTGGGTAATAGCTTGCCGGTTGGCCCAGGCGTAATTGGCGGCACAGACCATCGCTCCAAAATAGGCTCTACCCTCGGGTGATTCGACCGGAGCGCAGGCGAGTTGGCGGTCGGGGATTGCGATGCCGTATTTCTGGGTAACCGGACCCAACACTCGGACGTTATCATCGCAGATCTGATACCCCAGGCCGCGCGAACCGGTATGAATCATGACGGTGATTTGACCGACCTCAATGCCGAGAACACGGGCGGCCGGCTGGTCGTAGACCTCATCGACGATCTGGATTTCCAGGAAGTGGTTGCCGGCACCCAACGTCCCTAATTGGGCTCGGCCGCGTTCTAAGGCGCGGGTTGAAACCGTGTCCGGATTTGCGCCCGCCATCTGACCGTTTTCTTCGGTGTTATGCAAGTCGTCCTCGGTGCCGAAACCACGTTCATATGCCCAGTGTGCCCCTTTGATCAATACGTCTCTGACCTCCGAGCTTGAGATGCGGATTTTACCGGTTGAACCGACTCCGGATGGAACGTTGTGAAAAAGGGCATGCACCAATTTTTCCAACTTGGTTTCAATGTCTCGTTTAAAAAGATTGGTTTTTAAAAGTCTGACCCCGCAGTTGATGTCGTAGCCGACTCCCCCGGGCGAGATGACGCCGGTCTTGACGTCAAATCCGGCAACACCGCCGATCGGAAATCCATAACCCCAGTGGATGTCGGGCATTGAGAGCGAGTACTTGACGATACCGGGCAAATGGGCGACGTTTACCACCTGCTCCGGTGCCATATCTTCTTTGATATGCTCCAGCAGTCGCTCGTCGGCATAAATCAATCCCGGCACCCGCATCCCCGGTTTGTAACTTGTCGGAATGCGCCAGCGATACTCATCAACTTTCTCTAATGAACCTTCCCAATGCTTTGCCATCCAGCCTCCTTGAATAAAAATTATAGCCGGTAAAAACGGATGTCAAGAGCGGGAATGGCAAGAATCGAACCGCAGAAGACACGGAAGCCACAGAGGGAAATGACGGTAGTGATTGGGATGGAGGCAATTCAGTGGTGCAGACAACTGATGGCGGCTATATCATCGCAGGCTGGACTGATTCTTACGGACCAGGGACTCCTGATTATTCTAATGTTTATCTCATCAAGTTAGGCCCAGAGACAGGCGTGGAAGAAAATTCAAATCTCAAT
>CAYHGV010000140.1:0-4063 GCA_964356135.1 uncultured bacterium
CCTCGGATTGGAAATTAGCTTTATTGAACTCAATTGCCATATGTTTACCCTCCTTAAAGAGTAGAATGATCATAACCGCTAACCGCGGTTCTGTCAAGGAAATTAGTGTAGAACTCCGACAAAGTATTAAAATTATCACGAAATGCGGCGCGTCCAAATTAGAAACTGGACGCGACATCAAAGCGCGAAAGGACGAAATGCACGAAAAAAAATACAGTGTTTTCAATCGTTGCGGGTCGTGTTTTCTAAATTTGAGTTCCCTACGGTCACTCTATGCTTCGTATTTCGTGCTAAAAAGACTTTTTCAGTGATCTCTTGTGGTCAGATTATCCAAAGGTTCGTCGACTCCTTGACAGTTCGGATATTCTTCATAAAATCGTTCTATGCTCGCCTACATAAAGGCTTACGGTTGCCAGATGAATCTCTACGATGCTGAGTTGATTAAATCGATTATGATTGACCATAACTACACGATCACTCCTGATGAAAAAAAAGCTGATATTCTTTTGCTTGTAACCTGTTCGGTTCGAAAACATGCCGAAACCAGGGCTTTGGGTCGGTTAAGCGCACTGCGCGGTCTGAAACAGAGTAATCCAGACCGGGTGCTGGTAGTCACCGGCTGTATGGCACAAAAGTTCAAAGAACGATTGGCTGCCTGGGGAGCTGACCTGATCGTCGGCCCTGACCAGTACCGGCAAATCCCTCATCTGATTTCTACCTATCAATCCTCGAGGATAACCCAAACCTGTACCGAATTTTCCTTAGAATCCTATGCCGGAATCACTCCGAAAATGAACGGTAAGGTAACCGCGTTTGTCGCTATTATGCGCGGCTGCAATAACTTCTGCCGATACTGTATTGTACCTTATGTTCGAGGTCAAGAACGGTCAAAACCGATAAAAGATCTTTATCCAGAGATTTCGGATTTAGCCCTTGTAGGCATCAAAGAAATTACCCTGGTCGGCCAGAATGTATTAGTCTATAACGATGAAGGAGTCAATTTTATTGAGCTTGTTGAACAGGTCGAAGCGATTCCGGGCATTGAGCGGATCAGATTCATTACTTCCCATCCCCGGGATCTGAATCTGGATTTGCTTGAACGACTGTCCCGATTAAAAAAATTCTGTCCTGCACTCCATCTCCCCTTACAGTCTGGATCGAATCGAATTTTAGAGCTCATGAACCGGGGATATACCAAAGAGCACTATCTTCGTCTGATCCAGGCCGCGCGCGAGTTGATTGCCGATGTCAGCATTACCACCGATTTCATTGTTGGTTTCCCCTCGGAAACCGATGAAGATTTTAACGAGACCCTGGAAGTCGTCGACCGGGTTGGATTTGATTTTGCTTATATGTTTAAATACTCACCGCGGGAAGGTACGGAAGCGGCAGCAATGGAAAATGACGTCCCCGAGCCGCTCAAACAGCAACGGCTTAGCCGGTTACTCGAACGGCAGAATCGAATTACCAAGCACCGTAACCAGGAGCTGCTTGGAACGACCGTCTCGGTTCTCATCGAAAGTAAAAATCGTCGCGACCTTACGTTTATCGGGCGCACAAAAAATAATAAAATCGTCGTTATCAAAGAACCGGTACAAATCGGTCAGACCGTTAGCGCCGAAATTACGGCCCTTGACGGTTGGACCCTGATCGGTGAAGTGAAGGGAGGTCTGGCATGAATGTAGTTCGATTAGTGGTGGTCTTCATTGTCGTAGTCGTGATCATGATCCTCGCTATCCTCAACAGCGAGACGCGAGTAAATCTCGTCTTCTTTACCAAGAATTACGAAAATGTCCGACTCATCTTCCTCATGCTCTACTCGTTCCTGTTCGGGTTGATTTCCGTATTCTTATTCGCGTTAGCAAGTGAAATCGGTCTGCGCCGGGAGCTCCAGAAACGGCGTAAGGAAAACGAGATGCTCCAGGAAGAACTCAATACCTTGCGCAATTTATCCTTAGGTCCGGAAGAAGAGGAGAAGAAATGATTATTTTGATTTTACTCTTACTGATCGTCGTAGCACTGATTGTCGGAGTGATTGTTCAGCAATTCCTCACTCGAAAAAAAACCGCCGTCTCCCCGTATACCGAGGGACTTGCGCTTTTACTCGATGGTCGAAAGGATGAAGCCATCCCGAAGCTGCGTCAGACGGTTCTGGCTGATACCGAGAATGTTGATGCCTATCTCCGTTTAGCCGAACTCTATTTCGAAAAAGGAGAACTCGACCGGGCTCTTCAAATCCAGCGCGCGCTGATGGCGCGCCGGGGTTTGCATCGTGACCAGGAACAGAAAATTTATACCAGCCTTGGTCGTTCCTATCTGAAAACCGGCCAGACCGAACGTGCCATCCTGATCTATGAAGAACTGATCAAGCTTGACAAGAAGAATCTTGGCTGTTACGAAACCCTGCTCGAACTCTACTGCAAAACCGAACGCTGGGAAGAGTGCGCTGCGCTTTTAAAACAGCTTTCAAAGCTTCAGAAAGACCGGCATCGTCTCGCCCTCTATTTTTCGGAAGCAGGCAGGCATCTTTTGAAAAAGTCGACCGGCGATGGGATCGACCACCTGCGACGGGCATTAAAAATCGACTCGAAGTGTACCGCTGCCCTGTTTTCCTTAGGATACTTTTATTATCAACAGACTGATTTCAACCATTCGATTGAATACTGGCGACAGCTTTTGGAAAATACACCCCACTACAGCTTTTTAGTGCTCGAGTATCTGCAACGAGCGTATCTCGATGCCGGCCGGTTCTCTCAGATAATTCCGGTCTACGAAAAGCTGTTAAAAAAACAACCAAATGAGCCAGCACTCTACCTTGCCCTCGCCCAGATTTACGATAAGAAAGGCGAAACGAGTAAAGCGATTGACCTTGTGCGCAAGGCAACCGAGGTTAAAAGCGGTGCATTGTTACCAGCGCTCGAGTTAGTAACACTCCAGCTTCGCACCGGTGAAATCGACAAATCGATTAAGGACCTGGAGGGCATAACTGAGCGGCTCGACCCGAAACGATTCCAGTGCATGGTCTGCCGATTCCAATCACCCGAGTTTCTCTGGCACTGCCCGAACTGTCATAGCTGGGAGACTTTTATTCGGTGATGCTGATTATACTCGGACTCATCTGCCTCACCGATATCAATTCCGCCCTTGCCGACTACCATGCCCATCACTACCAACGAGCGCTAACCAAATTCGAGCAGTGTTTAAACCGTCAACCCAACGATCCAAGAATCCCGGAGGTTTTATACTATCTGGCGTTGCTCCAAACCGATCCCGAGGTCGCTCAGGGGTATTATAAACGGGTGGTAGATTTCTACCCGACAACCGAATGGGCAGAACGGGCTTGCCTCAACTATCCCAAAATCGATTACGCCCTGACTAACTACCTCGATGCCCTGTCTGGGCTAAACCGATTCATCCGAGAGTATCCTCGAAGCGGGTATCGTGCCGAAGCCCTGTACTGGCTCGGTTTGAGCTCGATCGCATTACATGACCGGCTATCGGGGGAAAAATATTTAACTGAGCTGACCAAAACCTTTCCCCAAAGCCAATGGGCGCTCCGGGTGGAAATCAAACCAACGGAAGAAGCCGCCGCTGTTCAAACCGCTCCTCCGCCCCAGTCGAAACCTTTCACAATTCAGGTCGGGTCTTTTCAATCAAAAACCAATGCCCAGTCCTTGATTGTGAAATTGAAAAAAATCGGGTTTGATGCCGACCTCAAAGAAGTACTGGTCCAGGGTACTACCTATTTTCGGATTTGGGTCGGTTCATTTCGTGACGCCGAAGATGCCGCTTCGACCGTACAATCCCTTAAAGCCAATGGTATAACCGGCCAACTCGTCAAGCGGTAATGGAGAGAACTCTGAAACAGTCATTTTTAACCACTGATCCGCCAAGATGCGTGGCGGACACGGAATACACTGAATAATTATAATAAATTGAATACAAATAATAATCCTTCCGTGGTTTCAGTGTCTTCAGTGGTTTGTCAGATTTCTAATGGCGTGTTTTTCCGGAAACCGCACTCTCGTGATTGCTGATCCGGCAATCTGATGGAGCCGCTTAC
>CAYHGV010000141.1:0-4024 GCA_964356135.1 uncultured bacterium
TAAAGACGGTTAACCTCGCTCTGGTCAAACATCGATTTTTCACCGAAGGCATTCACTAACCGTAAAATCCGGCTTTTGGCGAGAAACCGATTTTCCACCGCCAGCGGACCGCCCACGCAACCATCCGGACAGACCATGCATTCGAGGTAGTCAATATCCTTCAATTTACCGGTCTCGAGTTGGTCCAGAACCCGAATCGTATCCCGGACCCCGCTGACCGAAACCGTCCGGTGATTTTTGAGTCCTCGGGTTTCGCCGCCGGAAAGCGACCAGCCGAGTCCGATCCCGGAGAAAACCGTTTCCGGGAAAAAGCGGTGAATGATCACTTCTTCTTCGGTCTGGCGCAGAGCAACGATGGTCGACTGATAGATATCGCGGATGGAAATTGCGCCATCGAGATAGGATTTCGCCATTGAAGCCGGATGATTAATCGAAACAATCTTCGCCGCACAAGGTGTGATGTGAAAAATCCCGATATCGTCGGGTTTGAGCTTGAGCGCCCGGGAAAGACCTCCACGGAGAATCTTCGCCGCAATCTCCCGCGGCGGCTCGATCGGAATGATTAATTCGCACAGCGACGGAAAGAGCCGCTGGATCAATCGCACAACCACCGGGCAGGTCGACGATATCCTCGGTCGGAGTTCTTTATGCTCACAAAGATACTCATCCATTGCCGCATTATTCAACTCACAGATACTGCCGATTTCGTAAACGTAATCAAATCCGGTCCGACGCACCGCAAAAAGAATCTCATTCGGCGATGACCGGTTATCAAACTGCCCGTAGATGACCGGCGAGAGAATGGCGACCTTGTAGTGAAATGCTTTGAGTTCGGAAAAAGTAGTCGTCAACGAGAGTATCGCATCGTACGGACAGTACCGCAGGCATTCGCCACAATCAATACAGCGCTCATCGATAATTTGCGCTTTACCGTGTTTCACCCGAATCGCTTTGGTCGGACAGGCGGTCATACAGTGAACACAACCAACGCATTTCTCTTTGTTGATACGAATCGGGTGCGGGAATACTTCACTCATGATTTTTTACCGTTGGTATAAATGGTGATATCAAGTTTGGTGCCCTGCCCGGCAGTTGAGGTAATCAGAAAATCGTCCGAATTCTTTTTGATGTTCGGCAGCCCCATCCCGGCACCAAATCCCATCTCCCGCATCTCAATGGTTGCGGTCGAATAGCCTTCCTGCATCGCCAGTTCAATATCTTCAATGCCCGGCCCTTCATCGTTAACGACAATTCGGATTTGATCGGGACGGACCGTCAAATCAACCGTCGCCCGCCGGGCATACATAATGACATTCATCTCGGCTTCATAGGCGGCAATCGCCACCCGCCGGATAGCGCTCGTATCCAATCCGATCTCCTTCAGGAGATTCTTAATATGGCACGAAACCTCCCCGGCTTTTACGAAATCGCCTCCGTGAATGACAAACTGCTGGGTTAACGCATCAACCGGTTTCATCGCTTGCCTGACCCGGTTTGACCGAACCCGGTTCGCGCGATCGTTGCACAGGCTCGAAACATCGGCAACGAAGTACAGATAACCGGCAGGTGACTGGCTTTTGCCTGGTCGAGGGCTTGAATATCCGGCCGTTTTCCCTGGACAAAAACGACCGCCGACACATCGGCGAGACAGGCGGTGCAAACCGCATGGTGATTCACCAGCCCGGTCAACAACAGCGAACCCGGTTTGACAAACGCCAGCACATCGCTCATCAAGTCCGATGCAAAAATATCGGTGACTTCAATTTCGAGATTGCTGTCCGGTGTCAGCACTTCGCCCTTGAGAATCGTCACAATGTTTCGCAGGGTCATATTACGCTCTGTTAAGGACGCGACTTCCGTTTACTCTGCTTCTTTGCGCTGCCTTTTTTGCTTAGAACTTTTTCCTTCGGCTTTCTCGGCTGCGTCCGCTTGACCGTAGCTTTTCGGGCCTTCGATTTTTGGGACCGTGCACGCTGGGCAGCGGTTTCCCGGCTTTCGATCTGCCGTAACACTGAATCCATTTTAGTGACATTCATCTGCCCGTAATACTCGCCGTCGACGACCACCAATGGGGCTAGGGCGCAGGCGCCGAGACAGTTCACCCGCTCCAGAGAGTATTTCATATCAGCGGTAGTTTCGCCGGCACGGATGCCAAGCCTGCGTTCTAAATGATCGTAGATAATCGGTGCCCCGCGGACATGGCAGGCCGTGCCCATACATGAAGTACACAGATGACGGCCGCGTGGCTGTAGCCGGAATGAGGCATAAAAAGTCGCAACGCTGTAGACATCAATCAGCGGGATATCGAGGCTCTGGGCGACATACCGTAAGACCTCAGGCGGCAACCAGTTACACTTCTCTTGCACATCCTGGAGAACAGGTATCAATGCCCGCTTTTGGCCCTTATATTTATCGATAACCGGTTTAACGTTAGCTAATTCTGAAACCATGCATTCGCTCCTTTTTAAATTTTTTCATTCTCGTGAGCTTATCTATGCCTGAAATATAAAAGAGCCTATCTTTTTGTCAAGTGCCCATACCCCATAACGGAACAAATCACCCCATTTCCTGTGGTATTCCTCCCCTGCGTTCTAAAGCGCAGATAACTCCCAACTCAGTTTTGACATTGCTGGGGCGGGTTTATAACCCGCCCCATAATCTTTCAATTATTCCAAAACGTGAATATTCCGTTTCGAGCAGATATCCTTGAGCTGCTTGGGCCAGACCGTAACGCTGACTTCACCGAGATGGGCGGTTCTCAAAAGATACATATAGGTCCGGGACTGCCCGATGCCGCCGCCGATACTCAAGGGGATCCGATCATTCATAATCGCCTGGTGATACGGAAGCTTCAAGCTTTCCATCTGGTTAGCCATTTCTAACTGTTTTACCAGCGTCTCTTTGGTCACCCGGATGCCCATCGAGGTCAATTCGTGGCGCCGTTTTGTCACCGGATTCCAGACCAGGATATCGCCGTTGATACCGTGTGTATCCTTGCCCGATTCTTTTGACGTGTCGGTAATCCAGTCGTCGTAGTCCGCAGCCCGCATCTCGTGCGGATAGCCGTCCTTAAGCGTCCAGCCGATGCCAATGATGAAGACCGCCGGATATTTCTGCAACACCTGGGTTTCACGCTGCTTGCGGGGCAGGTCGGGGAACATGTCGAGAATCTCCTCGGCATGGAGGAACGTGAGCTCCTCCGGAATTTCAAGGTACTTCGTCGTCTTAAGCGCCGGGAAATTCTCCAAAGCGAACTTTCCCGCACCATAGATGACCTTCCAGATCCTCTTTACAACATCTTTCAGGAACCCGAGATTGCGCTGGTCGAGGGTGATGACCCGTTCCCAGTCCCACTGGTCAACATAGGCACTGTGGTCGTGGTCGAGAAAATAGTCTTTCCGCACCGCCCGCATGTCGGTGCAAATACCTTCGCCGACCTTGCAGCCGAACTGCGCCAATGCCGGTCTCTTCCACTTGGTCGCCGCCTGGACGATCTGGCCGTTGAGCCGTTTTTCGAGCCCCAGTCCGCAGGGGAATTCAATCGGCGTGCGCGAGCCGTCCCGGTCGAGCATGTCGTTCACTCCGCTTTCGCGTTCGACGATCAAAGGAACCTGAACCATCGCCAGGTTGAGTTCCTTGCACAGGTTCTTTTCAATATACTCCTTGACCGCATAGAGCGCCTTCATCCGCTCGAGCGGCGGAAGAACGGGCTTGTAGTCGTTGGGTAGAATTTTATCGACTTCTTCGTAGGTGCTGATGCCTGGCCCTGCCAGGTCTGCTTTTTTATCTAACATTGCCTTTCCTCCTTGTTTGAAATTATTATTCCGATTGCCCGGTAAAACGAGAACTGCTAACGTTATTCTTGCTTACGCCTGCGCCAGCTCCAATAAGTCGTACAGGCCATTCCTCAATTGTCGTATCGAATGGTAATTGTAAACACTCGAACTGGTTTGTCAAGACTTCGTTCTCACAGGTAGCGTATACTATTTTGTGTAAATTTCTTGCCAGGAGAAATAAAAGGTGT
>CAYHGV010000142.1:0-3830 GCA_964356135.1 uncultured bacterium
CTCCGGCAAGCGGCTCGGTTCGCTCACAAACACGGGTTTGATAGTTACACCACGACCTTAACCATCAGCCCCCATAAAAACGCAGAAATCATCAACCGACTCGGTCAAAACTTCACGGACAAACGGGGACTACAGTTTTTGACTGCCGACTTTAAAAAACAGGGCGGGTTTAAAAAAAGCATCGCATTATCGAAGGACCTGGGGCTCTTTCGCCAGGACTACTGCGGCTGCAGTTACAGCAAGCAGGAGCGGGATTTTTTTAAACTGTCTAAAACCATTAAAAGCTGCAAACGGTGCACGGTGCCAAAAGAGAGCTATCCGATCTTCTCCGGGAAATGGAACAACCGGGTTATGCTCGTCGGCCAGGCACCGGGCAAAAAAGAACTCACTCTGGGCAAACCGTTCAGCGGGCCTGCCGGAAAACGGCTCTTTCAATGGCTCGGCAAAGCCGGTTTCGATGAGGTTTCGTTTCGAAACACAGTCTACATGACCGCTGTGATGAAATGCTTTCCCGGCTCCGCGCCTCACGGCGACCGCAAACCTTCGAGCGAGGAATTGGCTACCTGCGCCCCTTATCTCGAGCAGGAGATTGCACTCATCCGCCCCCGGGTTTTGATACCGGTCGGACAACTGGCAATTCAGAGGTTCCTGGGCGTTCGACCGCTCGACCAGGTGGTGGGGAAAAAATTTAATGCGCTCGTCGCCGGTCAGGAATGTATTGTTATTCCCCTGCCCCATCCCTCCGGTGCCAGTCCCTGGAGTTTTCAAAAGGAGAACAGATTGCTGCTGCGAAAGGCGCTCCGGCTGGTAAAGAATTATTTTCATAACGAATATAAGATTGGACCACAAAGGACACAAAGCACACAAAGAATGATTCTACCACGGAAGACACTGAAGACACGGAGAAGAGAGTAAGGAGTAGGCAGTAGGGAGTAGGGAGCAGAAAAGATTGGATGCGAAGCATAGGTGGAACGAAGTGACACCAAGCGAAATCAACCACAAAGAACACAGAGAAAAAAGAGAAAAGGTTAAATGGTTCAGCTCGTTCCGAGCCATAATGGTTAAATAAGAAAAAAGGAAAAGAACAATCAAAGAGACAACAAAACAAGCAGAGAAGAAGTATCACTGTAAAGATGAATCAAAGGACTTGACTTTTATTGAAGGTCGGGGCAAAATAATTTATGGCAGCCCGAAGAGTCGCAAATAAATCGATCGAACGGCGTGCCGCTTCGACCTTAACCCCGGCCCAGATTGTCAAAGAACTGGACCGGTATATCATCGGTCAAAAGAAAGCGAAGATGGCGGTCGCAATCGCGTTGCGCAACCGGTGGCGCCGCCAGCAGGTCTCGGGCAAGCTCCGCGACGAAATTTATCCCAATAATATTATTCTTATCGGCCCGACCGGGGTCGGCAAAACTGAAATCGCCCGCCGATTGGCTCGTCTCGCCCAGGCGCCGTTTGTCAAAGTTGAAGCGTCGAAGTTCACCGAAGTAGGATATGTCGGGCGGGATGTCGAATCGATGGTCCGGGACCTGGTGGAGATTTCGGTCAATATGGTGAAGACGGAAAAAGCGGAACGGGTTGAAGAAAAAGCGGTCATCCTGGCGGAAGAACGCCTCCTCGACCTGCTGTTACCCAGCACCACGAAAACCGAAGAAAGCAAAGAGAATAAAAAAGAGACCCGGGAGAAACTCCGCACAATGCTTAAAGACGGCGCACTGGACGACCGGACGGTCGAAATCGAGGTCACCCGGCAGGTTCTGCCGTTTATTGAAGTCCTTTCCCAGAGCGGCGCCGAAGAGATGAGCCTCGAGGTTCAGGAGGTTTTCTCCGGGATGCTGCCTAAAAAAACCAAAAAAAGGAAGCTGACCGTTAAAGAGGCAAAAAAAATCCTTGCCCAGGAAGAAGCCCAGAAATTGATCGACATGGACGAGGTGGTAACCGAAGCCCGGTCCCGGACCGAGAACTCAGGGATCGTCTTTCTCGATGAGATCGATAAGATTGTCGGTGCCGAATCAACGGTCGGGCCGGATGTTTCGCGTGAGGGGGTGCAGCGCGACCTCTTGCCGATTGTCGAAGGTTCGAATGTTATGACCAAATACGGAATGGTACGCACCGACCATGTTCTCTTTATTGCCGCCGGTGCGTTTCATAACGCCCGGCCATCGGATTTGATTCCCGAGCTCCAGGGCCGGTTTCCGATTCGGGTCGAGCTCGACCCCTTGACCAAAAACGATTTTGAAAGAATCCTGGTCGAGCCGGAAAATGCCTTGCTCAAGCAGTATACCGCGCTTTTGGCGACTGAAGGCGTTAAGCTCGAATTCAACCCGGATGCGATTGAAGCGATCGCTTCAATCGCCGCACAGGTTAATGAAGAGACGGAGAATATCGGTGCCCGCCGGCTCCATACGGTAATGACCGCCCTGTTAGAAGAAATTTTGTTTACGGTGCCCGACTCGGGACCCAAAGCCCTCGATATTACCGGTGGCTATGTCCATGACCGGCTGAAAGGCATTATCGAAAATAAAGATTTGAGCCGGTATATCTTGTAAAACGAATGGAAGTGAACTACAAGAATAATCTGAACCACAAAGCCCACAAAGAAAGTAGTCGGTTAATTAAAAAAATTTTCCTTGATTTAAGATTGCAAGTAGATTACCCGGAGGTGTTTCGGTGAAGAAAGACCTGATATCAATTGCCGATTTAAACCGCGCAGAAATCATCGGTTTATTACAGTTAGCAAAAAAATTGAAAACCGGGGTGAAATCGGGCAGCCCGCTTAAAGGTCGGGTGCTGGCGATGATCTTTGAAAAACCGTCGCTGCGAACCCGGGTAACCTTTGAAACGGGAATCTTTCAGTTGGGCGGTTATGGAATTTATCTCGGTCCGAATGACATCCAGCTTGGAAAACGGGAGTCGGTCAAAGACATCGCCCAGAACCTCTCCCGCTGGGTCGATATTGTCATGGCGCGGGTCTTTGACCACAAAACGGTTTCAGACCTGGCACAGTCGAGCTCGGTGCCGGTCATAAACGGCCTGTCCGACTACGAACACCCCTGCCAGGCTTTAGGGGATATCCTGACGATTTACGAACACAACCGCAATCTCAAAGGCTTAACCTTAGCCTGGATTGGCGACGGCAACAATGTCTGCAACTCCCTGCTCTTCACCGCATCACTCGTAGGGGTGAACATGGCGGTCGCCACCCCGCCCGGCTACGAGCCGAAAAAAGAAGTAGTGGATAAAGTCCTTGCCCTGGGGACGGCACGGTTTACGTTTACCAATGATCCGCAAGCCGCAGTCAAAAACGCCGATTTTATTTACACCGATGTTTGGGCGTCAATGGGCCAGGAAACCGAAGCGGCAAAACGAAAAGAGCTATTCAAGAATTTCCAGGTCAACTCCGCACTTTTACACTCGGCACCTCGCCACTGTCTTGTTCTCCACTGCCTGCCCGCACACCGCGGCGAAGAAATCACCGACGAGGTTCTCGATGGACCGCAGTCGATCGTCCTTGACCAGGCAGAAAATCGGCTCCATATTCAGAAGGCAATCATGCTGAAACTTTTAAAAAAAGGATAACTGGAATAGTTCCATTGATGCAGACTGAGAAAAGAAAAATAAAAAATGTAGCATTGATTCAAATTGATGAAAACTGAGAATACATGTATACCCGTCCTCGGTTTACCTCAGTATCCCTCAGTCTACCTCAATGCTTTAATATGGTTTATCAGTATCAATCAATGCTAATTTTCGTTTATCACAGTATTGCTCAGTGTGCCTCAATGCTTACAAGAATTGGCTAAAGGAGGACGAATGCCTTTACTCCG
>CAYHGV010000143.1:0-3529 GCA_964356135.1 uncultured bacterium
CCGACTGGACATACCAGACCCGGTTCTTATAGCCGATCGCTAGCGGTATGTTTTTCAATTCCAGCCCGCCGGTAAAACTCAACCCGTTGGTAAAACCCAGGTCCTGGTTCGACCCGGCCCAGGGTTTATTCTGGAAATCAAAAAAGAGGCTCGTATTTTTGGGCCCGTTGATCGATAAACCCAATCCCCAGGCGTGCGGGATCGTCAGTTCCCGCTCGAAGGTCTGAACCTTTTGAACCGAATGCACCTCGCTCGCAATATTCAAACGAACCGGCGCCGCCCAGAGCGCAGTAACCGTACCGAGCTTCGACTGGAAACTCCCGCCCAGATTAAAGTTATACCCGGAAAAAATCGCTTCGGTGGTATCCTTGGTGATGTAATCGCCATCAAAAACCTCCACGATCCATTCCTCGACCGACGAGCCGAAAAACCAGGTGAAGTTGGCGCCGAGAACCAGATTTTTAAAAAAACTTTTTCCCAGACCAAAATCGGCACCGTACACTCCTCCCCGTCCGATAATGTGCTTCCGGTAGGAAATCAGATCCGAGGCTATCGAATCCGAATAAACCGAAAAATCTTCGTTGAACCGTTGACCCAATCCTACCCGGCAACCGCAATCGAAGGGCAAAGGAACAAACCCCATAAAATTCATCGGTACAAACCCGCCGATATTCCGCTGCCGGTTATTTTCACTACCCGATATAAATTCAGCCAAAGTCGTGGCGGAAAAAGTTGGTGCGGGAATTTTTATGCCGTATGCGGGGTTGGCTGGACCGAGCACATACCATCCATAAGTCCGGGCGTCGACCTGGCCCCATTCTTCGCCCAGTCCCCGAGGATTGAAAAACGATTCACCCAACAGCACGCCGAAACATGCGACCAAAACCAGCACCACCCGTTTCATATGATGTTCACTATTGATACGGAGTAACATATCAAAATCTCGGTTTCGGCGGTTCAATGTACGAACAGATAAGCCGCGGCCGTCGAGCGCTGTCCGCCGCCGGATAGAGTTCAACCCGGCTGATCTGGTCATACTCAGGCCAGACCGTAATCAACAGACCGTAATTGGTCGTCGAGTCATCCGCCCACCCCTGCACCAAACCCCGGATGTCGAATACCACCATCGTATCTTCTTTTGTAAACCGTTCCCGCGCCACCGGCAGCACCTCATACTCGGTATATTTCTTATCCCACGCCTCTTTCAACCGGTGGACTTCGAGCCCCAGGGTCTCGGTCGCGGCAACAATATTATCAATCCGAACACTCAGTTCGGCGGATGTTATCCGGACCAATGCGGGCAGCGAATCCAGGTTGAACCGGAGATAAGAACGATAGGCATAACCCGAACCGACCCAGAGCTGCCCGTCGGGTACATCGCCGAGCTCGGAATTGACAAAGTAGCTGTCCTGAATTGGAGTCAGCTGCTGCTCACCGTCGTTCATTGCTAATACTAATTTGGGACCCTTGGAAGTGTTGCCACTGGAATAGACCGCAGCAAAACCGTTCTCCTCCGGGATGAGCAGTATGCCGTAGTGGGTTGAGTCGGCGAGTTGGGAGCGCACAGCATACAGGTCGACCACCGTGCTCTCTGCTCCAAACCGGCCTTGGCCAATCGCAATCGAGTCATACTCTCCCCCGGGTTTGAGCCAGCGCGTGTTGGAGTTAGCCATCATCCAGGTTGCCTGGTACTCATTCCAGGATGCGGTGACGAGATAGATTGAAAAAGCCACTAAGGAATCGGTCAGTTCTTCGCGATTATATAACACCAGCTTCAACGAATCGAGCGAATCGGCTAAGGAATCGGTCAACTCAAACTGCATAATCATCCTCGCCTCGTAGCTCCCATCTTTGCCGCAGATGAGATTGTCCGCCAGTCCTAAAGCAATATGCTCGCCGTAAGCCCCCTGGTTTCCGGCAACGTCCGGAAAGACCACCAGCGGCTCCCGTCCCCGGCCCAACTCATCAAATCCGACCGGGTCCTGGCTGCAACTAAAAACCGAGATCAGACCAAATAAAAAAAGTCTCTTCATGCCTTAAACCGGTTCTTAAGCTCTTCCGTCAGTTTTGCCTGAGAACAGAAATGGGCGGTCTTGATCGCATTTTTAATCGCCTTTGCCGTGGAACGTCCATGCCCGATGACCACCGTGCCATTCACTCCTAACAGCAATGCACCGCCCGTCTCTTCGTAGTCCATACTCGAAATGAACTCAAAGAGCACCGGTTTGGAAAAACGCCGTCGGATGCGGTATTCGGATTGGGAACTCAAGTATTCGGTCAGCTTTGCCCCGATCACCTCCATGAATCCCTCCCCAAACTTGAGCATCACATTCCCGACAAAACCATCGCAGACGACCACATCCGCATCGCCTTTCAGGACATCATAGGCCTCGATATTACCGACAAACTCGAGGTCCGACTGCTCGAATAAGGTGTACGCGGTGCGCACCAGTTCGTTCCCCTTTGAGCTCTCTTTGCCGATGTTCAAAAGCCCAACCGTCGGTGTGACCTTTTTCATAATATGGGAAGCGGCAACTGAACCCATAATCCCGAACTGGAGAAGGTGTTTGGGCTTCGTATCGACGTTGGCGCCGATATCGAGGACCAAACTCGAGCCTTTCAGAGTCGGAAAGAATTGCCCCAAGGCTGGTCGGGCAATGCCCGGAATCGTCCCCAAAATCGAAAGAGCGAACGCCATGGCCGCACCGGTATTGCCGGCACTCACCACTGCGTCTGCCTTATTTTCTTTCACGAGCGACACTGCCCGGGCGATCGAAGAATTGGACTTCCGCCGCAGCACCTGACTCGGCAGCTCGTGCATCCCGACGACTTCCTTCGCCTCGACAATCTCAACCGGCAAACCATCCAATTCCCCCTTATAATCCTCAAGGATCTCAGACTTGCCAACCAAGAGGATTTCTAAATCGTTAAACGCTTCGATCGCCAACCGGATACCTTCGATCTCGGGACGTGGGGCGTTATCCCCACCCATTCCGTCAATGGCAATTCTCATTACTTCTTTTTCTTCTTCTTTTCTTTCTCTTTGGATATAATTACTTCTTGACCCCCGTAGTAGCCGCAATTTGAACAGACCCGATGGGGAAGTTTGGGCGAATGGCAGTGCGGGCACTCCACCAGATTCGGGCCGGTTAATTTCCAGTGGGTGCGCCTTTTACGTCCGCGCTGTTTCGAATGTCTCCGTTTCGGAACTGGCATATGTCCTCCTTGAACAATTTTGTTGAATTCTACCGCTCGGGCGGAAAATGTCAAGGTTGCGGTTGTGCCCTCGGTATTTTCACTCTGGTCTACCGATCGGCGCAGTGAACCCGGCAGAAACCGACAAAAACAATGATCGATTTTCTTCTGTACAAAAAAATTCGCTCACCGTGTGATTGAACGGTTAATTATTGATTATTTCTTTCCTTAAATTTGTGTCTATCTTGTGTCTATCCGTGTGTATCTGTGGTTAAAATTCTTGGTCAAGTCCAAATTTCCCTGTAAAATTATCTCTCATGCTGAGATCCTGGTT
>CAYHGV010000144.1:0-3360 GCA_964356135.1 uncultured bacterium
CGAGCCCGCCGGCATGACCGGTATTTCGCATCTGCTTGAACATATGATGTTCAAAGGGACCAAACGCTACGGGCCGAAAGAATACGATCGGATCATTGACCGGCACGGCGGTGATGAGAACGGTATGACCGGCGACCACTACACGATCTATTTTGCAAATCTGGCAAAGGATTACTATACGATTGAATTAGAGTTAGAAGCCGACCGGATGGCAAATCTCCTCCTCGATTCGTTGGAGTTTGAACGAGAGCGCAAGGTGGTAATGGAGGAACGGCGGCTTTCGGAAAACGACCCCTACGGTCCTTTTTTCGAAACTTTTGATGAGGTTGCCTTTCTCCGCCACCCCTATCGCAATCCGACCGTCGGCTGGATGGACGACCTCGAGCGAATCGAGCGCCAGGATTTGGTCGACTACTACCACCGGTGGTATAACCCGGCAAATGCCCTGGTGGTGGTTGCCGGCGATATTAAACCGGCGGAGGCGCTGGAATCGGTGAAACGTGCCTTCGGTAAGATCAAAGGCAAGCAGGCATCAGAACTGGCAGTGGAAGAGCCGGTGCAGCGCGGTGAGCGGCGGCTGGAAGTAAAGCGAGCGGTCGGTTCGAAAGCGCTGCTCATCGGCTTTCATATTCCGGAAGAAGGAAATGCCGATTCCTATGGTTTGAGTGTGATTGCCGGGCTTTTGTCCCGGGGGCGGACTTCTCGTCTGTATAAAGACCTCGTCTATACACAACAACTTGCCCTTTCCTGCGGCGGCTGGATAGGCAATTCCAAATACCCGGGTATGTTCTATGTCTTTGCCCTTCCCCGCCAGGGAAAAGATATCGCCCTGCTCGAAGCGGCAATCTTAGAGGAGCTTGAGCAGTTGAAAACCGGCGAGATCGAAGACCGGGAACTGGAACGGGTGAAGAACCAGTCGATTGCCGGTTTTATCTTCCGCCAGGACAGCTTTTTCGGTATCGGTATGGGGCTGGCGCGAGCCGAAGTCATCACCGGTTCCTATCGCAATCTTGAGACCTACCCGGAACGGATCGCCCGGGTGACGAAAGAAGAAG
Organism: uncultured bacterium; assembly: GCA_964356135.1. GTDB lineage: Bacteria > Hydrothermota > Tepidihabitantia > CAYHGV01 > CAYHGV01 > CAYHGV01. The sequence continues at coordinate 1,056 of CAYHGV010000144.1, forward strand.
TTCGAGAATTGGCAAAGAAATATTTCACCAAGGATAATCGAACCGTTGCCGTTCTCGTACCGGCAGAGGAGGCAAAATGAATACGCTCAGTCTCTTACTGACACTCAGTTCGCTCGTGAGTTTTCCCGTCGGGCGAACTGTCTTGAACAACGGCTTGGCAGTTCTGACCGTCGAAGAACACAAACTGCCGATGGTCGAAATCCGGGCGGTGGTGAAAGCGGGGTCAAGCCTTGACCCGAAAGGGAATGAAGGCTTGGCAATGATCGTCGGTGAATTACTGCTCCGGGGGACAAAGACGCGCACGACGTTGCAACTGAGCGATGAACTGGAATTTTTGGGTGCCAGTTACAGTGCGTCGACCGATGAAGACCAGCTTTCGATCGACATTCGGGCATTGTCGAAGGATCTGGACCGGGTGCTCGAGCTCGTCGCCGATATGCTCATGAACCCATCGTTTCCCGACTCGGAAATTATGCGGGTGAAGGGTGAAACGATGACCGAGCTCATCCGGGAAGAAGACGAGCCGTTTTCAGTGGCGGGCTGGGCGTTTCAGGAGATTCTCTACGGCGAGCATCCCTACGGTCATCGGGCCGATGGCTATCAATCGTCGGTTGCTGCTATTACCCGCGATGGTATCGTAAAATTTTATAACGCTTATTTTGCCCCCAATAATATTTTCCTGGTCGCGGTCGGTGATTTCGCGAACGAGGCGTTCTCGTCGAAAGTCGAAAAATATTTTGGCCGCTGGCAGCAAAAACCGTTGAGTTTCCCTGTGGTGGCGGAGCCGCCGAAAATCGAGAAGCCGAAGGTTAAGCTTATCAAAAAACCCGACATCAACCAGGCGTACATCATTCTCGGCAATATCGGGATTGCCGAGAACAGCCCCGAGGTTTTTCCTGCCCGATTGATGGCGTATATCCTCGGGTCCTCGGGCCTGACCTCACGGATTTCGGGTAAAATCCGCGAAGAGAAGGGTCTGGCATACGATGCCTCGGCATATCTTGAGCGGAAACTCTACCCTGGTCCGTTTGTCGCCCAGCTCCAGACCGAAGCCAAAAACGGCCAGGAGGCGATTAAGAGCCTCATTGAAGAAATACAGAAGATGAAAGATAAAGGGATAAGCGACAAGGAACTTGCCGATGCCAAAGCCTACTACATCGGCCACTTCCCGCTGAGCTTCGATTCATTCGGTGAAAAGGTCTGGATGGTCGCTCAGATCGAGCGCTTCGGCTTGGGGTTGGACTATATTGACAAATATCTTGACCGGGTCAAAGCGGTGAAGCGGGAAGAAGTCAACCGGGCAGCCGAGGGCATTCTCCATCCCGACGCCTATGTTTTAATTATTTTGGGCAATGTCGATAAGAAAGATTTTAATCTGGGGGATGTCGAGTGGCTTGAGTAGCGGGAGAATTAGTAAAAGGGGCACACCTTTTTTTCAGGGTTGACTATAAAAAAGGAATGTGCCCCTCTTTTCTATCAAGTTATTATTTTAAAGTAGCATTTTCACCATTGAGGTTTGTTTTGTAAGAAACAGTATCCGGGTAGTAATTATTTTCAATTTCAGTCTTCACCTCCGCTCGAGGACCTTGAACTCCGACGGGGTGATCAGCGGTTCGACCTTGAGCTTGATCGCGAGGCCGAACCGTTTGGCGAGATTTGCCAGTAATTCCGACCGGTCGGTGCTTAAGTAGTCCGCGACCGACGGCGCGAGGACGAGCAGGATCGATTTGCCTTTATAGTGTTCGCTCTTCTGGTTAAAAAAGCGCGCAATCCGTGCCGCGACTTCGGCGCGGGACAGGACCCGGCCCGTGCCCTGGCAGGACGGGCACTGCTCGGACAGGGTCTGCAGCAGGCTCGAGCGGGTGCGCTCGCGGGTCATCTCCAAGAGCCCGAATTCGCTGATGCGGGAAAAATCGGCTTTTGCCCGGTCGCCGCGTAAGTGGTTGCGGAATTCGTGCACCACCCGATGGATGTTTTCGCGCCGGCTCATATCGATGAAGTCAATGATCACCAGTCCGGATAAATCCCGCAGCCGGATCTGGCGGGCGATCTCTTCGGCGGCTTCGAGGTTGGTCGTCAGCGCCATCCGTTCCGGGTTCTCTTCGGTGGCATAGCGGCCGGTGTTGACGTCGATCGCAACCAAAGCTTCGGTCTCATCGATCGTGATAAACCCACCCGAGCGCATCCAGAGCTTCCGGTTTAAGACCTTGTTCATTTCGTCTTCGACTTTGTAGGATTCGAAGAGCGGCGATGTGCCGCGATACAACCGGACCCGGCTGCGCAGCCGGGGCGCATTCCGGCCGAG
>CAYHGV010000145.1:0-3217 GCA_964356135.1 uncultured bacterium
CATTGAATGGGTGAAGGGCGTCGATGCGGTGCATCGTAAGCTCAAGGGTCAGGGTATCGGTGCAGTTACGAACGAGCATTGTCCCAAAGTCCCGGGTAGAATCAGTTGCAGTGTCTATCCGTAAAATCAGGTCATCGTAAGCATCGGGCTGGACTAAAAAGCTGCCCTGGGAAGAGAGAGAAGTGCAGGTCGTGACCATTTTTCGCACCCGAAGACCAGAGGCGTTGTAAAAGTAAGTGGTAGTGGTGTTTCCTTTTGCGTGGGAAACGAGCCGGTTTTCGTAGTCATAGAGATAGGTTGTGCCGTCACCACGGCTAATGATATTACCGGCATCGTCGTAAGTATATCCGAATTGACCGTCGGAAAGGAGCCGGTTGGTGTTGGATTCGTAGCTGTAGGTGGTGTCGTTGCGGGAGGCCCGGTTACCGACCGGATCATAGGTAAAACTCTGGTTTCCCTGACCGCTCGTCATTCCGGTAAGCCGGTAGAGCGGGTCATAGGTGAAATTCTGGGTATAAGAAGCGGTATCGCCATCAGTGATTTTAGTGATATTGCCGGTCGAGTCGTATTGATAGGCTAAGTTTAAGACACTTAAAGGCGGTTCCAGCGCCGGATTGCCGGTTCTGATCGTATCGGGTCTGAGCCGGTTATCGTATTTAATACCGGTTCCGAGTGCATTGGGAAAAGAGATAGAAGTAAGCTGGCCAGACGGATTATAGAGGAATCGGTTGATAAGATTGGGGATGGCTGCGAGCCGACCAAAATGGTCATAGGTAAAGTTTATCTTTGTCGTGTCGTCAGGATAGGTTAAAAGGGTGCAGGCGTCGGCAAAGTTGTAGGCGTAGTTAATAGTTTTGGGTTCTGGTCCCATATTGGTTAAAAGCGTTGCTTTCTTTGTCAGACGACCACGGGCATCGTAGTAGAAATCGGTCCGTTCTACCGGAACGGTCTGAACCCGGCAGAGACGACCGTAGTTGTTATGGCTGTTATTGGTCGATAATGAATCATAGGTCAGGATTGCGTGTTGAATCTGGCTTGAGGAATCGTTAGCCCGCCAGTAGGTATGGCGCAACCGGCTCAATTCATCGTAGTCGTATTCGATTATACCTTTGCCGTTTTTGCGCTTAAGAAGATTCCCGATGTCATCGTATTCATAGAGCACATCCACGCTGTCGTCTTCCCAGAAATAACCGGATTTGGCATCCGGGCCGTTGACACCACGAAGCCTGTCTAAAAAGTCGTAGTAATAGTAAGTCTTTTTACTGGCGGCGTCGGTGACCTCGGTAAGCTGGTTTAAAAGGTCGTATTTATATTTGGTGGTTTTACTATTGGCATCAACGACCGAGTCCAAGTTATTAAAGGCGTCATAGTAATGTCTGGTCGTGCTGTTTTTCTCATCGGTGATTTCTACGACATTGTCGTGGTAGTTTGTCTTGATTTTGCTGTTGCCGGGATGGATTAAAAGGGTGTCCCGATTCAGACCGTCATATTCGTGTTTGGTATAGGGCCGATTCCAATCCGGGTTGAGATAGGTGCCGGAGCTGCCGGTTACCTGATAGGGATTGGAGACCTTTTCGGTCAATCCACAGCTATCGTAACTCGTGTTCTGCACGATGGTCTTATTACTGTCCGGGTCGATGCGCTGGGTCTGAATAACCCTGCCAAAACCATCAACGAAGCTCTTGGAGAGGAGATAGCGGTTGGCTTCGAGTTTAGTTGAGTCTAATACTGCGGTAGGATAGGTATGGTCAAAATAGGTATGGATAACAGAAGGTTTTAAGGTTGAGTTAGACCAGGAGAATGTGCCGGTCCAGTCCTGGGGTCGTGCGGTTTTGATGGGTCGGTTCATAGTGTCATACTTATAGTAGGTGGTGCTGTCGTTGGGCTGGGTGGTACTGATGACGAGGCCGGTATTGAAGTCGTATTCATTCGTTGTCTTGAGAGAACCGGCTGCAGATGAAACATGGTTTAAGGTACGCCAGAGATAGGCGTATTGATATTTATCCGGGTCGCCGGTCGGGTCGTAGTAGTAAAAAGTGGTTTCGGGTTCGGAAGAAGATTTATAGCTGATACCCTGGACTGCATTACCGCACTCGTCATACCGAAGTTCGGCCCGGGTATAATCATCATCGCCCTTCCATTTTTCCACCCTGGTTGAATTTCCCCTGAAAGGAGAGGGTGCTTCCCAGCGGATTGCGTGGGGTGAATAGGTTTTTATTACCGACCCGTAATCATCATAATAGTATTTAGTCTCGCTTAAGATTGGAGAAGTGGGGCTGGCTTTGACATAGGTTCGGGCTAATCGGTTAAGGATATGTTTTGGTAAATAGTATTTTACCCCATAATGCCCCATAGGGGCAGGTGGGTGGTCGGTAGGTACTCGGATTATAAACTTCTTCCACTCATAAGCCAGATTACCCAGAGTGTCCCAGGCAATAACCTTAACCTGATGAGTATCCGGGGGACTTTCTACAGACCAGTAATAGGTGAGACTACCTTCCGGTATCGGCGGACTATACGTGGTATCTTTCTTAACCACATCATCAATACTAATCCGAACGCTGTCAATCCCTTGATTGGAGGCGAAGGCAGCGACTACTCTTATCGTGTCTACGGGTGGAGGGATTTCGAAACGAGCGGGTTCGGTTATTGTTGCCCAAAAGTTTTCCTGATTATGGAGATACTCATTGTAAATATAGCGGTCGTCATCTGTTTTATTAACATCACCGTAAAGGTGGATTCTCTGGGAATTTCCGTAGTTATCATAGTCTTCGTATTTTGTGGCATACGCTTTTGTTCCGACTTTGGTTAAGGTGCTCTCCAAAACGACAATTGAATCGGGGGTGACAGGCCAGTCCCAAGAATAAGTGGTGGCGGTAAGCGTATCACCTGAGGGATAGGTGCCATTAAAATTTAACTCCCCTTCAAGTCTACCATTTTCCCAGAAGAATTGGTAGATCTGACCGTATTTCCAGCCTGATTTAAAGAAACAGAATACCTTTTCATTGCCCTTTGGGTCTTTTATTCTTACCGTGTCTGGATTTGTGTGCTGATTGTCGTAATTTCTAATATACATAGTGGAATCATTGGTTTGGGATACTGAGTAATCATAAAGTTTAATTTTAGAAATACCGCGGGTGGATGATACATCGGTTTCAAGTATCTAGTGTCGTGTCCCTAACAGATCTTGACATTTGGAAATTTTTCTCATGATGGC
>CAYHGV010000146.1:0-3053 GCA_964356135.1 uncultured bacterium
AAATCATTGAATTTGAGCAAATCCAGGGTGCTCAAATTCATTTGGCAATCAACCCGTAGGGAGTAAGGCGTGGGGGGTAGAGCGTAGGGAGTTAGGCGTAAGGCGTAGGGCGTAAAGGGCAGTGGGGAAAAAGTCAATGAAAAGTGAAAAATGCAAAATTGTACCAAAAAACAATAACCGGGCGGTTCCGTTGGTGAACGGCTTAAAATTTGAGCCCTTTCAGGAGCCGAGTGAGCTGGTTCATTTCTTTATAATTAGTCAGGTCGAGATGGAGCGGGGTAATGGAGATGAATCCCTGGGCGATTGCCTCACAGTCCGAACCCGGCTCGCGGCGACAGTCAAGCTCACCATCGATGGTATAGTAGACCGCTCCTTTCGGCGTGACGTGGCGCTTGGCTGCATCCCGATAGATGCGCTTTCCCAGCCGGGTCACTCTTATTCCTTGAACTGGTTGGGCGGGGATATTGATATTTAAAAAAGTATTATTCAGCGGTTTCAGCTTTAAGACAAGCAAAGCGAGTTCGTGAATAAACCGTTGGGCAAGGTCGCGGTTGACATATTTGTTCACCATGGAGACCGCAATCGCTGGTAATCCCAGGATTGTTCCTTCGATTGCAGCCGCTACCGTGCCGGAATAGGTGACATCGTCACCCAGGTTGGGTCCGTGGTTGATACCGGAGATGACGAGGTCGATGGGCGACCACATAAAGGCGTGATGTGCCAGTAGGACGCAGTCGGTCGGAGTTCCGTAAACCTTGTAACGGCGGCGACCGATTTTAGTTACCCGGATCGGTTTACGGGGACGGAAGGAGTGGCCGGCACCGGACTGTTCACCTTCCGGTGCAACAATCCAGATTTCGCCCAAGGACTTTACCGATTCGTGCAGGGTTCGTAAACCGAGTGCTTTAATTCCGTCGTCGTTGGTTAGGAGAATGCGCGGCTTAGAAGACCGTGTCTCCATTTTATAAAGAATGCTTCATGCCCAGAGAGACCGTATCGCCAGGAGAACAAACCGGACGGTATCCATGAAGGGGCGGATAAAACTTTTAACCTCGGGATAGAGGGTCGTTATCGGAATACCGATAATATCGAATCCTGATTTCGCTCCTTTGATGAGGAGCTCGGACTCGGTTTCAAAATGGTTGGTCTGTAACCGTATTTTTGATAGAACGTCTCGTCCCACAAGCCGATAACCGCACTGGCTGTCTTTGATTCTTTTTTTGGAAATCAACGAAACGACAAGGGAGGTGGTGCGGTTAGAAAACATATTGAGAAACGGCATGCCGCGTAAATCACCGGTCCGGTCACCAAAGACAATGCGGCGTTCGTGGAAAGCCGGGATAAAGCGGTTAATCTCGGCAACACTATGCTGGCCATCGGCATCGATCGTTATGACTCCATTGTAGCCGTGTTTCAGTGTCCAGTCGAAACCGGTTTTATGGCCCGCACCTTTGCCCCGGTTTTTGGGATGGCGAAGCACGACTACGCCCAGATTTTTGGCGACTTCACCGGTTCGGTCGGACGAACCGTCGTCAACGACGATGATATCTTCTTTTTTAAATCCCGATTCAAGAAGTCCGGTGATGGTTTTTCCGATAGTGTCCTCTGCGTTGTAAGCCGCAATTAATATGGCGATTTTCACAAAACTGTATATCCCAAAAACCACCAAAAGTCAAGACGAGAGACAGGAAGAAGATTGAACCACAAAGGGCGCAAAGAATTCAAAATAAAAAATGGTTAAATGGTAACTGGTTAAAAGGAACAAGGTTAAATAGTTATTGTTTAAATATTAAAGCACACAGGAACAACTAATTAACCACTTTTCGTGTTTTCGTGCTTTCTACTCTTTCGTGGTAATATTTTTTGAATTTCGTGGTTTAAGTGTTGTAAGCCGTAAGGCTTGACTGAACGGAAAATTCACTTATTATAGCTCCATGGATAAGAAACTTCGAATTTTTTCCGGTGCACAGCCGACCGGCGAGCTCCATATCGGCAACTACTTGGGGGCGATTAAGAACTGGGCGGCGCTGCAGGATGACTACGAGTGTTATTACTGCGTGGTCGATTACCATGCCTTGACGTTCGCCTCGCAACGAGGCGCCGATTTTGACCCGGCGCAGCTTAAACAAGAAACCATAAATGTGGCGATGAACCTCCTTGCCTGCGGCATCGACCCGAAAAAATCGGTGCTGTTCGTCCAGTCCCATATCCCTGAACATACCGAGCTTGCCTGGGTCTTTAACTGCTTTACCTCGTATGGCGACCTGCTGCGGATGACCCAGTTCAAAGACAAATCCGACAAAGCGGATTTCGTCAGCGCCGGTCTCTTTGACTATCCGGTGCTCCAGGCTGCCGATATTCTGTTATACAAGGCGGAACGGGTACCGGTGGGCGAAGACCAGGTCCAGCATCTGGAGCTCTGCCGCCGTATAGCGCGCCGGTTCAACAGCCAGTTGGGCGAGGAATTTTTCCCGGAAGTTGAGCCGATTCTCACCCAGGGTTCACGGATTATGTCGTTAGCCGACCCCGAGCAGAAGATGAGCAAGAGCCTGGGACCGAAACACTATATCGGTCTGATGGAGCCGGAAAAGGATATTTTGAGCAAAATCCGGAGTGCGGTAACCGATGTCGGGTTGCAACCCGGGCAGGAGATGGCGCCAGGAGTGGAAAATCTTTTGAAGATAATAAAAATCACCGCCGGCGATGCGGTTTTTGAATCGCTGAAAGCCGAACATGCGGCAGGCAAACTCTTGTATTCGAAATTGAAGGATACGGTTTATGAGTGTTTGATGAAGGAGTTGGAACCGATTCGCAAGCGGAGAAACGAGTTACAAGAAAATTATGTCAGAGAGGTTTTGAAGGATGGAGCCGGGCGGGCAAAGGAAGTGGCGGTTAAAACGATGACCAGAGTCCGGTCGTTGTTAGGCGTCGGTTCTCTGTAGCAAAGCACACTGATAAGCGCGGATATTGACACGGATTTACGCGGATTAAAATTCACCTTGGTCAAGTCCAAATTTCCCTGTAAAATTATCTCTCATGCTGAGATCCTGGTT
>CAYHGV010000147.1:0-2876 GCA_964356135.1 uncultured bacterium
TTTAAGAAAGGATACGCCACTTTTTTCAAATTTCCACACCTTTTTATATTATCTCGTCAAAGGCGGCGCTTCCAGAAAGTTTTTTATAACATATAAGGTTGGAAGCACTCGCTTCGCAACCAACTCTTTTACCGCTCATCATTATTTTAAAGTCAATAAGTCAAGCCAGACCCCGTAATTTCTGGCCACTAATTATCTCAGTATTAGTAATTTTTCTGTGTCCCTCTTCTCGTCCCGTTTCAACTCTATAAAATAAACTCCTTGGGGAAGGTTTTCGGTCGATAATTTAAAGGTATGCTCTCCGTCTTTTAGTCTTTCCTGAATGAGTGTCTGGACTAATCTCCCGCAGGCGTCGTAGATTTTTAATGAGACCGGACCGGATTCGGATAGGGTAAAGTTAATGCTGGCGATTTGCCGGGCGGGATTGGGAAAGACCGTTAATCTTCCGCCATACGCTCTACGCTCTACGCTTTCGTCTATCCCCACTATGTCCCAGTCAGTAATCTTGGCATAAATATCCCAGCCTTTATGGCGACGGTTATCCATCCAGGCAAAAACGATATTTTTTGTAGTTGCGGCAACACCCTGTTGGGTTGTTAGCTGATGGTTGTAGGAGAAGAAATCTTGATTATTAATCTGAATGGTGGTTCCCCGAGGAGTCCCGTCAACGTTAAATAACTGCGCTGTCACCTCCGGGTCGTCATCGGGATTTCTATTGTCACTCCAGAATACTATGAATTTGCCGGAATCGTCGATCGCCACCGACGGCGTGTTTTTTGAAAGTAAAAATTCTTCGCAATGTTTGGAGTCGAGAAGAGCAAAGTTATTGCCGACGGGAGTACCCGCACTATCGAACAACTGACCGCATATCCCATAGCTGGAGCTGAGCCATACCGCTACAAATTCTCCGTGAACATTAGAAGCTATTGCTGGGAAATCGCCGCCCGCTGGCGCTTCATCTATGCGATAACTTGGTCCCAGAGGCTCACCATTGCTATTAAACCTGCGTAAAGTGATATAGCTGTAAGGGCTATACTCTTGTGCAAAACAGACGATAAAACTATTGTCTTCAAAGAGGACCGCGGATGGGGGCCTGCCCGCCAGCCAGATAGTGTTTTCGTTAACCTTAAAATTATGCCCTATGCGATTACCATTTCTATCAAACCGCTGAGCCCAGAGGTATGAATGAGTTTCGGCCGAATTATTTTCTTCCCAGACGATAATGAAGTCTCCAGCCCGATTCATCGTTGCCGTCGGCCAACCTATAAAAACCGTCCCGGTATCTAATCTGTCGACCACCATAATCGTATCGCCGATCTTATCTCCCGTTTTATCAAACCGCTGGGCAACTACACCCCCCCAGCTTACGACACCATCGCCTTGCCCATCTACCGCCAACGACGGTGAACTACCGAAACCACCACCACCCCTGCCCATAAGGATATTGTCCCGTAAGGGATTTCCGGTCTTATCAAGACAGGCAAGGTAGACATTACCATCCCCGCTTGACCATGAAACCTTAAATGAACTCGATGTGTCCGAAGCTACTGCACAAAACTCCTGGTGGAAAGAACCCACATCGTCATTCACCTTAATGGCATCTCCAATCGGGCTGCAGGTGGAGAAAGAGTATGGCTGGGCGTAGAGTAGAGGATAACCCTGACTTTCATCAACCCAGGCAACGGTAAAAACGGCTTGGTCATCCATCCCAACGAATTTCTTAGATACGCCAGGATTGACTGGCCCGGAAAGCTTTGTATCGCCGCCCACCAAAGTGCCATTCTGGTCCAATCTCTGACAGCAGATATAGCTGTCTCCTTCTCTCTTCTCAATCCAGGCAACAACTGCATTGCCGTTCCCGCTGATAGCGATATAAGAGTATCTCCTATACCCGGTGATATCGTTCGTTAGTTTAAAGTTGCCGCCCAGCCGGTTTCCCGATTTATCAAATCGCTGAACATAGATGTTTTCATTCATTCTCCAGGCGACAGTGAATTTTCCGCTGCTGTCAGCGGCGATCGAACAGTAACCGCTTAAAGAGTCGTCACTGACCCTGAATTTTTCACCCACCAGTGTTCCATCAAGGTCAAGGAGTTGCCCGTAAATACTGCCTTTCTCTATCCATATCACCACGATATAGGCAGAATCGGTGAAGACGGCTCCCGGCTCCGCCATTGAAACGGTGTCTTCCCGGACCAAAAACCTCGATGTTAGCGGCTCTCCTGTTTGATCGTAGGTCCGACAGGCGACCCTATATTGGGGTATCTCTTTTTCCAGCCAGACCATGACGAATTGTCCCGTCTTGTTCTTGGCAACACCGATGGGTTTCCCAACCGGCAAGGGGGTCACTTGCGCTATAAGAAAATTGTTTCTTACCGGGTTTTGCTCCGGGTCGAAGAGTTGACCGTATAGCTCCCTGACTGCTACCTTAGCCCTTGAGGGAAACTCTTCCCATACTACAACCGAGTTTCCACCCTCATCCACCGCCACAGCGGGTGGGTACTGCTTAGTCAGGCCCGGGTCGTCATTCACTCGAAGATTCGGTTTTATCGGTGTCCGGTCAGAAAGGAATTTCTGCATATAAATATCGTTTTCTCCATTCCTCTGATCCCCCCAGACAACGGAAAAATCACCGTTTCCACTGACCGAGATGTAAGGGGACGATTTTTCACAACATCCCACAGTATCCTGATTGACCAGGAAATCATCTTTGATGATCCCAGACCATCCGGACATGATTGTAACCAACAATAATAACCACATATTATCCTACCTTTTTTAAAAAAATAATTGACCTTTTCATTTTTGTCAAGTCAACAGATTGAGACCTCTGAAAAAGTCGGAGGTTTTAACACCTTTCGTAATTCCCACCTTTT
>CAYHGV010000148.1:0-2739 GCA_964356135.1 uncultured bacterium
TTTTACCCCGAACTTATTCGTTAACCGAAAGTATCTGTTTCGCCGATGCCGTGCCGCCTTCGTTGTCGGTCACGGTCAGGGTGATCTCGTAATTTCCTTTCTGCTGATAGGAATGGGTTACCGATTTGCCCGTTGCCGTTGCCCCATCGCCGAAATCCCAGGTATACTCGATAATCGAACCATCGGTATCAGTTGAACCAGAAGCGTCAAATTTTATTTTCTCGCCGATTTTTGATTTTGGAGGCTCGCAACTGAATTTGGCCTCAGGCAGATAATTAGTGCTTACCAATTTATGCTCAGCCCGGGTTGTGCCGCCTTCATAGGTCACATAGCCCACGATATAGTAGAGCGTTCCTTTTTTAGCACCGCTGGTATTCCAGGTATCTTTGAAATGAAAAGATTGTGCAGGTTTCAAATCAGTGAGCGGATAGGAACTCTGCTTAATTATTTTTGCAGAATCCTGTAGGATGAATGTGCAGTTGCCGGAAAGCGGGCAGGACCCGGTGTTTTTAAAATCGAGGACAAGAACCAGATTGTCGCCGATTTTAAAATGAGCAGGGGAAACGTTGAATTGGGTCACCTCGCCTTTAGGGATTCCGAGCCGGAACTCGACCGGTCTCGTATCGAGGGTATGTCCAGCGTTATCTTTCAAGACTACCACTGCCTGATAGTTACCGGTCGGAACCGAGACCGGCTGCCATTCAAAGGTGACCGTCTTTTTTCCATTCAGACTTTTTTCTAATTTGGGAGGGAGGGTAGCGATTACTTTGTCCAGACCTTCTCGATAGAAGGCCACAATGATGGTCGTTTGATCGATGCGGTTTGTGCTTTGTAACTCCAGTTCAATTTTAACTTTTTCAGTCGGGTTATAGGCATTTTTATCGGTCGTGAGACCAGTGATGAAAACTGCGGATTTGATGTACGGTATTTCAAACTGGTAAGTGGTGTAGAAAGTAACCTCGGTCGTCTTCGGATCGTAAGTGAAGGGATAGACCGAAATAACCAGGGTGTGGCTGCTGTCCGGATTGTCCCAGACCTTCCAGTCGAAATCTTTTTCAGGGTACCTGCCTTCCTTTACGGTCACCGGGGACTTTAATTCGCGGTCGAGGATGACGACCGGCAGATTCATGCCGGTGGGTTTTTTCATTCCGGATTTTTCTTTCAGCTTGACATCCTGGACGATGTAGTCTTTGGGATATTCGATCGATTGAGTATAGTAGGGCACCCGGGGTCTGCCTTGCTCAAGGAGCAGTATTTCACCATTGGGGATTTCCACATAGTCCGCGGTACCGATTTTGGTTACGGTGAAATCGGGAACGGTAAGTTTCAAAGATGAGGGTGGCTCCGCGCTCCGAACAGCCGTGAAGCTGAAAGTACAAATCAATACGATCATCAGTTGTAAGATGTTTTTCATCATACGATTACCTCCCTCCAAACTTCGGGTCGCCGTAGAGATTGTACTCTTTGGCAAAATACGGCCAGCCGCCGCCTAATGGCACCACCCTTCTTTTGAAATCAAATACCGCATCGCCGATTCGTGCGGTCCGCGACCAATGCCGCCAGAATCCTTCACGGGTTGCTTCGTCATTTTCACCGAAGGAGACTTCAGTCGAGCCGAGGTAAGCGGCAACTCCGTTGCGCATGAGATCACGAACGACACTATTGGTGCCGGTATAATTTCCACAGTCACAAGCAAAGCATAAAATAACCGGAGGGGTGGAACCGAAGCTGATCGGTTGAAATTCGGCACAGGGATGACCGGCGTAGAGCACGCCGCACCAGCCGGTTGGATCGCCGTGGCCATTATATAGGATGACGCTTTTATTCGGTAAGGCAGATTTAAAATCTCGAATTATCTGTTGACCGGCAAGGCATTCATCAGGGAAATACCGGTAGGTTGCGTGCGCGCCGCCCCGGTCGGGCCGGGCTGCCTGGGTCCTTTCCGCTATTCGGAGGGCATTCTGGATGTCGGTCGAACCAAAACCGGCTGGTAGCCGGCGGCGAACCCCTTCGGTATCAGTGAATGTCCGGTCGGACGGTGCGGGAGCCGGCAACCGGTGTTCACTGTCCAACAACCAGGCGGCTAACTGTTCGCGTGAATACCCATCAAGAGGAGTTTCATGGCTGGATCCTCCTTGTGCACTGCCTTTGATCAACAATGCTTCTCGCAACTGGACGAACTCGGTCGTATTATATTCTGCCAAAACGGTTGAGGGAGAAGCACCAATCGTGCGCAGTCGCTGACTGCCATCGATTACCGCCTTCAAATACGGGTCCCAGGGTCCTTCCGGAGCGCTGACCAGAAGGGCGTTGAAGCCATCAAATCGGGCTCTGCCCTGCGCAACATTAAGACTTACCCGGAGTGGTAACATAAGCTCGGTTGGGGTTCGACCGACGATTCTTCCCACTTTCAGTTCGGGGAGCTGATTTCCATCGAGGTCGGCATAGGGGTAGTCAGTAATATGAATGTCCGGTATATCGAATGAAGGGACGATGTTATTTTCGCCGGCCAGGAGAAGATAGCCATTAGTCGTCCAGTTTGAAGCCAGCCGGCGGCTCCAGGCGCCTCGATTCTGTAGCGTCGCTTTCACGTCATTCGCACTCCAGCCGGGCAGGGCATAACCTAAAACTCCGCTTTTCTGCTTCGCCAGTTCCGCGATCGTTGACAGCAGGAGGTTCGTGCTGTCCCGAGACCCGGGATAGCTATTATACAGCTGCTCAGGGCAGGTGACGATGAGA
>CAYHGV010000149.1:0-2640 GCA_964356135.1 uncultured bacterium
CGCGGTGAACAGGGATGACGGCCGCCGGACGATTTTCCTTCACCGCCGCCCATCGGATGGTCGACCGGGTTCATCGCCACTGCCCGGCTCGTTGGTCGGAAACCACGGTGCCGGTTTCGTCCTGCTTTGCCGATCGAAATCGAATTATGCTCGAAGTTGGAAACTCGACCGATTGTCGCAAAGCAGTCGAGTCGAATGAGCCTGACCTCGCCCGAGGGCAACTTGACATGGGCGTACTCTCCTTCTTTGGCTAAAATCTGGGCAGACAGGCCGGCACTGCGGACTAACGACCCGCGCGAACCGGGACTGAGCTGGATATTGTGAATTTCAACGCCGAGCGGGGTATCGGCCAACGGCAGGGCATTTCCGATCCGGATCGGCACCTCCTTGCCCGAGACAATCTCATCTCCCGGTTTCATCCCTTCGGGCGCGATAATATATCGGTATTCACCGTCCCGATACAGAACGAGGGCAATCCGGCTCGACCGGTTCGGATCGTATTCAATCGATGCGACTTTAGCTGAAATACCGAACTTATCCCGTTTGAAATCAACAATCCGAAATCGCCTCCGCTCACCTCCGCCCCTTCCTTTGACGGTTAACCGGCCGAGATTGTTCCTGCCGCTCTTTTTCTTCTTATGAACGGTCAACGGTTTATACGGTTCGTTCCGGGTAAGCTCGCTGAAATCGGAAACCGAATAGTATCGCCGCGACATCGGTATCGGCCGATAGGTCTTAATCCCCATTATCCACCGCCCTCCATGCCTTCAATCTTATTTCCTTCTTTCAAAGTTACAATCGCCTTTTTCCAATCCGGTCGTCGGCCGGAAAACCATCCCATCCTGCGCTCCTTGCCGCGCACCGACAGCACTCGGACTTTGGTTACCTTCACTTTAAACGCTTCTTCAACAACCCTTTTAATACTGATCTTGTTCAAATCCCGTTTCACTTCAAAAAGGTACTGGTTGTGTTCATCCCGCAACCGCATCGATTTCTCGGTGATGATCGGTCGAATCAAAACCTGGGTCGGTTCCATCATTGCCACCGCGCTTCGAGCGATTCAAGACCTTTGGTCGTCAGGACCAGATACCGATGGGAGAGGACCTCGTAGGCATTCAAGTCTTTGACCGGCGTCACCGACAGATAGGGAATGTTGCGTGCCGACCGCTTCAGATTTTCGTCCAGCCCGGGAACGGCTAAGAGTGTCTTCTTGCCTTCGAGATTCAATTTTTTTAAGATGGTTGCGATTTCTTTTGTCTTCGGCTTGTCAATCACAAAATCTTCGATAATTTTTACGGAATTCTCTTTCGATTTTTCAGCAAGTGCCGAGACCAGCGCCAGCCGCTTCTTCTTCTTCGGCATCGAGTAGGAATAGTCTCTCGGCTTCGGCCCGTGAACCACCCCGCCGCCTTTCCAGACCGGTGACCGGATCGATCCGACCCTCGCCCGTCCGGTATGCTTCTGCCGCCAGGGTTTCTTGCCGCTTCCGTGCACCTCACCCCGTTTCTTCGCCGATGCTGTGCCCTGACGCCGGTTGGCTAAATACATCCTCGTTACCTCCCAGAGGAGCCCTTTGTTCGGCTCAATGCCAAACAGCCGGTCAGGCAATTCAACTGTTCCTGCCGTTTCACCGGTTCGGGTCAAAACATCGACTTTCATTATTTCCTCTTCCTGATAAATAAAATTCCATTGCGCGGTCCGGGAACGGCACCGGTCACAAACACGAGATTCCTTTGGGCATCAACGCGAACCACTTTCAAATTTTTTATCGTTACCCGTTCGTTGCCGTAGTGGCCGGGAAGATGCTTCCCCGGTAATACTCGCCCGGGCGAGGTGGTACAGCCCACAGAACCGATGCGCCGGTGGGACATCGAGCCGTGGCTTGCCGGACCGCTGTGCCAGCCCCAGCGCTGCACGCCGCCCGCAAAACCCCGTCCCCGGGTATAGCCAAATACATCAACCCGGTCGCCGGAAGCAAAAATTTCGGCTCGTAACTCCTGCCCCACTTTGTACTCATCACTATTACTGATTCGAATTTCTTTGACCGGCTTCAGAACCGGCAGGTCTGCTTTTTTAAAATGACCGGACAGTGCGCGGTTCGGTTTCTTCTTCGGCTCAAAGCCGATCTGAATCGCTCCATAGCCATCGCTCTTTTCGGTCTTTTTCTGAATGACATAGCAGGGTCCGGTCTGAAGCAAGGTAACCGGAATCACATCCCCTTTTTCTCCGAAGAGCTGGGTCATCCCCAGTTTTTTCGCTAACAGTCCAATCATTGCACGGAACGGATTTCGATCTCGACCCCGGCCGGCACCTCTAACTTCATCAGCGCGTCAACCATCTGGGTCGTGGCATCGGTAATCTCAATCAAGCGTTTATGGATCCTGAGTTGAAACTGCTCTCTCGATTTTTTATCAACGTGGGGTGAACGCAACACGGTATAGAGCGACCGTCGGGTCGGCAGGGGAATCGGGCCTGCGACTTTCGCTCCGGTCCGCTTCGCCACCTCGACAATATCCTTTGCCGACACATCAAGCACCCGGTGGTCATACGCCTTCAGCTTTATTCTGATCTTACCTGATTCCATGCTACTCCAGAATCTCCGTCACCACTCCGGCGCCGACCGTTCTGCCGCCTTCCCGA
>CAYHGV010000150.1:0-2575 GCA_964356135.1 uncultured bacterium
ATTGATAAAACGGTATTTATTTAAAAGCCAGGAGACAATCAGGGCGACCGAGACGCCGGCACCGGTGCCAATGACGCCGATCAAAAGTCCAACCGTGATAAAGATGCTCATTATCTTCCGGGATTTTACGCCCATTGCCTTTAAGATACCAATCTCGCGGGTTTTGCGGATGACCATCATAATCAGGGTTCCGACAATGTTAAAAGCGGCAACAATCACGATCAGGGTTAACACAATCGACGTGAGCATTTTTTCCATTTTGAGAGCAGTGAACAGATTACGGTTCTGGGTAATCCAGTCCAGCGCCCGATAAGGATAGCCGATGGTTTTAGTTATCTCTTGTGCGACGGTCTGAGCCTTATAAATGTCGTGGATGCTGAGCTCGATACCGGTGACGGTTGAGCCCAATCCGAAGATACGCTGAGCTTCGTGCAGGGTCATGAAGGTGACGTCGGTATTGAAGTCGTAGACACCGGAGTCGAAAATACCTTTGACCGCGTATGCCTGGGCGCCGGCAACCGGTCCGAGCGGAGTCTGGCTCAGGGTGCTGGTTGCCGAGATGAAAACCTGGTCGCCGACCGCTACTCCCAGTATCTTGGATAACTCCAAACCGATCAGAATTTCATTATCGGTTATATCGAAACTGCCTTCGATCATCGACTTGGCTATCTCGCGGATATTTTTTTCCAATGATGGTTCGATACCGGAGACAACGATTCCACTCGATGCCCGCTGCGATTGAATGAGCGATTTGGTGATGGTAAAAGGTGCGGCACCGGTGACTCCCCGGATCGACTTCAGCCGGGTGATGAGTTCGGCATAGTTGTCGATCGGCTCGTTGAAATAGCGGGTGACGGTAATGTGAGGGGTGACACCTAAAATCCTCCTTCGCAGTTCATAATGGAAACCGTTCATAACCGAAAGGACGATCAGAATCGCGGCAACCCCGACGAAGACCCCGCCGACCGCAATAATTGAAATCAGCGATAAAAAACCTTGGCGTTTGGTCTTTAAATAGCGGCGGGCAATGAACAGTTCAAACATTGCCCTGCTCCGGTTTTAGTTGAGGGAAGAGAATTACCTCGCGAATCGAATCGGTATTGGTAAAGAGCATCACCAGCCGGTCAATTCCCAAACCGAGGCCGGCACAGGGCGGCATGCCGTGTTCGAGGGCGGTCAGGAAGTCTTCATCGATAACCGCATATTCTTCCCGTTCCGCGGTCTGCCGTTGGAATCGTTTGCGCTGTTCGAGCGGGTCGTTCAACTCGGAAAAGGAGTTCCCTAATTCGATACCGCAGACGATCGGCTCGAACCGCTCTACCCGTTCCGGGTCGTGGCGATGGGTTTTGGCAAGCGGCGAGAGAATTTTCGGATGGTCGATAACATGAGTCGGCTCAACGATATTTTTTTGAACCAGTTCGGAAAAGAGCTTATCCAGGACTTTTGCCTTCGGGGTTTGGGGTTTGACTTCAATGCCGAATCTCATGGCGAGTGCGGCACAGTCTTTCTCCGGCAGGTGTAACAGGTCAGGGGTTTTGGTTTTTTCGATCAAGCTTTCCAAAAAGCTTATCCGTCGCCAAGCTTTAGAAAAATCGATGGTCGTTCCCTGGTAGCTTAGCTGCGGGCTGCCGGTCAGGGTACGGGCAAGGTGGTGGAAGAGCTCTTCAACTAAAAACATCATATCGGTATAATCTTTATATGCCTCATAGAGCTCAATCTGGGTAAATTCCGGGTTGTGGAACCGGTCCAATCCTTCATTGCGGAAATCTTTGCCGACTTCATAGACCCGTTCAAAGCCGCCGATGATCAGCCGTTTGAGATAGAGTTCATCGGCAATCCGCAAAAAGACATTCTGGTCCAGGGCGTGGTAATGGGTCTCAAACGGACGGGCGGCAGCGCCACCATACATCGGTTGAAGAATCGGCGTCTCGACTTCCAGATACGCGCGGTCGTTAAGGAACTGACGGATGAGATTGATAATTTTCGTTCGTAGCGTAAAAACAGTTCGTACCTCGGGATTGGAAATCAGGTCAAGATAGCGCTGGCGATAGCGAATTTCGGTATCTTTTAACCCGTGCCACTTTTCCGGCAGGGATTTAAGCGCTTTTGCCAGCAGCTCAAACGAGTGGACAAAAACAGTCGGCTCACCGGTTCGGGTGCGAAAGGCTTCGCCTTCGATACCTAAAAAATCTCCGATGTCGAAGAGCTCTAAGAGTTCGAATTTATCGCCGAGGGTATCTTTACGAAGATAAATCTGAATGCGGCCGGCGCCGTCTTCGATTTGACCGAAAACGGTTTTGCCGTGTTCGCGCCGGGCAACCAGCCTGCCCGCAATCCGAATCGTCGTCTTATCAACCGTTAACTGGTCTAAATTATTGATGACCTGCTGACTCGAATGGGTTCGCGCAAAGCGATACGGATAAGGGATGATCCCTTGGTCAATCAATTTTTTAAGTTTTTCAACCCTAATATTTTCCATTGGAATTACTATAAGAAATCTAAACGGAGTGTCAAGGTTTTACAGATACAGTTGTGCAGTCGGAAGAAAAGGCTTGACATTTATCACAAAATTCCT
>CAYHGV010000151.1:0-2565 GCA_964356135.1 uncultured bacterium
AGGAGATATTTATCTCCAGTGCCGCAATCTTCGGTTCATCGTCTAAAAGTTCTGTCAGTTGACGATATTCTTCAATTTTAAACCCGGCGATATTGACAATCAGGGTGGTGTCCAAACCGCGAAGCTCGGGCAGGATTTCTTTTTTAAACCGTTTGATACCGATGTTTTCCAGACCGATCGAGTTCAGAATCCCACAGGCTGATTCAAAGATGCGGGGCGGAGGGTTGCCGGTGCGCGGCTTTAAGGTTATCCCCTTCGTTATTACGCCACCCATTTCATGACCAACATCCTGAAATTGCGTTGCGTAGCCGAAGGTGCCGGATGCGAGTACGACCGGATTCTTAAAGGTTATATTCTTAATCCGGACCGAAAGATTCATGAGACCTCTGAATAAACCATTTTTAACCACAAAGGGCTCCCCATTAGATATCCATCACTATTGAATATCAGGTAATCTAATGGGGCAGGAAAAAGACTTGTAAAAATTAATGAATTATAAGAATTCTTTCTTTGTGCTCTTCGTGTCCTTTGTGGTAAAGTGTATTTTTTCATGACTGTTTTCATTATAACTCAACCGCTGATAGGTCGAAGACCGGCCCGTCCTGACAGACCCGCCGATACCCACCGGTTTTCATTTTAATGGCGCAACCCATGCAGAGTCCATAGCCGCACCCCATTCGTCCTTCAAAAAAACCGAAGCTCGCTATACCCCGGGCACCAGTCTTGACCGCTTTGAGCATCCCCTCCGGCCCACAGGCAAAGATTGAATCGGGCTCCACCCGGGAAAGCATATCCGCTAACCGGTCGGTCGCCAGCCCTTTATAGCCAGATGACCCATCCTCGGTAGTCACAATCAACTCGGTTGCAAATCGTTTAATGTCTTCAACCAGGAAAATTTCTTTTTCGGTTTTAGCGCCGAGGATAAAAAAAATCTGATTCTTGGGGGCAGCTACCTGGGCGAGATACCGGAGCGGCGCGGCACCCAATCCGCCGCCGATTAAGATGATTTTTTTTCCTTCAATCTCTGAAACCGGGCGACCCAAAGGCCCGATAAGATTTACGGCATCACCCTCGCTCTTTTCACTTAAAACCCGGGTCCCCCGCCCCCGGATTTTGAAGACCACCAATAACCGGTCACCGTCCACTCCCGCAATTGAAAGTGGCCGGCTTAAAAAAGGGTCAAAGCCGGTGCCGACCCGAACCTGGATAAACTGGCCTGGTCCAGCCGTCCGGGTAATTGCCGGTGCTTCGAGCCGGAGCTGGTAGATATCGTCAGTGAGTCGTAGTCTCTGAAGAATCCGGGCTTGCAGGAGTTTCATATTTTTTCAGTGCCTCCGCGGCTTTTCGGGCATATTCGGTGTTCGGATATTTTTCGGTGATTTCCTGGTAGAGTGGACGATAGCCGTTTCGTTTCAAATTGTTTTCTAAAATCCATGCCCGGGCATAGAGAGCTTTCACTGCAAAATCACTCTTGGGATAATCGGTATTCACCCTCTCATACTCAACCAGTGCCTTTTCCGGGTCGTTCAGGTTCAAAAGATAGACTTCGGCAAGGTGGAAATGGACATCTGCCGGGTCTTTCGTTTTCGTCGTATCCCCGCTCACCAGTTCGATCAGCGCTCGGCGCTTCAAAGCCAGAATGGTATGGTCGGAATTGGGTGATTTTTGGCGGGTCGAGTCATAATAGGCGCGTGCTTTTTCAAACTCTTTATTTTCTTCATAGGTTTTACCGATCAGATAGTAAGCCTCGGCACCGAATTCACCAGAGCCGGTCTTGCTCAAAGCAGCAACCGCCTCATTGTTTTTGTTCTCGGCTAAGAGGCTCTTTCCAAAAAGAAGGTAGGCTTCGGGTTCCAAATCGGTATAGTACCCAATCACATGCCTCAAACACTCTTCGGCCTGCTTCCACTCATTTAAAAGATAGAGACAATTGGCAAGCTTGAGGTAGATCTCTGCCTTCTCTTTCGAGGTGTACGCCCGTTTCAGGTAATCGGTATACCATACTTTTGCCTCGCCATAATCTTTGAGGGCAAAATAGGAATTGGCAACACCCAGGACCGCTTCGTTGCGATACCCGGAGCGAGGATACTTTTCGATAAAACCTCGATAACTTTTGATCGATTCATTGTAATCTTCAGCAGCGGAGTAGGTGCGAGCAATTTCAATGGATGCCTGCTCCCGATATTTCTTGGAGCTTTGCGCTAATTCCTGGAACACGGTCAATGCCTTGGGATAGTCTTTGAGCTCGCTCAAAGCAAGACCCATATAAAATGAGATCTCGTCAGCATAACGGGTTTCGGGAAAATGGATCAGAAAGTCCTCGCAGCGACGGACCGCTTGCGGATACTCACCCTGCTGATAGTATGAAAGCGCAATCAGATAGAATGAATCATCTACCCAGCGAGAGGTAGGCCAGCGCTTGATGACCAACGCCGCTTTTTCCTGCGCCTTTTTGAACGATTCCTTTGCCTGAGCCGGATTGGTTTTATTTAGCTGCAATCCTTCCTTATACGAAAGTTCAGCATTATAAAAGGTATTGAAATAGGCGCAGTTTAATAGCGAGAG
>CAYHGV010000152.1:0-2342 GCA_964356135.1 uncultured bacterium
AAAAATAAAGTGGGGGAAAATTCAATTTTGAATTTTCTTCACTCGGTACTCCGACAGACTCCTAGAAGCCACCGAATTACCTGGTGGTTGACGGTAAACAAAGATTCCTGAAAAAGGCATTAGAAATCTTGATTACTCGGCACCTTTGGTGCCGCACGATTTTATAACGATGCCGGTGATAAAAGGCCTTTGGTTTCCAGCGCTGTAATCGCTTTCCCCGTCATCGCCGTAATCAATGAGAGCGAGTTTTGCAGAGACCTCAACAAAGGGCTTGACAGATTTTAGCTACCGGCTATCTTTACTTGAGGATAATCTATGACCAACGGTAAACCATCGCCGGAAGAGACATACGCCCTGTATGCCGAACTTTACAAAAAGAAACGCCGGATCGAAACCACGATTGACCGGCTGCAAAAAAAGCTCGAAGAACCCCAACAAGAATTGAACCGTCTGCTGGAACGGTTGAAGAGTCAACTCAGCGATGACCTGATTGACCAGGCATCGAAAGACTATGAAATGGAAGTGCTCCAGCGGATAAATTACCTGGTTGCGAAACAGAACAACTTAGCCGAGGCGGTGCAGCTCTTATCCGCCCTCGAACGCCACTTCCAACTGAGACTCAACCCCGCGGTTAAACCGGCCGACAAAGCCGAACCCGCGCCCAAGCCCAAAACCGTTTCCGCACCGACGCCCAGCAGCCCGGCCGAGGAAAAACCAGAAACCAAGGAAACACCCTCGGGAAAACCGCGGGAACGGCACACCATCGTCGAAGGAAGACTGGCAGGACTTGTACGCTACCGTTATGACCAGTTGGGCCGGACGGTAACCGAAGACTACTACGACGGCCAGGGGAATAAAATCGGCTCCTGGGAAAGAGTCTACGACCCCGAAGGGAAACTGCAATCCCTGATCGGCCGTAACCGGCTCGGGGTGCTGCTGGAAGAAGCCGTCTTCGAATATAACCCAGCCGGTAAAATATCGAATGAAATCATCCGGGACAATAAGAATGTCCTTTTATGGAGTTGTTCCTATAACTACGACCGGGCAAGCCGGCTCGGCAAACGGGTCTGGCGCGACAACCGGGGCAAAGTGACCAAATCCTGGGAATACCACTATGCCGGCGAATCCGATAAAGCGACGAGCGTCGTCTGGAAGGACGAACACAACCATCCGTTCGGTTCGTCCGAATACACCTATGATGAAGCCGGTTTTCTGATCGTAGAGACGAGAAAAGATAAACGGGGTGAGATTTTAAAAGTTTTGGATTTCCACTACCGGTTTTAGTTACCCGAACAAAACGAATAAGAACGTTACCCGACGATAAGGAAATGGGCAGGGTCTAACTCTTTCGCTGAAATAAACTCTGGGTTGGAGGGGGTGTCGGCCGCCTTCTCAAATATGCTCTCCCTGCCAGTTCGTATAATCAAGATTATCCGAAGTGGATAGGATTAAATCGGGACCGGCTTATGAGGCCTGATATGATATTTTTTGACTCGTAGCATACCCATCAATTTTTCTGAGTGAATTTAAATGTAGAGAGAGACTCAATTACCACAGGTAAGTCCCTGCTAACCAACGAAATAGAAAATTTCAGCCTGTTAGAAGAAAAGGCTTGACAAGTTTTTAGGAGCTTGTATAAGTAGGTAGGGGGTAAGAAAATGAAGTTGTTTAAAGAGAGCAACCGATGGCTGCCAATGGTGGCTGTAAAGGTTGCTTTTGTGTTTTAAGGAAAAGGGAGTTAGGTATTAAAGAGGTTCACGAAGGATGATTTGTGAATTTTAAACTAATGGTTCAAAAGGAGGTGCTAAGAGAGAAAAAAGAAGATGAAAGGTTGCAAAGTCTAAAAAGAAAAAGTAAGTAAGAATTAGGAGGAAAAAATGGTTAAAAGAGGAAATAGGATACTATGCGGGGTTATGTTGGTTCTAATCCCGGGGTTGATATTAGGCCTTACCATCGGTTCTTCTACTGAAAATGATGCCCAAGCCTTCAATAACGGTCAACACTTAGATACATGGTGGGTAGATACTCCTTTGCTGGGATACGCCAATCACATCGTTTACCACACCACAGACGATTACGTTTACGAGGGTTGGCATGTCATTCAACCGGGTAACCGACAGGTGCAGAAAATAGTTGAGGAGATCGTGAACAAGGGGGTCAAATCTCGACAATTGACAAAATTGGTTGGGGAAGTTTCTTAGAATAATGGCACGGGCGCTCAGAATACAATATCCGGATGCATTTTATCATGTTACCTGTCGGGGTAATGAGCGGCGGGATATTTTCCTTGATGATAACGATCGAAAGGCCTTTTTGGAGTTCCTGAAAGACTCGTTAAAAAC
>CAYHGV010000153.1:0-2289 GCA_964356135.1 uncultured bacterium
CACAAAGATTACTCTAAAGACCAGAGAGACGATCTTAGGATTCTGCAAGACGGCATCCACAACCAGCCAGCCTCTGGGCAACGCTCCGTGTAACATCGCGAACTGCTTTACCTCAAACGGCACTTAAGCAAATCCCTGATGGAGTCTGGCTAAAAACTCGAATTTTCTTACCTTAAATTTGTACCAAAATAAGTTACCCGCCAAGGAGTGTGGTGGATTTCGTGGTTTCGTCCTTTCGTGTTTTCGTGATAATTTTTTGACTTTTGGACCTGCTCGATAGTCGGTTTTTTCAGGGTTAGCCGGGGATTGGAGGGGTAAGCCCAGCAGATACGGTCGTGCAAAAGCCGAACCGGAGGGTCCGAATAACCATCAAGTTATGGTTCGCTCTCGTTAAGCGACCAAAGTAACCCTCTTGACAAAAATTTTATTTTTTATAATATTTTCTCACTTGAGTTTTTGAGCAGACTTTTGAGCAGACTGTAGCTGGTAAGGCAGGAGAGAAACATTTATCTCCTGTTTTTTGTTGAATAAAAAATCAAACCAGCCGGTCTAATTTTTTGATTATTAAACAACTACAAAAAAGCGGGGTGTTATGCGTAGTAATAGTATAAAGCATTATACCGGCTGGTTTACGAAAAAACCAGACTCAAAGCACTGGCAGACAGCGGCAATCCTCGGTTTCCTGATGTTTACATTCAGCTCGCTTTCGGCTGCAATCTATACGGTTTCTAATTTGAACAATAGCGGCGCCGGCTCTCTCCGGCAGGCGATGACCAATGCCAATTCAAATGTCGGCCCTGACACGATAAAATTTACGGTCAGCGGAACGATTTATCCGACCAGCCAACTCCCCTCTCTTACCGACAATCGCACCATCATCGATGCTTCCGACCGCTGGAGCGGAACCTGGCCTGACGGGTCGCCCGGCGATACGATCAACGGCTCCTCTGCTGGCTACTCGAGCCACGGTATTGTTATTAATCCTGCCGATTACTGCGAGATTCGCGGACTCTATATCCGCAGTTTCCGAGGGGGAAGGGGTATCATGCTTGACGGCTCTGCCCAGTACAATACGATCGGCGGAACCGGACCCGGCATGCGGAATGTCATCGTCGACAACGCTACCGAAGGCATCATGCTCTACAGTTCTGACTGTCGTTATAATAAAATCATAGGCAACTACGTCGGCGTCCGAGCCGACGGCACCACTGCCGATTCGAACGACGAAGGCGTCGAAATTTTTGGCTGGTACAATACACTCGGCGGGTCGACCGCTGCCGAGCGGAACATCATTTCCGGCAATACTCCGAGACGGGGAATCGAGATAGAACGGTATGCCGCATACAATGTCGTCAAAGGAAATTACATCGGCACCGATAAAACCGGAACCATCGCGGTGCCGAACACTATTGGTATTGGTATTATGAGAGATGAGGTAGCTCAGCCGAATTACAATATTATCGGCGGGACAAATCCGGGTGACCGGAATATCATTTCCGGGAACACCGGTGCCGGCATATCGATACCCGACGAGAATCCTGATTACGGTTATTGGTCGAGTTCTAATGGTAACGTTGTCATCGGCAACTGGATCGGCCTCAATGTCAACGGCAACACCCTGCCCCAGGACACCGGAATCGCTATCACGGCCGGGGTGTCCGACACGATCGGCGGGTTGAGCGCAGGCGCACGCAACGTCATCTCGGGCAATACCCTCTACGGCATCTACATCAGTGGTACTGATACCGACAACCACATCATCCAGGGCAACTACATCGGCACCGACCCTACCGGCACCGCTCCACGGCCAAACGGCACGGGCATCTATATCGGCGGGAGTGCAGACGCTAATCTCGTCGGCGGCACGAGTCCGGGTGGGCGCAATATCATCTCGGGCAATACCAGTTACGGTATCCACATTACCGGTTCCTACACCAATTACACTGCTGTCAAAAACAACTATATCGGCACCGATGTGACCGGCACTGCAAACATAGGGAATGGTAGCAGTGGAATTCGGATTGCGAATGGCACACAGAATGATACTATCGGTGTTGCCGGTCAGGGTAACATCATCGCCTACAACGGCGCAGGGAGCACGGGCATCGCATTGGTTTCCGATAATTCAACGAGGCAGATCCGAATCTCCGGTAACTCGTTCTTCAACAACTCCGGTCTTGCCATCGACCTGAACAACAATGGGGTCACCCTCAACGATGACATTTATAACAATACCGGCACCACCATCGGAAACCGGGG
The DNA here is from genome assembly GCA_964356135.1 of uncultured bacterium. Taxonomy (GTDB): domain Bacteria; phylum Hydrothermota; class Tepidihabitantia; order CAYHGV01; family CAYHGV01; genus CAYHGV01. Next base: position 2,260 of record CAYHGV010000153.1, read on the forward strand.
CATCGACTTTCCGAACGTTGATACCGTATT
>CAYHGV010000154.1:0-2288 GCA_964356135.1 uncultured bacterium
TCGATTTTGGCGGTCGAAATCGGGTCGAGGGCGGATGCGGGCTCGTCCATTAAAATTATTTCCGGGTCGACGACCAGAGCCCGGGCGATGCAGAGCCGCTGTTGCTGTCCGCCGGACAGGGTGAGGGCAGAGCGGTCGAGGATATCTTTGACCTCCTCCCAGAGGGCGGCTTGGCGCAGGCTGCGCTCGACCGCGGCATCGAGCCGGGACCGGTGCTTGGTGCCGGCGATGCGCAGACCGAAGGCGATATTCTCATAAATCGACATCGGAAACGGGTTGGGCTTCTGGAAGACCATGCCGATCAGCCGACGGAGGTCGACGATATCTGCCCGTTTATCGTAAATATTCACGTCGTCGATAAAGATTTTACCGGTACTGTGGGCGGTGGGAATGAGCTCGTTCATGCGGTTGAACGCCCGCAAGAGTGATGATTTACCGCAGCCCGAGGGTCCGATGATCGCCGTGACCCGGTTGGGGCCGATCGCCATCGCGATATCCTTCAAAGCCTGCTTGGTTCCATAGTAGAGATTGTATCCTTCGGTTTTTATTTTGTACGAGTCAAGATTATTCATATAAACCGTTTACCCTCCATAGCGGCGCCGATATCTTATTCTCATGATAATTGCAAAGGCGTTGAGCGTCAAGGTGAGGAGCAAGAGGACGAGGATCGTTCCGTAGAGAATCGGCTTGGTTTTTTCGATATCGGGCGATTGGGTCGACATCACATAAATATGATATCCTAACTCCATAAACTGGTCGGTGGGCAATTTCGGTAACCGGGGAAGAAAGTATGCCGCGCCGGTGAACATAATTGGGGCGACTTCGCCCGCACCCCGGCTGATGCTCAAAACCGCACCGGTCAGGATGCCGGAAAAGGCTTGGGGGAGCACGATGCGCCAGATTGTCTGAATCTTGGTTGCGCCGAGGGCGTAGGCGGCTTCGCGATGATCGGACGGCACGGCTTTGATTGCCTCTTCCGAGGTTTTGATCACGACCGGCAGGTTGAGCACCGCGAGCGTCAGTCCGGCCCAGAGCAGGCTGGGCTGGCTGAAAATCATGTCCAGGCGAAACGCTTGGTCGAGACCGCGGCCGATGTATTGTATGAAAAATCCGACCCCGAACAGACCAAATACGATTGAAGGGACGCCGGCGAGATTGTTGACTGCTAGCCGGATCGCCTGGGTGAGAAACGACTGCTGGGGTGCATACTCGGCGAGGTAGATGCCAGCCATCACCCCGAACGGCATCAAAAAGACGGTCATGACGAAGACCAGGAGAACGGTGCCGAAGATCGCCGGAAAGATTCCGCCGCCGGTCATCCCTTCGGACGGTGCCTGGGTCAGGAATTTAAGCGAAATGGTACGGGCGCCGAACCAGACGATGTCAGTGAGAATCCAGATTAAAAATCCGACCGTAATGATGACGCAGATACCGCTGGCGATTGAAACCAGATAGTCGAATCGTTTCATCGCCGACCCGCCAGTTTGTCTTTGAAACGCTGCACCATAAAATTTGCAAAAAAATTGACGACGAAGGTTATGATAAAGAGCAGGGCACCGATGAAGAATAAGACCGAATAGTGGACATCGCCGAACACGACTTCACCGAGCTCGGCGGCGACGGTCGCGGACAGGGAACGGGTCGAGAGAATCGGACTGAGACTCTGAATGGCGGCATTACCGGATGCCAGGAGAACGATCATCGTTTCACCGATCGCCCGACCCAGGCCGAGTATGAACCCGGCGAAAATTCCAGGCAAAGCGACCGGCAGAAGAATCCGGAAAATCGTCTGGCTGCGGGTGGCGCCAAGGGCATAGGCGGCTTCGACATAAGCGCCGGGGACCGTGCGCAGGGCATCCTCCGCGACCGAATAGATGGTGGGAATGAGGGCAAATCCCAATGCGATGCCGGCATTGATCGCATTGAGCCGCATCGTCCAGTGAAATATTTTTTGCAGGACGGTGGCGAAGGTTAATAACGCGAAGGCGCCCATGACGACCGACGGTATGCCGGCGAGAATTTCTATGATTGGTTTGATGGTTTCTTTCAATTTTTTCGGGGCAAACTCGGCGGTGAAGATTGCCGCTCCGATCGCGATCGGCGTGGCGAAGACGATCGAAATGACCGAGATTTTCAAGCTGCCGAGGATGAGCGGGATCAGTGAATAGCGGGGGTGGTCGGATACCGGTTGCCAGACGCCCGGGCTGAAGAGCCCTTTGAGGCTGACCTCGGAACGAATTTCGGGCGAGGTGAAGATCGACAGCGATTCTTTGAAGATGAAAATGAAG
>CAYHGV010000155.1:0-2263 GCA_964356135.1 uncultured bacterium
ATCAATCCTTTGGTCTTACAAAACGTTTGACAAAGTCATAGTGTTCGCAATGACATTTTTAGACAGATTCCAGAACCCGCATTTATTGTTCATGCTCATCTGTCGTCTTTCTGTAGCTCGCCCAATGCTGGGCATGCCGTGATGGTTACCAATAATACACAGCTGAATGAAAAATATGGACTCTGTCACCCGAGTTTTCCAGTTTTCACAGGGTCATTCATTTATTCCCCCTCATCACCTGCACTTAACTATTTTGTCTAACACACACTTTTTATCGGTTTGAAGCGCAATAAAGTATACACCCGAAGAGAAATTGGTTTTAAGATAAACCTTATGGATTCCTGCACCCTGTTGCCCCAATAAAAGTTGCTCTAACCTGCGACCGGTAACATCATAAACGGCAATTGAAACTCTTTCTTTTATCGGCAGGCTGAAGGTAATAGTCGTGGAGCGGGTGAATGGATTGGGATAGACCGAGAGCACGCTTTTGTTAACTAAAGCATTTTCCATTAAGCCAATCTTATTTGCTATTACTAAAGCCGTAATCGAATACGGCGGAAAGTCATAGTTAAACCGGGTAGAGTCACCGATAATTATTCCCTCGTCTTTAATTCCAGTAGTGCCATTAGCGGGCGCGCTAATCGGCGCATCGTTGTTTATGCTAAAACACCGGGCTTCGCCGGTTGATTCAAAGCCGTGTAAATTAATCGTAGTGTTGAATGTCGTATCCGGATTTTTATTTATACCGAATAATACGATCCCTCCATCTTCCCTTTTACTCGCATAGACCTCCAAGCCCTGGCCGTTATTGACCGCGCTCGAGAATGCATTGATAAGTTCATTTCCAAAATGGGTCCGGTAAAACTCCAGAACATAGGATGCCATTCGGCGGGAAACGGTATCGCCCCGAATCATTCCAAAAATCGGAAACTCACCGGCACTGCCCGGTTTCTCATAAATCGAATAGACTGCTCCAATGGGAATATTTTTCTTCATTAGATGGCCAATCGCATCCGCGACAAAAAGACCGTCCAGATAGTTCCACCACAAGGGATCGGGCACGATGACGATTCCGCAGTTGTATTCGAGGACGGTAAGCTCAATCGGATTGCCGCCGCTGTGGACAAAAATGGAATCGCGGATTTCATCAATCGTAGACTCTAATGGCCCCTTTCCAATACCACCGGTGTCCACTGCCGCAAGCCACTCCTGATACCGAACGGTATCCCCGATAATTGAATCCCAGGCAAAATTCGGATAGTAATGGGCATCAAAAAGTTCGAATTTGCCTTTTGTCGAATCGAGCACCGGACCAATCCAAGCCAAATTTCCCGCTAAGGAAAGCCCGACAATCTTCAAAGAGATGGGTGAGTGCGTTCGCATCGAGTCAATATAGATTCGCGCAAGATGGCCAAAGGTTTCTTTTTTAACAAAAGAAGAATCCCGCCAGTTCCAGTCTTCGAATGGAATACCGAAGTGGCGATAAAATGTCCACACCCCCAGGGCGGGGTCGGCCATTGACCACCGGCAATATCCGGCTCATTCCCCAGGCTCCAGTACTCGACATTATACGGCTGAGGATGCCCCCGCTCTGCCCGAATTCTGCCCATCGGGGTATTCGTATCACCGTTGCAGTATTCCACCCAACGCGCCGCCTTTGCCGGGTCGTTAATCAGGGTATTGACTGAAAGCAGCGGCTCGGCTCCAACAAACTCACACATCCTCAGAATACTGTCGGTTCCGAAATTGCATTTGAGAGGAATGATATTATTGCCGATAAAATCAATATACCACACCCCATTGTAATTGTCGCCCTCCCAGTCATAATACTCGGATGCGATTCCGCCGAACCTTAAAAAAGCCGGTTTGGTTAGTTTGATAAGGTCTTTTGCGCCAGCTTGAGAAAAATTCTCATTCATCTCATCGCCACTGCCAAAAACTAATGGATTGACCAGACCAATAACTGAATCCACATACACATCCACCTGCGCCGGCGAAACCGAAACCCCGTTCGTTGACAAAAGCCCGAAAACCGCCAACTCGAGGAGAGCCAATTTTATTTTCAAACTACCTCCTTTTATCTAGGGAAATAGGGACAGACCGCATTTGTTGTTCCTGCTCATCTATCTTCTTTAAGTGGCTCGCCCAACGCTGGACATGCCTTGATGGTTGTGCAATATTTGACAGCGTCAATGAAAAATAGGGACTCTGGAGCTTGTCTAAAAACTCTCAGTAATCTTTGATTTTTCCGTAGTAAAGTCTT
>CAYHGV010000156.1:0-2248 GCA_964356135.1 uncultured bacterium
CGGGTCGCGTGGAGCGCATCCTCGACCAGGGCTTTTTTCTGTTTCATCTCGATCTCGGTTGCCGCGCCGACATTGATGACCGCTACTCCGCCCGCCAGCTTGGCTAACCGTTCCTGTAGTTTTTCACGGTCGTAATCGGATTTGGTATCATCGACCGCCGCACGGATCTGGGAAATGCGTGCCTGGATATCGGCTTTTTTGCCCCCGCCTTCGACAATCGTCGTGTTTTCTTTGTCGACCGTTATCCGTTTTGCCTGGCCCAGGTCCGAGAGCTGGATATTCTCGAGCTTGATACCGACATCCTCGGAGATGAGCTTGCCGCCGGTAAGAGTCGCGATATCTTCGAGCATCGCCCGTCGCCGGTCACCATAACCCGGTGCTTTCACCGCACAGCCGGCAAGAGTACCCCGAATCTTATTGACCACGAGCGTCGCCAATGCCTCGCCTTCGACCTCTTCGGCAACGACCAGAAACGGTCTCCCTTTCTGTGCGATCTTTTCGAGAATCGGCAAGAGGTCGCGCATAGAAGAGATCTTCTTCTCGTAGAGCAGAATATAGGCATCCTCTATAACCGCTTCCATCTTTTCCGGGTTGGTAACAAAGTAGGGCGAGAGATAACCCCGGTCGAACTGCATCCCTTCGACGAGTTCCAACGTCGTCTCCATCGTTTTCGCTTCTTCCACCGTGATGACTCCATCCTTACCGACTTTCTCCATCGCATCCGCAATCAAATTGCCAACGGATGCGTCGTTATTGGCGGAGATGGTTGCCACCTGAGCGATTTCGGTGCGGCTGGTAGTTTTTTTCGAGAGCTTTTTCAGCTCTTCCACCACCGTATCCACCGCTTTCTCAATACCGCGGCGAACCGCCATTGCGTTGGCACCGGCAGTGATGACCTTCAGCCCTTCACGGTAAATCGCCTCGGCAAGAACGGTCGCGGTCGTCGTACCGTCACCGGCGACATCGGAAGTCTTGCTTGCGACCTCTTTCACCATCTGGGCGCCCATATTTTCAAACCGGTCTTCGAGCTCGATCTCTTTTGCGACCGATACTCCGTCCTTGGTGATCGTCGGCGCACCCCATTTCTTATCCAACACGACATTGTGTCCTTTCGGACCGAGGGTAACTTTAACAGTATTGGAAAGAATTTTAACTCCTTTCAAAATGGAACGCCGTGCATCCTCGGCAAATTTTATCTCTTTTGCTGGCATTTCAATCCTCCTTCTTTTCAATGATGGCTAGCACATCGTCTTCTCTCATTATCAGATACTCGGTATCATCAAGACGGACCTCGCTGCCCGAATATTTCCCGAAGAGAATAATATCGCCTTTCTTAACTTCCATTGGGATCCGGTTTCCTTTTTCATCGAAGCGGCCTGGTCCTGCCGCCATCACCTTACCCTGTTGGGGTTTTTCCTTGGCGGTGTCGGGAATAATAATTCCGCCCTTTTTCATTTCTTCTTCGATTCGTTCAACAATGATCCGATCCTGCAGTGGTCTGAGCTTCATACTGTACCTCCTTTTTCTTCTCTTTGCCAGTAGACTCTGACATTTTTCTCATCCTGACTGAAGGCATAGCGAACCTTGCCTCCAAATGCCCGTTCCAGAGCGCGGCCCAGGCTCATCGCCAGGTGCTCGGATGTCGTCTCGACCGCCAGCTCGTAGTTTCGTTGGCTGAGACTCATAATCCGGTCCAGGGGATTACGGCCATACTCCAGCTGGGCTTGATTGCGGATGAGCTGAATAACGTTTTCTTTGTGATTGGCTAAGAATCCACCCGTGACATATACAATCCCCATCGGAAAGCGGTCCTCGATTTTCCGACAAGCAGGGCAGGTATGTTTTTCCGCTCGATTTTTGACCTGTTCATAGTAGGCATCGTCTTTACTCCAATGCTTCCTATGATAAATCAAATGGCATACGGGACAGACGGTTGGCTCCGGGTAAGCCTTGGCTGGAATATATGGGTCTTTCGCCTTTGACCGGGGCGCTGACCTTGCCTGTGCCTTCATTGCCATCTAAAACCTCCTTGATAAATTATCGGTATGGGCGAAACCCGAGTTGAACGGGTGGCCTCCTCCTTGTAAGGGAGGCGCTCTCACCAAGCTGAGCTATTCGCCCATATAACTAATATTTTTGTATCAGTTTATGGTATTATTATAGATAATTTTTTCTGGCTGTCAAGGTTGGGAGTTGAGACCTCTGAAAAAGTCGGAGGTTTTAACACCTTTCGTAATTCCCACCTTTT
>CAYHGV010000157.1:0-2143 GCA_964356135.1 uncultured bacterium
AATACGGTATCAACGTTCGGAAAGTCGATGCCCCGGTTTCCGATGGTGGTGCCGGAATTGTTATAAATGTTATCGTTGAGGGTGACCCCATTGTTGTTCAGGTCGATGGCAAGGCCGGAGTTGTTGAAGAACGAGTTACCGGAGATTCGAATCTGCCTCGTTGAATTATCGGAAACCAATGCGATGCCAGTGCTCCCTACGCCGTTGTAGGCGATGATATTACCCTGACCGGCGACACCGATAGTATCATTTTGTGTACCATTCGCAATCCGAATTCCACTGCTGCCATTCCCTATGTTTGCAGTGCCGGTTAAATCGGTGCCGATATAATTGTTCTTGACGGCATTATAGTTGGTGCCCGAACCGGTAATGTTGATACCGTAACTGGTATTGCCCGAGACGATATTGCGCGCAGCCGGACTCGTGCCGCCGACGAGATTAGCGTCTGCACTCCCGCCGATATAGATACCCGTGCCGTTTGGCCGTGGAGCGGTTCCGGTGGGGTCGGTGCCGATGTAGTTGCCCTGGATGAGGTGGTTGTCGGTACTACTACCATTGATGTAGATGCCGTAGAGGGTATTGCCCGAGATGACGTTGCGTGCGCCCGCGCTCAAGCCGCCGATCGTGTCGGACACCCCGGTCGTGATAGCGATTCCGGTGTCCTGGGGCAGAGCGTTGCCGTTGACGTCGAGGCCGATCCAGTTGCCGATGATGACGTTACCATTAGTCTGTGATGAGTTGCCGTAATCAGGATTGATTGCGGGCATCGATATACCGGCACCGTCGTTCCCGGAAATGATGTTCCGGTCTCCCGGACTGGTGCCGCCGATTATATTGTAATTCGGCTGGGCTACGTCATCTTCAATAATACCAATTCCAATAGTGTTCGGTACCGCGATGGTGCCGGTTTTGTCGGTACCGATGTAATTTCCTTTGAAGACATTGTACGAGGCATACCGTTCAATTTCGATCCCCCGTCTCGGAGTGTTGCCGGAAATGATGTTCCGCTCGGCAGGGGTCGAGCCGCCGATGGTGTTGTAGTGGCCAAAGACTTCGACCCCTTCGTCGTTCGATTCGGCAGTGATGCCGTCGGCGCGGACGCCAACATAGTTGCCTATGATCTTATTGTAGTTGGTGGAGTCGCCGTAGAGCATGATTCCTTCCGTTGCGTTGCCGACGATGACGTTCCGCATGCCGGGTCCGGTTCCGCCGATCGTGTTATACTGGGCAGAGCCGTCAAGCATGATACCTCTGCCTCCTTGAAAATTACGGATATAAAGTCCCCGAATCTGGCAGGAATCGGCATTATTAATTCGAATACCGTGGCTCGAGCTGCCGGCACTGCTGCCGTTGATGGTCACGCCGGGCGACCCGTCAGGCCAGGTTCCGCTCCAGCGGTCGGAAGCATCGATGACGGTTCTATTGTCGATGAGATAAGGGAGGGCACTTGTCGGTGAAATCGTTCCGCTGACCGTAAATTTTATCGTGTCAGGGCCGGAATGTGAATTGGCATCGGTCATCGCCTGCCGGAGAGAACCGGCGCCGCTATTGTTCAAATTAGAAACCGTATAGGTAGTAGCTGAAAGCGAGCTGAATGAAAACAGCAGGAAACCGAGGATTGCCGCTGTCTGCCAGTGCTTTGAGTCTGGTTTTTTCGTAAACCAGCCGGTATAATGCTTTATACTATTACTACGCATAACACCCCGCTTTTTTGTAGTTTAATACTTAAATTAGACCGGCTGGTTTGATTTTTTATTCAACAAAAAACAGAAGAAAAATGTTTTTCTCCCGCCTTACCAGCTACGGTCTGCTCAAAAACCCAAGTGAGAAAATATTATAATAAAAAAAATTTTTGTCAAGGGGTTTTTCTATGTCAGCTTAAGTCAGCTTAACGAGGGCAAACCACAACCTGAGGGTTATTCGGGCCCTCCGGTTCGGCTTTTGCACACCCGTATCTGCTGGGCTATCCCTCCAATCCCCGGATAACCCTGAAAAATCCGGTCATCAAGGATTTGCTCAAGTACCGTTTGAGGTAAAACAGTTCGCGATGTTACAGGGAGCATTGCCCAGAGGTTGGCTGGTTGTGGCTGCCGTCTTGCAGAATCCTAAGATCGTCTCTCTGGTCTTTAGAGTAATCTTTGTG
>CAYHGV010000158.1:0-2128 GCA_964356135.1 uncultured bacterium
ATTAAGGAGTAGGTGTGGATGAATTCGATGCCGCAGGCGGTGGGCAATGCCCAATCCCGGTTTTTACCTCCGCAGGCTTCAAAACTGAGTAAAGTCAGGATCGGTCGAAACCGCTTGCCGCCGGCAAAGACCGAATAGCGCATCGCCTCTTTTAATTTAGGGGCATAGCCTGCGGCCGGCAGGAATTCTTCAAGCGCCCGCTCCACCAGTTGTTTTTTTTCATTGAGGACCGATTGAATGTCCATTGCCTGCTTGGTTTAGCGTCGGTCGGAGTTTATGCTTCGGATCATTGCCGGACTGCGCGCTCGGCGGCGGTAAGGGTATTTTTAAGGAGCATCGTGATCGTCATCGGACCGACCCCGCCTGGTACCGGCGTAATCGCACCTGCCACTTCTTTGACCGGCTCGAAGTCAACATCGCCTACGACTTTATTATCGACCCGGTTCGAACCGACATCGATGACCGTTGCTCCGGGTTTAACCATCTCTGCCGTTATAACCCGGGGGCTGCCGATGGCGGCGACCAGGATATCTGCCTGCCGGGTGAAATAACTCAAATTACTGGTCTTGGTGTGGCAAATGGTAACCGTGGCGTTTCCCTGCTTCGATTTTTGAACGAGCATATTTGCCAGGGGTTTGCCGACCAGATTACCCCGGCCGACGATGACGACATGCGCACCTTCGATTTTGACATCGTTTCTGACCATGATTTCCACAATTCCTGCGGGCGTGCAGGGGTAGAAGAGCGGTTGCGAACCGATGAGCTTGCCGAAGTTAATCGGGTTCAGACCGTCAACGTCCTTTTCCGGTTTGATGTTTACGAGGATTGTATCCTGGGAGATGTGGTCGGGCAGAGGGAACTGGACCAGTATGCCGTGATAGGCAGGGTCATCGTTATACTTTTTGACCAGGGCTAAAACTTCGGATTCAGGGGTGGATGCGGGCAGCCGGTCGGTATGGGTGGCGATTCCCACCCGTTCGCAGGCGGTTTCTTTATTGCGGACATAGATGAGCGAAGGCGGGTATTCGCCGACCAGGATTACTGCTAAGGCTGGGGTTGTTCCCTGCCCTTTTAACCGAGCCGCTCCTTCGGCGATCTCGGCTTGAAGCTCGAGAGCTAATGCTTTACCATCAAGTAGTTTTGTCATAGTAGTAAATTTTAGGTAGGGGTTCTGGGCTGTCAATAAGCATATATGCCTTATGGGTAAACGAATAGACTACCCGCATGTCGTAGCTTTTTTTATAGTGTTTGAAGCTTTTTCTTTTATTCACCAACCTTTATTTATTTCGCGCCAATGCCTCCTCTGTTTAGATCCATTATTGCATAATTTTAGTCAAATCTTTAATGTTTGTCAAGACCACCCCGTATTTTCATTTTAGCAAGATTAGCTTCGTGACCGGTTTATATTTACCGGTTTCCAGCCTGACAAAATAGACTCCGGGGGAGAGGGTGCGTCCCGTCTCATCTTTCAAATCCCAGTGGATTGGTCTTTTATCGGCTTTTAAACCCCTGACCTTTCGACCCGATAGATCATAAACGGTTATTGAGACCCCATTCTTAGTGGTGCCTGGATATGAGATTGTAACTTTACCTCTGGTCGGATTGGGGTAAATTTCTATGGATTGGCCAACTCGATTTCCGGTTTCTTCATCAACAGCTCCAATCCATTTCGATATGTAGAGGTCCTGAGGAGCCATAGTATCGCCCCGATTGGAGGAGAATATGATTGTTCTCCCGTCCGGTGATAGTGATGGACTGTCGGTCCAGATTCTACCAAAGCTAAGGTTGACTGGTGGGCCAAGGTTATAGGATTTTGACCACCCGCTTTCTGTCCAGTAGGAGACGAAAATATCGGGTCCAGGATGCCCGCTATACCAACTAGCAAAATAGAGTGTCTTACCATCTGCGCTTATCCAAGGACAATATTCATCACTAAAGGTATTAATATTGGGACCCAAGTTCTCAGTCGGTCCCCAACCCGTATCCTGCCAGGTAGAACAATAAAGATCTGCTGATCGGTCAATGTATAACTTTTTGCCGTCAGGGGAGATACAAGCGGTAAACTCCATCGCCGGAGTGTTGATATTTTGCCCGCAGTTCTTGGGTTCACCCCAGTCATTGGCTACCG
>CAYHGV010000159.1:0-1813 GCA_964356135.1 uncultured bacterium
TGTCATCACCGATGTAAAAGTACCCAGTTTCCACCGATTCAATTTTACCCACCTTCCTTTATAGTATCTACCTCTGGTCTTGTCAACCCCGTTAGATGCTTGCTATCTAACGGGGTCAAGAGCCCGGCCTTCCGCTTCTCCCGTAACCGGTAGCTTTCCCCTTTGATGTTGATCGTAATCGAATGATGGAGCAGCCGGTCGAGTATTGCGGAAGCGATTATCGTGTCTCCAAAGACTTCGCCCCATTCCCCATAGCTCCGGTTGGAGGTGATTATCACCGCACCGTGCTCGTACCGTTTCGCAATCAACTGGAAGAAGAGGTTGGCGCTCAGCCGTTCCATCGGTAAATACCCTAACTCATCAATGACCAATAACCGCGGCCGCAGATAGGTCCCGAGCCGCTTCTTGAATCCGCCTTCGCCAAATCCTTCCCGTAACAATGTCACCAACTCCTCCGCAGTTGTGAAAGAAACAGAATCTCCTTGTTGGCACGCCGCTACCCCGATCGCTATCGCCAGGTGGGTCTTTCCCACCCCCGGCGGGCCAAGGATAATCACATTTTCGCCGTTCTCGATAAACCGGAGCGTCAAAAGCTCCTTGAGCCGCTTCCGGTCCACCGAAGGCTGAAAGTCGAAATCGAATTGGTCGATGGTCTTGAGATAGGGAAACCGCGCCCGCTGTATCCGCTGCTCGTTCCGCCACTCTTTATGGCCAGCGACTTCTATGTCCAGTAACCGGTCCAAAAACTCAAGATACGAAAGGTCAGCCTTTGAGGCATCCTCGATGATGCTGTCCAGTACTTCCTTCGTCCTTTTTAACCCCAGATAAACAAGGTTGGATTCGATCCGGGCAGAAGTTAGGCTGCTCATGACCCCTCCTCTCCAAGCTGCTGGTACACCAGTAACGACCTCTTCTCAACTGCCGCCGAGAGGACTTCTCTCGCTACTTCCTTTACCAGAACCGGTCCTGCCAGGCTTTCCTGACTTTCCCTTTGACGAGCAGATGGCATCAGCCCTTTCGTGTGGGCCGGATTTACTATCACCCGCCCTTTATTGAAACCGAGTCGGTGAGTGGCAATGAGCTCATCTTTGTCATAAATCTGGAGTAACCCGTTGCCCCGGTCACGCACGGTCAATGCTTTTCTCACATATTGAAAAGGGATCGAATACCGATTCCCCTGATAGGAGATGAAGCAGTCCTTGGTGGCAATCCGGCTCTCAACGGACGAGGTATCATACGGAATCGTGGGCAGGGGAATGAGATTCTCTCGCTGCAATCGTTCGAACGGAATCTCCTGAGTAGTACCGTGGGCCCTCACATTGGCTACCGAATCGAGCCACTCTCGTAATTGTCCATTCATGGCGAAGAGACCGGTAAACCTCTCGCCCTGGAAGAAATTCTGGCGCACATACTTTATACCGCTTTCGATTTTGCCTTTGGTCTGGGGTCTCCTCGGCCGGCAGAGTTTGGGCTCAAAGGAGTAGTGAGTAGCGAAGTCGATGAATCGGGGCTGGAAATGGACTTCGCCGGTACCGTCATCCCGCCACAGGATAACCTGTTTCATGTTATCATAGAGGATGGTTTTCGTGTGACCGCCGAAATACTCAAAGGCGTTGATATGGCAGCGCAGGAGGGTCTGGAGGTCCATCTTTGGCGTAAACTCGGCATAGAGATAGCGGGAGAACCCGAGCACCATCGTGAAGCAGTGGAAGCGGCATGTCTGGCCAAAGAGGTCTTTGGCACAGAAATGGGCCCAATCGACCTGAGCTTGCTCTCCGGGCATGGTCTCAAACCGTATCCAGGCCTGGCGTTG
>CAYHGV010000160.1:0-1693 GCA_964356135.1 uncultured bacterium
TCAAGGACGAATCTCTTTTACCTTTTATCACTTCACTGCTTTTTCTCTACCGCCAGACCCTTTCGGAAAAATTGGGGTTGAGGATGGCGCTCAATCAATACGGGGCGGAAATCCGGAAAAAGGCAGCCCAGCATAGCTATGACGAACTTGTTCGAAGGCTCGGTGTGCTGTTACGGGCGCTGCGCGAAAGTGAATACAATCTCAACAAACGGCTTTTTTTCTTTTCGCTGTTAATCTCGGTCATTTAAACTCGCAGTTTTCAGTCTTTCCCGCGGATGATTTTTTAGCTCAAATTTTCATTTATATTTTTCTGCCTACTGCCTTCGCCTTACTCCCTACGCTCTTCGCTTTCTTCCCATTTCCATTTTTCATTCCCCCTACGCCGTACGCTCTACGCCTTACGCTTCTCGCTCTCCGCTCCTCATCCCTTTATTTTCTTCTGTGGTTAAATTATTCCCGTTTCTTTTTAACCATTGTGCATTCATCATTTAATTATTTTTAACTTTTTTTCTCAATGTTTATCCGTGTGCGCCTCGTTTCGAGGCGCCATCTGTGTCGGCACCCTCGGTGCCGCCATCTGTGGTAAATTATTATCTTCCGTGGTTGTCCGCGTCCCCACGTGGTTAATCTTTCTTTTTTCTTTGTGGTCTTTGTGCCCTTTGTGGTGAAATCTTTATTTAGCCATTTTAACTTTTTTCTACTACGACCGGAACGACAGGCTAAATTTCCAGTACATCCGCGGTTTTGGGAATAACCGCTCGTCGGTGCCGACATCAACATTCAATCGTTTGTAGCGGAAACCGCCGCCAATCGTAAATCCGTTTCGATACTGATCGTTAAACAATCCGGCTCGGAGAAAGAGAATTGTCCGCCAGTTAAATTCAGCTCCGACTCCTTTGCCGATCCGGGTAGAATCGAATGGTATTGTAATTTCGGGTGTAAAGAAAAGGCCGAATTCCCGGGTAGCTAAAGGCGTAAGCTTTAAGCCGAGCTTGAACCGGCGGGGGAGGGTCCGGGATTCATTGCCGATGTTGTAGTGAATGTCCTCGCCGATATTCTGGACGACTCCACCGACGGTTATCGCCGGCAGTAGTGTATAGAGTGCACCGAAATCAGCCGCGACCGTCCAATCCTTGCTCTCCGAGCCGGTTTGCAGATTCATGGAATAAATATACTTCGGGGTGACTCCGACTGCGGCATGTTCAAATAATCGGTAGCCGAGGCTTACTCCGATCGCGACATCGAAACCGGCTTTTTCTTTGGTGGTGAAGGAAAAAATTTCTGTTTCCCCGCGGACGAAGAACAGTCCGTGTAATCCCACGCTCAATCGCGCGGTGAGGGGAGTGGTGAAGCCAAAGTATTCGTGGAACGAGCCTGAGACATCTTTGTATTTTGGCTGGAGATGGCTATGGGTGATGGTGAAATTGTCGCCCGGCAACAATGTGAGGCCGGCCGGGTTGTAATAGGCAACGGTCGGGTACTCGGTGACGGCACTGACACAACCGGCGAGCGCGGTCGCCTGCGCCCCGGGGAAGAGATTTAAAAAAGTCAACTGCGGAGCGGCAACCAGCACAATTAATAAACTCAGCACATCGTATTTTACCGCTCCCTCTTCCTCCGTCAACAGTAATTTTTTTGTATTATTTTATTTTTCACGCTTTACGCCTTACTCTCTACGCTCTTTCTGTTTACT
>CAYHGV010000161.1:0-1539 GCA_964356135.1 uncultured bacterium
GTATTAGATCTGATGATTTAGAGATGGATACGGATCTTCTCGGTGAGGAAGAGATGTGGAATAAGAGGAAGGGAAAGGCTCAGTGGTTAAGAAGAGTACCTGAGAAAGCGGCACATGAAAAATTGGCGAAACCGTTATGAATAAAATTGACCACAAAATAAAATTGCGATATAGTAACGATAGAGTGAGACATGGCCTCAAAGCTTTACCTTCAAAGGTTTTTTGTCAACTGCCACCTCACTCTTTACTATTATTCTCTGGTATGGCTGATGGAGGGTTTATTTGTGGTTACGCCACGCAAGTGCCGCCAGAGGAACATACTATTTTCAGGAAAGGAGCGAAAAGATGACCGGAATGAAATTACAATCTAAAAGAAATGGGAGAGTGGCAATGGGAATCGACCCTGCACGGGCGTCCCATAAAGTGGCCATACTCTCCCAGGCCTCAAAAGAGGTTATCGTCACAATACCAAACCTTCCCGGTGCAGTCAACATGCTTGAAAGAGTCGTCCAGAAGCGCTTCGGCCATCCCAAGGTCGAGGTGGCGATCGAGGGTTATGGAGGCTGCGGCGAGCGATTTGCCCTTGAGCTTCTGGAACGGGGTTATCCGGTGTATGAGCTCAACCCCAAGAAGTCGGCCAACCTGCGGGATGCCTTCTCCGAGAACTCGAGCGACGAGCTGGATGCCCGGATATTTGCCCAGGCACTGTTTCACTTTCCCTCTACTCTTACCCCGGTGAAAACCACGAGGAAAATCGCGACTTATAAGAGGATCAGCCGGTTACGACAGCGCCTGGTCGAAGATCGGACGCGGTGCCTCAACCAGCTCCACCGTTCCCTCATCGACACCTACGGCATCGCCTATAAGGGTCTCTTTGTGGACTTGAAGACCAAAAAGGCTCTGAAGTTTTTTGCCGCCTATCCGAGCATCAACCGGGCACTCAATAACCCGGAAGCGGTGAAAGAGTCTTTGGGTCAAAAAAAATGGCAGGAGCTTGCAGCCTGTGGCGGATGGCAGGACGATGCGTATTTGGAAGCAGCCGAGCTTCAGATACAACTCCTGGCTAATCAGATCACGCTCTATAATACCCAGATCAAAACCATCGAAGAGAAACTTTCTGGGCTCCTACAGCATGACTCCGAGAAACCCTTCGATGGTTTACGAGGGGCGGGGACGGTCATTCAAGGAATAATCCTTGGAGAAACGGGAGTTGTGGACCGCTTTCCCAATCACAACGCCTATGTGGCGTACTGTGGGTTGGCGCCGGCTTCCAAGCAGAGTGGCGGCAGCAATCCGTTCCCAAGACCGAGGAATCGCTACAATCGCCGGTTGAAGCAGGCATTCTTCCAGCTCGCCCTGGTGCAGTTACGGGAAGACGGTCCCTCCCGCGATTATTTCCGTAAGAAACGCAGGGAAGGAAAAAGCGGACGTGTGGCTCACCTTGCTTTGTCCCGATGGTTGGCGAGAATAGTCTATCGGATGCTTCGGACCCGGTCACCCTATCGTTACCCTCGAGGGAATTGACATGGAGGGTTGACA